>PLSY01000180.1 GCA_003164275.1 Acidimicrobiaceae bacterium | reverse complement strand
GACCTGAGCCTGCTCTTTCGCCTCCAGCGAGGTGTTCCTGGCCTCGTCGCTCATGCAGCCTGGGCCTGTGCCGGCCTGCTCGCCGGACTCCCCGGCGATGATGGGCTTGCCCAGGGCGGTGGCCTGGTTGAGTCGGACCTGGAGGCCGTTCCACTGGTCGCCCCCGATGAGGGAGGTTCCCCAGTAGTCGTGGTAGGAGAGGACATCGATGCCGGGGCTGGCCGAGACCGTTTCGTAGTCGGCGCCCTGGGTTCCGCACTGGCCTCCGCCCAGCAGACCGCTTTCCACCACGTGGCTGGGATCGAGCGAGTGGATCTCTGTTCCCACCACGTCGAAGAAGTGGCGGAGGGCGCTGGCCGCCACCGCCTCGTCCGGGCAGGTCTGGTTGCCGCTGCAGTTGAGCGGTTCGTCGGCTGGAGGGCAGGTCGACGCCTCGGCCTCGGAGATGGGCTCCCACATGCCGAGGGCCGGTGATGTCCGGTAGCGGGACACGATGGCTTGGAGGTAGGACCAGTACGACAGCGGGGTGAGTCCCCGGCCGTCGGTCGTGCTCGGATCGTTGTAGACGTTCATGAACCCTCCCTCGTACCAGGAGGGGTCCTGCCAGTGGCCGCCGTCACAGGTGCCGCCCTGGTCGGTCAGCACCACGACCAGCCTCTGGCCGTGGGCGGCGGCCGCCGCGAACACCCGGTCGAGGGGTCCCCAGTCCAGCTGGTGGGTCGTGACGTCGGTGGCCATCGATCCCTGGAACGCCCAGACCCGGACCAGGGAGTTGGGCTGGAGGGAGGAGAACAGCTGGTTGAGCTCCGTATCGCTCAGTTCGGCCCCACAGCCGGCATTCGTACCCCACTGGGTGGCCGCCTCGTAGGCGTTCACCCCGACGAAGCGGTAGGCCGAGCCGTTGAGGAACAACTGGATGCCAGAGGCACGGATGTCGGTGCTCGCCGCCATCGATGACGCACTGGCACCCGTTGACGTGGTCGGTGCCCTCTGTTGCGGAGGCGTCGTCGCTGTTGTCGTCGTGGATGTCGGTGGGGATGTCGGTGGGGTTGGCGGCACGGAGGTGGTGGGTGCGGGTTGGCTCTGCTGAACGGTGGAACTCGCCGTGCCTGTTGTCGGGGGTAGGGGAGTCAGATGGACTGCCGCCGACACCGGCGCCTTCGAACGCAACGGGGGGCGATGCGCTGAGGCTGTGGTCGTCGGACCCGCGGCATGCGAAGTGCTCACACTTGACAGAACGAGACCCAAGACGACGACCACGACCAGGGTTGTTCCCCGCGCCGCTAGTGAAAAGGGGGAGCCGAGCCGGCGTCGTCGCCCCTGTCGCTCGACTTGTCCCGCGCCGTCGGGCGTCGGCGACTCGATCCGGGGCGGAGAGTCCATCCTGTGGTTGTCGACACATTGACGGACTGTCTTGAGGACCAGCGACCGAGGTGCTCAGATCGAACCTCGCCATCCGAGGAGCCCGGCGCGAGAGGTCGATTCAAGGCACCGGGAAAACGCGGAGAACCGGCGCTCCCCACGAGCACTCACTGTAGGACTCTGACTACTAAACGTGACCGTCTAAATGCCCTCGCCAGCACCGTGAAAGACCGGCTCTGCCTGCGGAAATGCCACCCAACGTGCACTCAGGTCACACCCAGGTAATTCCAAGGTGATCTCTCTGCGTCAGAGCCCCCTTTCGATTGACCGACTTCTCGCGGCATGAGAAAACGCAGAGGACGAAGCAACTCCCGCTCGTCCTGCCCATTCAATGCCCCCCTCTTACAAGGAGTTCTCATATGACCATTCGACGAGTCGCGCACTCGGTCGCTGTCGCGGCCGGTATCGGTGCGGCTACCGCGATCTCTGTGCTGGCGGTATCAGGCTCTGCCGGAGCAGCCACGCTCACCTCAGGTGAGCAGGTCCCCGGCACCGCCCTCGGTGTCTCGCCGTTCACCGCCGGCACGCCGTTCTCCAGCGGTCAGAACATCGAAGTCAAGGTTCCGGCCAACAACCTCTTCACGTCCACGGAGTCTGTTCTTGTCGTCGAGTGCAACGCTCCTAACGGCGTTCTACCCACCCTGCCCTCGGCGTGCGACACCAACACCAACTACGGCAACACCATCCTTCCCAACGCCGACGGCTCATTCGACATCAAGGACTACCCGCTCTACTCGCTTCCGTCGGCATCGTTCGGCGAGACGGCCTCAAACCCGACGCTGTGCGACCTGAGCCACCAATGCGTGCTCTATATCGGGCTGAGCACCCAGGACTTCACCCAGCCCCACATCTTCTCCCAGTCCTTCGTCGTTGCCCCCAACGCGGGTGACTCCGGAGTCAATCCGGGTGACGGGACGCCCGAGTTCCCCCTGGCCATCGGACTGCCGCTGGCTGCGGCAGGCATCCTCGCCGGCACCGCCGTGTATCGCCGCCGCCGCTCGGCACGAGCCGCCTGAATCCAACTGTGATGCCCGGCATACCCGCCACATGGGGAGGTCGGGCCCAATCGACTGACTGTATTGCTCACTCAATCAAGGAGAACACCGGAAATGAATCATAAAAGACTAGGTCGTCGCTTAGCGGTGGCCGGATCAGCCGGATTCGCCGTGCTGATCGCCGCTGCGGGAATGGGGGTAGGGACGGCCTCGGCCGCCACCGCCGATCCTCCCGGAGGGGCGACGCCCGTCGCACCCAGCTTCGTCAACGGAAAGGTGTCCGCCATCCGCGGCACCGGCTCAGACACCACCTTCTTCATGATGCAGAAGATCGGTGACCTTTACACCGGTGCTGGCCTGTACGGCTGCTCGCTGAACAACGGAACAGAGACCACTCTCTACAACACGCTTCTCACCTCATCGACAGGCAATCAGCAGAGCTATTGCGAGGCCAACGCCAACACCGACACCACCGACACCACCGACAACTGGGACCGCACTGAGGTGGCCGAAGGCGTCGATGATGTCGGTTCCGGTGCTGGCCAGAGCCAACTCTGCGGAACGATCAACTCACCGCTTCCAGTCGACTTTGCAAGGTCCTCGAAGCCAGCTGGCACTGCGTGCTCAACACTGGCTTCGACCGGGTATGCCAAAGACGGCGTCCCCGCTGTCGACCTTCCAAGCATCAACCCGTCGACCTACGGTACGGTGCCGGCGGGCAGCCCGTACGCCTCGATCAACGGGGGAGCCATTGGCCCGGTGGCCAAGGGCTGGCTTCCCGGTGATCCGGTGAACGGTCCGTACACAGGAACTCCGTTCACCGACGTATCCAACAGCGACAACACCGGGGGAGCGAACAGCACGGCCTACCGGCTGTGGTGTGCCACCGACTCAACTCGAATCACTGACTGGGGTCAGCTCACCAACCTCGCCGGCGGCAAGGCCGTTGGACAGGGCACTCCGATCGGGATCCCGATTCGGATCGTGGGTGTGAACCCGTCCTCGGGCACGGTTGCCACGTTCGCCGGCTTCGCCGAGAGCGGAGTGACCGGCGGTGGATGCACATCGAACACCAACGTCAACGCGGCCGTCGATCCCAACACGGCGACGGCACCGTCTCCAAACACTCCCCATGTGGCCTTGGAGAACAACGCCTCCCAGATCGGTGACTTTGCTGCCAAGGACTTCCCCGGGGACCTGGTCGACCAGGCCGTCGAGGCGTCCACGTCTCTGTACTACGAGTCGAACGGCGTACTCAACACCGTCCCGTACTCCGCTGCGGTGGCGATCGGTACGACCTCGTCAGCTGTGTCCAAGATCAACCTCAATGAGAAGGCTGCGAGTGCTGGCTTCATCTTCTCGAACGCCTATCCGACAGCGCGGGTCCTCTACAACATCTATCGGACGGACACCGTGAAGGCATCAACGGCAGGGTTCTTGAACTGGATCTGTGACTCGCAGACGGCAATCCAAAAGGGCAAGGACAACTCGACCGGGCTCAACTTCGATACCGAGCTCACGACGCTGATCTCGTCCTTCGGGTTCACCCGTCTGACCGATACGACGGGCGTGGCAGCTACGGCTACCCCCGCCGACGGAATCTCGGCTCCGAACACCACCTGCGCATCGGGACTGAACTCAGGCAGCACGGCAGGAAATGGCACGCCGGCCATCACGACGGTGGCCAACGCACAGAGCTAGCCATCGTCAATCAGACCGAGCGGATCGCATGATTCGTTCGGAGCAGGTCCTAAGGCCCGAGGGTTCGGCGAGCAATCGCCGGACCCCCGGGTCGAAGGGTGTCACGGACAGTTTGCACAACCACAGCAGACAGCCACAGGAATCTCGGGAAGACACAGAGGCAATCATCAGTGATCAAGCGGCATAAGAAGACAGGCTCGACAAATGGGCGTGCCAAGCACCAACGTAGGTGGGCCCTCATTCTCGGTTCCGTCGTCCTTCTGCTCATCTCGGTGGTGGCAATCGGGAAAGCAGGTGGCGCCACTCTCACCTCCGGTGAGCAGGTCCCCGGCACTGTCCTCGCCGAGTCGCCGTTCACCCCTGGCACCCCGTTCTCGAGCGGCCAGAGCGTCGAGGTCACGGTCCCGGCCAACAGCCTGTTCACCTCGACCGAGTCCGTCCTCATCGTCGAGTGCAACGCTCCTAACGGCGTTCTACCCACCCTGCCCTCGGCGTGCGACACCAACACCAACTACGGCAACACCATCCTCCCCAATGCCGACGGGTCCTTCGACATCAAGGACTACCCGATCTACTCGCTGCCGTCAGCCTCGTTCGGTGAGACGGCGTCGAACCCGACGCAGTGCAACCTGGGCAACGAGTGCGTGCTCTACATCGGGCTGAGCACCCAGGACTTCACCCAGCCCCACATCTTCTCCCAGGCCTTCTGGATCACCCCGACGGCGGGCGACAGCGGGGCCAACCCCGGCGACGGCTCGGCCCCCACCCAGGCCACCGCCCCGAGTGCGGCCCTCTCGACGGTGACGGCCAGTCCGACGACGGCCGTGGCCGACGGGGTCGATTCGTCCACCGTCACGGTTACCGGGCTCGGCACCAACTCCCAGTCGGCCACTGTGCCGGTGGCCGCGGGCACTCCGGTCACCGTGACGGCCAGCAGCACGACCTCGGTGGTCACCGCCATCTCGGCCACCACCGACGCCAACGGGCAGGCCACCTTCAAGGTCACCGACCCGACGGCTGAGGCCGTGACCTATCACGCCACCATCGGGTCCACGGCCATCACCCAGACGGCGGCGGTGACCTTCCAGGCACCGGTCATCTCTCCCACCGCCTCCAAGATCGTGGCGTCTCCGACGGCGGTGGCCGCCGACGGCGCCACCACCTCCACCCTCACCGTCACCTTGCGTGACCAGGGGACGACGGCCGGGCCTATCGCCGGCCAAGCGGTGACCATGACCCAGGACACCGGGGCCCACTCGACCATCACCGCGGTGTCGGCCACCACAAATGCCAGCGGTGTGGCCACCTTCACCGTCACCGACCAGACCGCCGAGCTGGTCACCTATACGGCCAAGGTGGGCACAGTCACCCTGTCCAGCCCGGCCACGGTGACCTTCGGGAGCCTTGTCGTCTCGGGTTCGGACTCAACCGTTTCGGCCCTGCAGTCCCCCGCAGTCGTCGGCACCGGGGGAGGCACCACAGTCATCGTCACCCTCAAGACGGCCGGTGGCGCATCACCGGTGGCGGGCAGGACAGTGACGCTGATGGCCTCATCGACGACGGCCGGGGTGCAACCGGCGTCGGGAACCTCGGACACGGCGGGCACAGTGCAGTTCGCGGTCACCGACACTGTGGCCGAGTCGGTGACCTTCACCGCCAAGGACACCGCTGACTCGATACCCATCGTCCAGACGGCCACTGTTGTGTTCCAGGCGTCACAAGGACCCACTCCCTCTGCGACCCTCTCGACCGTGGTCATCCAGCCCAGCTCCCCTGTCACCGCCGACGGCCTCGCCACCGCGAATGTTCTGGTCACGGTCAATGACTCGAATGGGAACCCGTTGTCTGGCAAGACGGTGAACGTCGCCCTGACAGTGCCCGATGTGAAAGTGTCGATCACCCCGATCCTGCCCAGTGGGACGGGCGTGGCCGGAGTGACCGGACCCGATGGGCTGGCCGAATTCCAGGTGCGGGACACGGTGGCCGAAACGGTGACGCTGACGGCGACCGACGTCACCGACAACAATCTGGCGTTGGCTCCCACAACGCCGCTGACGGTCAACTTCGCGGCTGGACCGGTCGACGGGACGGCGTCGACCATCTCGGCCACTCCGAGTGCAGTTGACGCCGATGGAAGCACCGCATCGACGATCTCGGTCGTCCTCAATGACCACTTCGGCAATCCGGTGGCCGGCAAGACGGTCCAGTTGACCCAGGGTGACGGGCACGCCGTGATAACTGCCGTTTCGCCAGTGACCCAGGCGAATGGCACAGCGACGTTCACTGTGACTGATACGACTCCCGAATTCGTCGGGTTCGAAGCGATTGATGTGGACGACAGTGACCTGGCCGTCTCGCCGACGGTGACAGTCACCTTCGGGACACCACCGCCAATACTGCCGGCGACCGAGGACTGCGTCATTGTCTCGAGCGCTTCGAGCGTGCCTGCAGACGGACAGTCGACAGCAATCATCACCGTGCTGCTCTTTGACGCTGACGGGTTGCCGGTATCGGGGAGAGCCGTTGCCCTGAAGTCGTCCAGCGCGACGGTGGTCATCACTCCCAGCTCCGTGTCCACCGACTCCTCCGGCTCAGCCACGTTCGCCGTCTCTGACACCAAGGCGGAGTCCGTTTCCTTTACCGCTACCGATACCGCCGACTCAGTGAATATTCCCGGAAGTGTCACTGTCTCGTTCACCCCGGCAGCTGTGGCCGCAGCATCGGCAACTTCCCCCCTCAATAAGCCCATCGTGGGCCTGGCCGCCACTTCCGATGGTCGGGGCTACTGGCTGGTCGCCTCTGATGGCGGCATCTTCAGCTTCGGAGACGCCACCTTCCACGGTTCGACCGGCAGCCTTCACCTCAACAAGCCCATCGTGGGCATGGCTTCCACCCCCGACGGCCAGGGCTACTGGCTGGTCGCCTCTGATGGCGGCATCTTCAGCTTCGGAGACGCCACCTTCCACGGTTCGACCGGGAATATCCATCTCAATCAACCGATCGTGGGGATGGCTTCCACTAGTGGAGGGAAGGGCTACTGGCTGGTCGCCTCTGATGGCGGCATCTTCGCCTTCGGTGACGCCACATTCCAAGGTTCGACCGGGAATGTCCACCTCAACCAGCCGATGGTCGGCATGTCCGCGACGAACGACGGTCGCGGCTACTGGCTGGTGGCCTCCGACGGAGGCATCTTCAACGCCGGGGACGCCACATTCTTTGGATCGGAGGGTTGACATGAGGCACCTCGGATCGCGTCGGACCCGGCCCGGCATGCTGCTGGCAGCCTGTTTGTTTTCGCTGTCTGCAGTGTTGCCGGTCGGATTGGTGGCGACGGAGGCTGACGCAGCGTCTGCTCCAGCGGTGATGGTCAGCGGAACAGGGCATGGTTGGGTCTTCCATGACGGCGAGACAGTGAGCGTCTCCATGGGAGCAAACAAGTTGTTCTCTCCTAACAGCAGGATCAACATTCTCGAATGCTCGGATCAGGTGGGGACCAAGCAGAAACTACCCACCCGCTTCGGTCAATGCGACGAGAACACCATTCAGGGCGACACGGTCCTGGTTGGCAAGGGCGGGTCCTTCAAGGAGGCCTCGTACCCGATCTACAACCTTCCGGACGCGTCGTTTGGAGAACAGAGCAACTGGCAACCGGTCTGCAACCGAACGCATCCCTGCGTGCTGTTGATCAGTGAATACCAGACCGACTTCACGAAGCCGAAGGTCTTCTCGCACTCCTTCGTGGTCACACCGTCTCCCACACAAGGAACGTCGTGACCCACGACCGAGCAACCGGGGCCGTAGTCCGACACACCCTGGCGTTTGGCGGTGGGCTGGCCCTCGTCATTGGTGCCTTCGTGTTCCTGGGCGGCGCGGCCTCTGCGTCCACTCCGTCCGTTCTCCTTACCCCCCAACCGAAGGGAGGCCAGTACGAGAACAACCAAACCATCCAAGTCTCCCTTGGACCGAACTCGATGTTCCCCCCTAACTCGAGGATCGTGATCCTCGAGTGTGCAGACCCTGGCGGTGATGCCGCCCACCTTCCGGTCAGCCTCGGAACCTGCGACGAGAACACCGTGCAGGCCGACACGGTCCTTGTCGGTGCCGATGGAAGCTTCTCCGAGAAGAGCTACCCCATCTTTTCCCTCCCGAACTCGACCTTTGGAGAGCAGGCCAACTGGCAGCCGGTCTGTGACGCCACGAGCCAATGCGTGCTGTTCGTTGGGGAGAACCAGAATGACTTCACCCAACCCAAGCTATTTTCGGCACCTTTTGCCGTGACAGGCACGACAGCGGCTGTTACCTCGTCCTCGACAATCCCGACAGTGACGGCAACGACCGGAGCAGCGCCAGCCTCCAGTAACGCGGTGTCGGCGCAAGTATCACTCCCGGCCACGACGCTGGCGTTCACTGGGTGGTCGCCGTGGGTGACAGTTGTGGCCATCATGGGCTTCGTTTTGGTGGCGTTGTCCTCGGCATTATGGCTGTTGGCGAAGAGGTCGGAGCTATGACCGCTGTGCTTACGCCGCCACCGCTCGAAGCGGAGCGCATCGACGAAACGCCTATCCATATCAACCGGTCTGTGACACGCGCCGACAGGATCTTTCGATTCGTCCTCGCCTCGAGCAGTCTCGTCGTTCTGTTAATCCTTGCCGCTGTCGTAGCGTTTCTCTCCGTGCACGGGTGGAGTGCCCTCATGCAAGGAGGCATTCACTTCATTACCGATCCGACGTGGTCGCCGGACAGCGGCCACTTCGGAGCCATGCCACTCCTGGTCGGCTCCGTGGCCATAGCCGTCATTGCCGTGCTCATTGCCGGCCCGATCTCCCTAGCTGCGGCGCTGATGATCAACGAATACGCCCCCGTTTGGATGCGCGCCTTCCTGACGGGCACCGTTGACATGCTGGCAACCGTGCCGAGCATCGTCTACGGCTTCTGGGGTCTCTTCTTAATCTCGAATCTCCAAGCGGCTCCGGCCAAGTGGGTGGTTGATCATTTTGCATTCGTCCCCTTCTTTCGGACACCGACTCCGGGAGAGTTCGTGCAGTCGATCTTCGCTTGCGGGCTCATCTCCGCGGCGACCATCGTCCCGATCATCACTTCCGTCAGCCGAGAAGTGATGGCGCAGACTCCGAGAGACGCCTGCGAGGCTGCTCTCGGACTCGGCGGAACCAGATGGGGGATGGTCACAGATGTCATCCTTCCGTTCTCGCGAAGCGGAATCGTGGGGGCATTCCTCTTGGGCTTCGGTCGTGGACTCGGCGAGACGATGATCGTCGTGCTCGTGCTGTCGAAGGCAAACCACCTCACGTTTGCCCTGATGGGACCCAATGGCCTTGGCTCGATCGCCAAGGAGATCACCGAGGACTTCACCACAGCCTCTCCCCTCGATCAGAGTGCCCTGATTCTCCTTGGCCTGGTGCTGTTCGGGACCACATTGCTGGTCAACATCGTTGCCCGGCTCATAGTCACGCGTTCACGGGTGGTCTCGTGATGGCCGGAATGCCCCGCAGGGGCCAAACGCAGCAACTCGCTGGGCCGAATGCAGTCCTGATCCCTGAGCGTCCAAAACGCCAGCGCCGGGTACCAACGTCGACACTGATTGAGGTGTTCGGGTCTGTCGGTGCGGCGCTGGCCACCGTGTGGACCGTCTTTTCGCTGAGCAGCACGAGTGCGCCGTTCGGGTTCGTCGTCAGCTGCCTCGCCCTGTTCTTCGTGATCTACGGCATCGTGTGCTGGAGGCTCTACGGAGTGCTGATCATGAAGGACAGACTCGCCACGATGGCCATCTGGGCCGGGGCTCTCGTGGCCTTCGCTGCCTTGGTCGCGGTCATCAGCTACGTCGTGATCAAGGGGTTCAGTGCCGTCTTTACGGATTACCCCCATTTTCTGGTCGCCGACATGTCGGATCTGGGCGGGAACGCCAAGATCACCAACCTTGGAGTAGGTGCGGCCATCGTCGGGACCGTGGAGCAGGTGGGAATCGCCACAATCATCACGGTCCCTCTCGGGATACTCACTGCCACCTATCTGGTGAGTTCGAACGGGCCCTTCGCTCGGATGGTCGGGGCCGTGGTCGATGCCATGACCGGGGCGCCGGCGATCATCGCCGGCCTGTTCATCTTCCTACTCTGGGTGAAGCCACGGCACGACTCGGGACATACGGGGCTGGCTGCCGGCATGGCGCTCGCCGTGATGATGCTCCCGATCGTGACCCGGGCGGCCCAAGAGGTCGTGGCCATCGTGCCAGGCTCCCTGCGCGAGGCAGCACTCGCCCTCGGCGCGCCGGAGTGGAGGGTGCTGATTCGCGTGGTACTNNGCCGGGGGCTTCGCGAGCTACAACTGGAATCCGTTCTCCGGCCAACAGGATGACCTTCCGCTTCGAATCTACGAGAACATCTTCCAGCCCGGTGTCGTTCCTGTGCAGGCCGCCTGGGGAGCTTCGCTGGTGCTCGTGTTCGTCGTACTCATCCTGTTCCTCATCGCAAGGTTGCTGGGCTCGTCGAAGCCGGGTCGACGCTTTGCACCGTGGGCTCGGATGCGATCCTCCCGGATCGTGGAGCCATGAGGGCTTGCCTGGCCCGGCCTTTCAGACAGCTTCAAACCACAACGAAGGAACAAAAAGTGAATCTTCACCACCGACTGATCTCGCAGGAGGGAAGCCCGTCTATGAAAACCACCCCTCGACGCCGCAACCGAAGCGAAGGCGCATCGAGTCGTACGCGCCCACGACTGCTGGTTGCCGGAGCGATTGCCCTGCTGGGCATGACCGTGGTGGCGGCACCCCAAGCGGGCGCTGACACCACCAGCACCACGACGGTGACGGCAGCGACGCCGACTTCGACCACCGAGCCGAGCACGACTTCATTGACGACGGGGGCGCCAGCCACAAGTCCCCTCAACCCGACGACAACCACGACAACGACGAATCCGACGATTTCGACCCCTTCGGGCCCGAGCCGCGGATCTGTGACGATCACCCCGTTGGCCACCAGTCAGCTAAACGGTGTCGGCTCCTCGTTTGCCGCCCCGGCCATCGAGACCTTCGCGTCGACCGTCAAACAAGCGCCCTACAGCCTCAACGTGAACTACACGAGTTCGAGTTCAGGCGACGGTCGGTTCGAGTTCGCCAACAACACGACCAACTATGCGGCGAGTGACATCGCCTATGGGCTGGGGAGCACCGACACCACGCCGCCGACTTTCCCATTCATCTATGTGCCGGTCACCGCCGGCGGCATCGCCTTCATGTACCGGATCGACGGATTGACCAAGACGTTGCAGCTGTCGAGCTACACAGCCTGCGCCATCCTTACTGGAGGTATTACCAACTGGAATGATCCGAAGCTGGCGGCCGACAACCCCGGAGTCACCTTCCCCAACCTCACCATCCGTCCGGTGACCGAGAGTGACGCGGCGGGTACCAACTACGTGCTCGAGGAGTGGTGTATCGACCAGCAGCCTGCACTCTGGGCTGCCTTCGCCAATCAACAAAACAGCCAGTCCGGTGGGCCTGGCGACGGTGTGGTCATCAGCCCGACCGCCCCCGAGTCGAACTGGCCGGGACTGCCCGGGGGACTCGATCAGCAGAGCACCAGTGGGGTGGCAGGAAACGTGGCGACCAACAATGGCGCCATAGGGGCCGTGCAGGTGAAGTACGCGACGGACCTCGGCTTTGGCCCGACGACTCCAGCCAAGGGTGTGGCCTCGGTCAAGAACGCGACCGGGGACTATACGCAGCCCACTCCCGTCGATGTGGCCTCCGCCCTCGCCTACGCCACTCAACAGTCCAACGGCACCCACAAACTGAACTTCGCCGGTACCGGACCCAATGTGTACAACCCCTCCACCTACAGCTACCTCCTGGTCAAGACAACCGGATCGGATCCCGGTCTCGGGGCTGTGCTCAGCGGCTTTGTCAACTATGCATTGACGCTCGGGCAGAAGGCTTCACCCACCTTTGGCTATGCCTCGCTCGGGCTCTCGTTGGAGCAATACGGAGTCGACCAGGTCAAGGCCAATGTCCCCGGAGCGGTTGCGCCAACAGCCGCAGAGCAGGCCGGGTACTCCTGTGGAGACCTGACGCCGGCCGAGGTACAGGCTGGCCAGACCACTCCGACCTGCGGTGTGGTGAACACCGCGGCGCAGGCGGGGGCAACCACCACCACGACCACCGCAACGCAGGCAGCGGCCGCGAAGGCGGCAGCGGCAGCGGCAGCTGGGGGGTCAGGTTCGAGCTCGGGCGGTAGCGGGTCCAGTGGGGGTGGCTCCGGCGCTGACCCGTCCGTGGCCCTCTCTGGGAGCACGCCTTTGGCCTTCACCGGGGGTAGCCCGGTTCCCCTGGTCGGAGCAGGCGCGTTGCTGATCATCGCGGCATGGATCCTCCGTCGGAAGAGCATGCGGAGGCCGATAGCCGAAGAGTCTGGCGAACGAGGATGAGCCGGCACAAAGGGCCTGCGGCTCTGAGGTCCCTGGCAGTGCTGGTTGTGGCTTCCGGTCTGGTGGGCTACATCTCGCCCTCTGTCGCCGGAGCCGATACCGACCCGACAACCCTTTCGGGCCAGGGTGGGTCGTTCCTCCAGCCGGTGGTCTCGAAACTGCTGCTCGACGATTCACCGAACTTCAGCCCCATACTCGGTGCGTACACGGCAACCGGGATCGACTCGGGAATCGCTTCGTTCGTGGGCAGTGGACCAGGTCAGTTCAGCGCCGACTATGCGGTAACCGAGCGCCCGCTCACCGCCACCGAATCAGCTGCTGCGAAGGCCAACGGCCGCTCATTTGCCTACGTGCCCTTTGCCTCCACTCCGGTCGCCATTGCCACTTTGGTTCCCTCGGAGACGTGGGCCAACTCCGCCGTGCCGTCGATCACCTCTACGGATTTCTGCCAGCACATGCCGATGACGACTCCGTTGCTGGGCGAGATCTTCGGAGCCGATGCAACCACCCCGCTCAAGTTGTGGGGCGACTCGAGAGTCACCTGCCCTCCGGGCGGAACCGGTGCGGCGGACAACCTGCCGATTTCGCTGTGGGCCAATCTCGACCCCTCCATGGCGAACTTTGCCCTCATGGCGCTCCTTGACAGCACTCCCGCGTCAAAGTCACTCTTCGACGCCGGTCTGGCCGGGACCGGAGCGCTCACAACGAACGACACACCGAGTGAGAACTGGCCCTATGCACAGGGAACCATCCCCGGCGGCGATCAGCCACTGATCGGGAAGCTGCTCAACATCAACTCTCAGACCAATGCTCCGAGCACGCAAGCGAACACCTGGCAACTTGGCGCCACCGGCCCGATCTCGTCGGTGTGGACGGGAGCCCCACTCGGTGTGCCATGGAATCTGTCGACGGCAGCCGTGCAGAATGCTGAAGGAGCATTCGTGCCGCCGTCAGCGACGGCGGCACAAGCTGCCGCCGGCGATGCTGCGCTGGCAGTGACATCCGACCCCACGACCAACAACTTGGTATCGTTCATAGCAAGCAGTACCGACGCTGCGGCATATAACAGCTACTTGATGGTCGAGAGTTATCTGGTGGTACCGACCAGCGGTCTCACGCCTGCCAAGGCCGACGCGTTGGCCCAGTTGATCCGATTCACCGTCGGTGCCCAAGGCCAAAAGGACATCGAGCAGCTAGGGGCGGCCGGGGCCACGACGGCGATGACCACTGCTGACCTGCAGGTGGCCTCCCAGTTGAACGCGTCAGCTGCAGTAGCGGCGGGTGAAGCAAGTTCCACTACAACGACGACCGCCGCCTCAGCCACGACCACAACCACAACCACGAGTACAACTGGTGCAGCAGCAGCGTCGCCGACAGCCGGATCGAGCGGCGGAAGTTCGGGTGGTGGGGGATTCGGCACAACGTCTGGAGGGGGCCTTGCCTTCACCGGGGCATCAGGCCTGGGTCCGCTTTTGATCGCAGGAGGATCTCTGCTCCTGATCGGAACTGTCGTCCGCCGAAAACTGAAGCCGAGCAGGAAGCACACATGATGCCGATGCAGCAACCACAGAACGACTGGCCACCGCCTCCGCTCGCCGATCTGCCACCTCCTCCGCCCTCGCTCGCCGACTTTCCGCCACCACCGCCACCTCCGCCACCGCCACCTCCGCCGTCTTCCGGTGCGAATGGAGGCGGCATCCAGGCCGATACCACCCAAGGACGCTCAGGACTGCGCGCAGAGAATGTGAGCGCCTGGTTTGGATCGAAGAAAGTGCTCGAACGCGTATCACTAACTATGGAACCTGGCATGGTGACGGCCCTCATAGGACCATCGGGATGCGGCAAGTCAACCTTTCTCCGCATCTTGAATCGTATGCACGAGTTGGTCCCTTCGGCGGCGCTGTCTGGCTCCGTGGCACTGGACGACGTCGACATCTACGGTCCGACCGTCCGCGTGACTGAAACGCGCCTGGGCATTGGGATGGTGTTTCAACGGCCGAACCCGTTTCCGTCGATGACCATTGCTCAAAATGTCCTGGCCGGATTGCGGCTGGCCGGAAAGAAGGTCTCGAATCCCGATGCCCTGGTGAAGGAGTGCCTGCAGCGCGCGGGACTTTGGAACGAGGCCAAGAATCGGCTGAACGAGGCCGGCGGAGCACTCTCGGGCGGTCAGCAACAGCGGCTGTGCATTGCTCGGGCCCTAGCTGTGAGGCCCAAAGTGCTGTTGATGGACGAACCCTGCTCGGCCCTCGACCCGATCTCCACCGGTGTGATCGAATCTACGATTAGGGAGCTCTGCCATGAGATCACCATCGTGATCGTGACTCACAACATGCAACAGGCTCAACGAGTTTCGGACAACTGCGCCCTCTTCCTGGTCGATGGCGAGGGCATGCCCGGTCACATTGTCGAAGCCGGCCCTACCGGTCAGGTTTTCGGTAATCCCCGGGACCCCCGCACGGCTGACTACGTGCATGGTCGATTCGGATGAAAAGCCCGGTCGATCCACGTAGGGCATGGATGTTGCAGCCGTTTTGGAAAGGACTGCAATGACGGATGCCATGATCGCTCCGGGTCCGGCCAATCGACGGGATCTGATCCGGTCCAGAGTCACTGACCTGAGGCAAAAGTGGACTGATGCAACTCCGAAGACCCGTTCTCGGGTGCAGATCGGCGCGCTGTTGATCTCCGTCCTCGTTGCGTACAACTATTCGCTACGGACACTGCTGGAGACGGCGGACGAACAGACGCCTCTGGCGTACGTCAGTTTGGTGCCGGTGATCGCCCTGGCCCTGGCCGCCATCCGTGCCCGGCCAGTCAAGCGGGAACCGGCCATTCACGATCGACAAGTCGACTACATCATCGGCGTTCCCTTGATCGTGATCGCAGTGACAGTGAACGAGCTCCTTCCCAGCCGCATGTCGGCGCTGTTCTGGGTCTACCGGATAGACCTGTTGACCATGCCAATTTTCGTTGCCGGCGCGGTCGCTCTGATCTTCGGCACACGGATCCTGTGGCGTCAGAAGCTGGCCATCGCCTTCCTCTTCCTGGCATGGCCCTGGCCGTACCAGAGGTTCTTGCTGGGACTTCTCAATGCATTTACGGATCTGACGCTGTTCGCAATGCGGAAAATTGCCGTTGTGACCCACCTCGCCAAGCCGGCCGGCACCCTAGATAACACGTTATTTGTGGTGGCCCACCATGGGACCACCTTCCCATTGAGCGTGGTGTCCGCGTGCTCCGGCGTCAACGGCATCGTCGGGTTCTTGCTGATCGGGTCAGCCTTCGCCGCCGTGGTGAAAGGACCGTTCGGGCGGAAGTTGGCTTGGCTCGCCGGGGGAATGGCCCTCCTCTGGGTGCTGAATCTCGGGCGCATCACCTTCATCTTCTTTGCCGGCAAGGAGTGGGGAGAGGGTGTCGCCATCAATGTCTTTCACCCATTCGTCGGACTGGTGACCTTCTCATTGGGTGTGGTGGTCATGATCCTGCTGATCAAACCCCTCGGAATGCGGATCGACCTTGGAGTCGCTCGGACCGAAGCGTCGGTCAACAACGGGCCCAAACCCGTTCCGGATCTGGACAATCCACGCCCTCGAAGCCGCATTGCTCTGGCTGTGCCGAAGGTATATCTGGCGCTGGTCGTCGCTCTGGTGGCCGCAGTTGTGCTCGGCATTAGCAATCTCGGCCTTCGGACGTACAACCTGGTGGCAGACGTCAGTGGTGACGCCAAGTTGCTCGCATACATCGGACACCCGGTGGTCCCGACCGGTTGGGACGTCCGGTACGAGACTACCTACGAGTGGGCCAAGCCACTGTTTGGAGATACCTCGACCTGGAATCGCTACATCATGCGTGCGGATGCGCCGGGGCCGCTCCATACGAATATTCCGGTTGTCGCCGATGTCATCAACACGCCCGACCTGTCGAGCTTCTCCGCCTATGGCGTCGAGAACTGCTATGCGTTCCACGGATACGCGCTCGCCGACGTGGCCCGGGTCTCGCTGGTCGGGGGCATCACGGGCCAGGCCATGTCGTACACGTCGCAGGCGTATGGAAGCTGGTCAATCGTCTATTGGATCGTGCCCGTGAAGATGGGGACGTCTACGAACTATGAGCGGACGGTCCTCTATGTCCAAAACTCCAATGGGGGAGCGCAGCTCACCAATGCCAAGACGGGCCGGGCGATCCAAAACGTGGCAGGCTCGCTCGACCCTCAAGATCTCGCTGATCGGACTCTCATCAACAATCGGACTTTTTTGGTGGCCTATGCCGAGAAGCTCATAGAGGCGCAATCAGCGGAGAGCAGTCGCCAACCGAGTCCATCCGTGGTCGCCGGATCATCGTCGGAATCGACCTGACATGGACACGATAGATTCACCGAAAGTTTGTTTGACCGGGCGATCACACTCACGCAGTCTTTGGCCGTGACATCGAACTGGGAGGGCTGGGAGCCGCGGCAGCCGAACGCCATGGCATCGAACGGGCAGCCCGGTCCCATCGCCGAAGACTGGGTCCAGATGGATCCGAGGTCGTTTTCGGATCCCTACGCGAGCGCACCTGTGTACTCGAGTGGGCCCACCGAGGCCCCGACTGTTGTCCCCCCGGGCTACCTTCCCGGCGGAGGGGTCTCGTCTCCGGTGGAGTCCAGCCAGCATTCAGAGCCCCAGCCGCTCCAGATGACGTCGCATGGTACGCCAGTTGACGACCGTCAACCCGAGAAGGGCGACCTTCATATGAAGGAGCGTCGCTCTTGGAAGACCTGGCAACTAGTCACAGCTGTGGTGATCGCCTTGGTCGTGGGGATGGCAATCAATGGCAGCACCGGCTCGGCTTCAGGCGCCAGCAGCGGATCTGGCTCTGGGGGCGGATACAAACTCCCAGCGCCGGCGGGATCTCCGACCACCACCCCCACCACCACCGCTGCCGGCAAGGGATCGACGGCATCAACAGGTTCGACGCAGTCTTCCCCGACGACCACAACTGCCGGCTCGACGGCGGGTGCCTCCGCATCGACCACTACCCCAACATCGGGCGCGGCGGGAGCAGCGGCCTCTCCGACCACGACCGTGGCTGTTGGGCCGGCAACAATCCTGGTTCCCAGCACTCAGCAGACCGGGAACTGGACGAGTCCCGCCTTTACCATCGCCGCGGGGACTTGGAATATCGGTTGGGCATTCCAATGCGCCCCGGCACCTACCGGGACCCCGGCATTTCAAATCTTCGTGGTGGCCGCTGGCTCAAGCCCTGGATCCACTCCCACTGTGACCTCGTCTGCCGCTTCAGGCAGCTCCGTCACTCCCCAGACGACGACGGGAAGCCAGGAGCTCATCGTCCAATCGACAGCTGCTTGCCGGTGGGCAGTGAAGGTCACCGGCTTCAGCGGCTGACTCGGTCGATTCGCAAAGACCGGACTCCATCCGATGTCCTACGGGGCAAGCTCGTCATCACCCAGCTTCGCCAGATCCGAGTTGAGCTGATCGAAGTAGTTGTAATTCCGCTTGGTAACCCGATGGGGACGGTCGAGTCGAGACGCTCTCACCATGAACCGGGAAGGTGGCGGAAGTTTCGTGACATCCAGCTCGATGGGCCTCACTGGCGTGGTCACCGACGCGATCAGGTCGTCAAAGGGCCCAGCACCCGGTGTGCTCGGCTCGCCGGCCGAAACACTCAGGTGGTCGGCTTCTTCGGTATTGAGATGTGCGAGTCGCAAAGACAAGCGATGCTGCTCCTCGGTGAACGCGCGTACCTTCAGGATCAGTTCAGAGAAATCGCTGTCCATCGAGAAGAGATCAGTCATCGTCGGATCACGAATGAACTGTAGACGAATAACCACTATGAATGTAAAGGCTGAGGCCTGGCGGTCTCAGGAAGAATCGATAAACAGTTGATTGTCTTATCGCCAGGTAAACAGAAGATGAACGGATGGAGTAGAGCGAATACCGACCCTATAGAGGCAACAGTATCGACTGTGATCTGAGCCGATCGACTGGTAATCTTCCCTGGTGCGAACTCCCGTCATGAGCAGTGAGGCATCGGACCTGCGATTGCGAGCAAGCATTTCAGGATTGGCCGAGATGGAGCCCAGCGTTTCGGCGCAACGTATTCTTTCGCAAGGTCAGAGGAGATTAGGCGTCTCCGTCCTGGTGCTAGTTTTCGTCGGGTGTCTCGTTGATCTGGTCGATACATTTACTGTGATCGTCAGCATAATAACGCTGCTCTATGTGGCAGCGATCGGGTACAGACTGGTTCTATTCAGAGCGTCTAATGGAGAGAGCACTACCGAGATAGTAAGTGACGAAGAGGCTCGCGCGGTCCTCGACGAGGACCTCCCTGTCTATACGGTAATGATCCCGGCCTATCGAGAGCCCGAGGTAATTACCGAATTGATTCGGCGTGTCACCTTATTTGAATATCCACCAGATCGACTTGACGTAAAGCTATTGATTGAGGCAGACGACCAAGTGACGATCGATGCAATCGAAGCAGCCATGCCGGGGGACCAGTTTGAGTTGGTGAGGATCCCTCCCGCAGAACCGAGGACGAAACCGAAGGCACTGAACTACGGACTTACCCTTGCCCGAGGCGAGCTCGTGGCCATCTATGACGCCGAGGACGAACCGGAGCCTCTCCAGCTACGCCGTGCTGCGGTCGCTATGAGTCGGCTGGGTCCGGACGTGGCCTGTAT
This sequence comes from Acidimicrobiaceae bacterium, assembly GCA_003164275.1. The sequence goes on along the minus strand of PLSY01000180.1, from coordinate 6,508 downwards.
CCAGGCAAAACTCGCCTATCACAACCCGATGCAGAACATGATCACGAAGTGGTTCACCATCGAATACAGCCTGTGGTTCTCCTTCTTCTTGCCGGGTCTGGCTTCGATGAAGGCTCCCATTCCCTTGGGCGGGACCTCAAATCATTTTCGCCGTGTGGCGCTCCAGAGCCTCGGCGCTTGGGATCCGTACAACGTCACTGAGGACGCCGACCTTGGCATCAGGATCTTCCGGGAGGGATACACGGTGCGTATCCTCGAATCTCAGACATTCGAGGAGGCCAACAGCGACTTCGTCAACTGGATGAAACAACGGTCCCGCTGGCTGAAGGGGTACCTGCAGACGTTCGCTGTGCATATGCGGCAGCCAAGAGAGCTACGCCGTGAGCTCGGCTGGAAGGGCCTCGCCCACTTCATGATGTTCGTTGGCGGTACCCCTGTTCTGGCCATTGTCAATCCAGTGTTCTGGCTGATGACAATTGTCTGGTTCGTTGCCCACCCTCACTTCATCCAGCAGATCTTCCCGGCTCCCGTGTACTACCTGGGCTTACTGTCCTGGTCGTTCGGAAACTTCCTGCTGGTGTACGTCACGATCATGAGCTGCCGCATCGCCAACCGAGGTGAGCTACTCGTCGCTGCGGTACTGGTGCCGCTCTATTGGATCATGATGTCCCTGGCCGCCATCAAGGCACTGAGCCAGTTGGTCGGGGCACCAACATTCTGGGAGAAGACCGTTCATGGTCTTCACCACCAAGCGGAACCTTCGCCTTGAGCGCAACCACGGGATGGTGGTCAATGCGAGATGGTCATTGGCTGGCGCAGGCCGTGCCAGGCCTCGAAGTTGCGACAGTCGCTGGCGTGTGCTGATGATCGACTGGAGCGTTGACGAGATTGCCTCCAGCGATCCAGGGAGGCAGGTAGGTGCAGGTTTTCGAGCGGCCGATTCGCGAGATCACGACATAGAGCTGGCCCGACGATTCATCTCACAGCTTCCGCCGCAGCCAGATGGCCAGTCTGTCCCAGAGCTGAGTCAGGACGACTGGTTGTCTGTCTGGTCCGCTTCGCAGGGAGCTGAGTCCGAAGAACACCTGATCGCCCAGATGGTTATCCTGGCCTATCGGCAGCGCCGGCCCACATCCGCCTCGACGGCGGCCCGGGATGGGAGCTCGGAACCAGCAGCCGAGGGAACCGATGACCTTCGAGAACTCAGAGTTCCTGCCTCCCGGCTGGCTGGGTCCGAGCAGACAGCCGGAGCCATCGCCGTTGATCCGCAGAGAGCGGAGATGAGCGCCCTCCCGGGCCCTCCACCGAGCGCTCCGGCAGGCGTCGAGTTCCAAAATCCTCTTGAGCCGGCGCCACTGGTTCCGATGGCCTTCGCCGCCGCTGAGGAGGGTGGTGACGGCGTTTGCCTCTCCGCTTATCCAGTGCCGGGTCGATGGACTGATGGCTCGCGGTGGTCTGGACAGCCGTCATCTATTCCTTCTGCGCATCCACGACATTCGCTGCGGCGTAGATACCGACCTCGCACCCGGGGTGCCCATTCGAAGACGCGAAGAGGGAGCGAGCGCAGTCAAGCCAGGTGGCTGACGATATCGTCCTGGGGGCGGAATATCGGTGTGCTGTTGATTCTCTTTGCCGCTTGGCAGCTGTGGGGCACCTCAATTACCCAACACCACAGCCAATCAGTACTTGCGTCCCAGTTTTCGGCGAAAGTCAAGAAGGCAGCCGCTCTGCCTGCCTCCGCTCCAACGTCGGCCTTGCAACCAGCGACAGCTCAGCTACCCGACCCGGCGGAAGGATCGGTGATGGCACAGCTGCAGATTCCGAAGATCAACCTGGCCGAGTATGTGGTGTCCGGCACCAATGCATCTGACCTGGCCAAGGGTCCGGGGCACTATGCAGGCACGGCCATGCCGGGACAGGCGGGCAACGTAGCCATTGCCGGCCACCGGACAACGCATGGAGCGCCGTTCAACCGACTCGCCGAGCTGGCCATTGGTGACCCTATCTATCTCACGACCTTGAGTGGCCAGAAGCTGACCTACATCGTCTCGGCCACGCCTGTCCCGGTCTCTCCGTCTGACGTCACCGTGTTGAACAACTTCGGTGACAATCGGATTACCTTGACCACCTGCAATCCTGAGTACTCAGCTAGACAACGGCTAATCGTCGTGGCCGCCTACAAACCGCCAGGTGCTGTTCAGCCTGAAAAGACGGCCAAAGGGGGCGGGTCGCCTTACAGGCTCGCATCGGTTGCCATGGGGTGGAATTGGTCGCTCCTTCCCTTGGTGCTCGTTGAAGCCGGAGCCCTCGTCCTACTGGGCCTCGGATGCCGCCGCTTGACTAGCCACTTTGGCCGAGGCGTGCGTTGGCTGATTCTTGGACCAATATGGATCGCGCTCGTTCTCGCACTCTTTGAAGCCCTGACCGAGTTCCTTCCCGCTGCGGTATGAGCCTCGTGAGGCGCCACCGTCTCGCTCAACTCGGCGGCGGTGGCGGCGGAGGAGGTGGGGGCGGAGGATCCAGATAGTCGCGCAGTCCAAGCATGGCGGCCAAGAGGTCGCGATTTGTCTTCGAGAACTCATCGATGGCCGCTACGAGTTCGGCGACATCAGTTGGGCCGAGCGCCGCCCGTGAGCGAATCAGGTCTGCCTCTTCAGTGGCTTGTCCAATGATCTGGTCTGCTTCCGTTTCGGCCGCGTGGACGACCATCTCGGCCTGGGCTTTCGCTTGATCGTTGGCCTTCTCGGCAAAGTGATGGATCTCCAATAACACTTGACCTATCTCAGCTCCGGTGGGCGACGCAGCTTCAACCGGGGGATCGGGGGAGTCCTCTTTGATTGCTGTTCGACGGCCAGTGTTGAACTTCATCTCTCAAGTCCTCGATAGGTTCTGTCTCCGGCGAAAGAGTCCTTCACCGGACGACCAATGGTTACATGCAATGGTGCAGTTTCGCGACCGGTCTTCCGATTGGCGATGAAACGTTTCCATCTCTGGAAGTGGTCGGAGGGCACCAAACGCACCTGGGCGGCAGCAAGTGCCGACGTGGTCCGGAAATCCCCTGAACAGAGGTAAGCCGACAGCCGGACTCATCCGGCACCCTTCGTTCCGCCTATCCGATCGATGAGTGCTCACGGGCGATCACCGGGGTGCCGTAGGTTGAGACGGCTCCGAACACGACGAGGCAGTCACAAAGAGTTCACCAGGAGTTGGCCGCCCGCCCGTTGTCTCTTGGGTCGAACTGGTATCCAATGACGGGCATGGGTAGGAAACTGAGGAAGAGGCTGGCCGGTGCCTCGCGCCGGAACGTTGCGATGGTGCTTTGTTCCGTCCTACTTTTCGTCGGCCTCGGTTACGGCGTGGCCGCCGGTGACGTCATGCCCGGCCTCACGATGCAATCGGGGGATACGGGACAGGTGACGTGCAGCGGCGGGTCGCTGTCGGTAGCAAATCGCTCACGCACCAGCTTTGATGTCAGGTGTACGCCCGGTCGGGATCACTCGAGAGGTGGTTGGACGTCACAGGGGATTGCACCGACCTCTGACAGCACGGCGACAACTTCGGTTCCTGTCGACAGCACGACAACGACCACCTCGGATCCCGCTGAAGGCACGACAACCACAACGACGAATCCAGCTTCGACTGATGGATCCACACCGACTCAGACAACCTGGTGGAGTCCGTCGCCCACTAGCAATGATCCCTGGCAGTGGGAGATCGATCACCCGCTGAACCTGCAGAGCCCTAGCGACATGGGAACGGGCGTGGACACCTACACGGGCGCTCCTGCACCGGATCCCACCATTTACGATATTGATGGGATCGAGAACCCCCAGTCGACCGTCACGGCACTGCACGCTATGGGCGATCACGCCATCTGTTATGTCGAGGTAGGAACGGCAGGTGACTATTACTCCGCGGCTGCCGAGGGACTTGCAACCACCTACTTCGGTCAGCTGCAGGCCGCCGGCGTTCTGGGCAACAAACTGAGTGGCTACCCGGAGTACTTTTTGAACATAGCCAGCCCTACGACTGTGGCGATTATCGAGTCCATGATCGGTCAACAGTGTGCCGCCAAGGGATTCGACGCCGTTGAGACAGACTTGGATGAGACGTACTCCGGCAGTGACGGCGCTACCGGCTTTCCTCTGACCAAGAGTGATGAGGAGCAGTACATGACGACACTCGCCAACTACATGCACAGCCTCGGCATGGGCTGGATAATCAAGAACCCAGACGATACCGGCGACTCGTTCGCTGCAGACATGGAGCCGCTGGCGGACGGCGTGCTGTCCGAGCAATGCAATGAGAACTCTACGTGCGGTCTCTTGAAGTCGTATCTCGGCAAGAAGGCAATCTTCAATGCCGAGTACAACCTCAGTCCAAGTGATTTTTGCCCTTCCGACAACGCCAGCGGCATCAACGGAGCCAAGTTCGACGTAAGCCTGAGTGGGGGACGAATTCCCTGCCAGTAGGATCCTGGAACCAAGGCTCAAAGAGCCTCAAGGGCAGGATGGCCTCGAACTGTCATCGGCGTGGAAGTGCCGGTCGCTGGGGCGCTCGGCGTAGAGACCCTCTCCGGATCGTGAGCGCCAGCTCTACCGGCGAAAGGTCGAACAAGGGCGGACTCGAGACATCCGATCTCCGACCCGCCTCAGTATGCAGGGCTGGGTCGGAGCGAGTCGCTGGCTCAATCGGCACTTGACGGACGCGAACCGTTCCTCGAGCTCGACCATCAACGTTGAAAGACCAGAGTGAGACGACAGCCGTGGCTACATAGAGGACGAAAAGATGGACCTATGCTCCCGGCCTTGCGACGGTTTGTGCTTGCAGCTGTATGCGCATTGGGTCTAACCGTCGCCGGGTGTTCGAGCGGATCGGAAGGACAGTCAGTCGCGACCTCGACCTCGACGTCGGTCAAGTGCAACGTCGCATCTACACCTCGATTAGTGCTTCGTAGCGGCCCACCTACGCCGGTAGTTCGAGCAGTGGTCGGCGAATGTGTCGAGGTGGTCATCCCAAAGACCGCCCCCGTCGGACCGAAGCCGGGCTCGATCGTCCTCCGGCCGTCTGGTGGATTGCAGCTTGAGGTCGCCCCCACCAAGCGCAGCGGGCTCAGAACGTCGATCTATCTGGCTAAGTCACCCGGAGCAACGGCACTCAGTGCAACGACTCCGGCGCGGTCGGGCGTGTCGGCGCCGGAATGGGGTGGGGTGGTCGTCACCGTCCCCAACGGGTGACGAGTTCGATAGGTCGAGGGAAGGACCGAGTTGTCGGTTGCTCCTTCCAGCCGACCAGAATCGGGTACCTCCTGGCAGTAAGCCTCCCTCGGGCTGGGTTGCTGAACCGGGCCATCGAGGTCCGACTGAGTGGGCGCCCGAATCGGATCGATCGGCACGCAAGGTTCAGGGTCCGTTCAGCTGGTTGTTACCTCGCCACTGATAGACAAGCGTTGTTCATCGCTGCGGGCAGGCAGTTGTCGGATTCTCAATCGACTAGGGGAGCAACATGCCGGGTCCCGACGACCACGTCGATAACAACCGCACCGTTTCGGTCGTTATCAAGAGCACGCGCCTTCTCGGTGCCTCTCAGGGCCGAGTGATGATTGAGTGGACGTTGGATGGTCTGCCCTCAGACCAATGGGTCAAGGCGTTCATGACCGCCGACTGTGCGAAGAGGGGTTCACCTGCATTCGTGTCCGGCGAGAGTGGAGACCCGCTCGTCTATCCAGAGGGGACCATCCGATGGAGCGTGTCCTCCGATGACATGCGATTCGCTGCGGCCTATGTCGTCGAGTGCATTGTTTCGGCCAACGGTCGATTCGAGGAACAGCGGAACTCGAAGTCAGCTCAGCGGAAAAGGGGATCGGGTCTTGCTCAGCTCCGATGAGGGTGCTTGTTCCCGGCGCTGGTGGCGGGTGCGGCTAGAGCGTCGAACGGGCGCTCACCCGAGAGGCGTTCCGAGCTGAACGTCGCGACGTTCCGGTGTTGTCGCCACTTCGATAGGCGGCTTGCTGGCAGAACCCGAGCTGGAATGCGACCTCGTGTCCGAGCGTCCGTTATCTCCGAGTGTTTGACCATGGGTTGGAGTCAGTCGATCCCCACGACGGGAGCGGACCGGATTGTTGTCAACTTCGGGTAGCGATGCCTTCCGCACTCAGCGCTCCGGTGCCGGCTAGGGATATGGCTGCTTGGACGCGACCTGCCGGCCGTGGTGCTGTGACGCTGCTCCTTGTCCTCATGACAGGCACAATCTTGGCGGCTGCTGCCACCTCGGGTCGTCTGGCTTCAGGGGTCTCGATGGCGGCGAGCACCGACATCCGTGCCTCTGGCATCCAGTTGTTCCTCAACGGCTCGGCCTACCGCTTCGTCGGGGTGAACGCCTACGAGGCGGCCACCCAGTGGGGTACGAATGCCGGCTGTGGGGCCGAACTGAGCGATACGGAGCTCAACCAGCTGTTCTCCTCCCTCCAGCCCAACTCCCTGGTCCGGGTCTGGGCGTTCCAGGGATC
>PLSY01000372.1 GCA_003164275.1 Acidimicrobiaceae bacterium | reverse complement strand
GCAGGGAACTCAGGCATGTCTTGTCTGCACCTCGGGCAAGGAGCGAATGCCACGTCTTTGGCTGGGCACTCTCTGGAAATAGAAACTACCTGACAGGACCAGTCCGCCGCGCTAGTGGAGGCCCCAGTTCCGGTGGTAGGGGGCACGCGCTGCTAACGGCCGACCTGAGTCTTGCCTTGCCCTGGTAATCGATTGCTCCGTGGGAGATGCTGTCCATGATGGTGAACCGTGAGAACCTCCGTAGGCCGGTCAACTGGTTCATCCTCGCGTGCACCCTATTGGCCGGCATCTTCATCTTCTACAATCTGTTTGCATTCAGCCAGAATCATGACAAGCTGACCATTTGGTTTGAGGTTGGCATGGTTCTTCTTGTCGTGTCACAGGTGACCGCATTCGCTACGAGAAGGCGAAATCCGAAATAGCCGTAGTTCCTGGGTTGGTCCAGGTCCAGGAACTCTCTCCGTCCTCGATGCTCCGATTGGTCGGCACTGACCCGGCGTTCGGGGGCACCCTTCGTCGGTCGGACCAAGGTGAGAGAATCCGTCGATGCCTTCGATCTCGGGTCGAGTGGAAGTCAATCTGACAGTTCGCGACCCCGCAGCCAGCGCGCGTTGGTATTCAGCCTTGCTGGAGCTCGAACTGCGTTACGACTTCACCGGCCCCGATGGCCAGATGCGCTACATCGCCCTCATCGAACCCAAGACTCAGCTTGTCCTGTGCCTCGTCGGTCATGCGGCCAATTCGGGGCAGCCCTTCAGCGAGCTGAACACCGGCCTGGATCACCTGGAGTTCTTGGTGAACCGACGTGAAGATCTTGACGGGTGGGTGGAGAAGTTGGATCGGCTAGGGATTCAACACTCAGGCATCAAGGAACCTGAGTACACACGCAACGCCATGGTGACGTTTCGGGATCCCGATGATATCCAACTGGAGTTCTTCTGGAGGGCGTCCACTCGGTGAGCCATCCCACCGATCCGGCGATCTGGGATGCCCTGCCTGACCGTCACTTTGGTCTGTAATTGCTCGACCAGCGCTAATGTTCAGCCATGGCGGATGATGACGAGAGCTCTCCTCCATCTTCCGAAGCGACAACGCCGGTCGGAAAGTCGAATGACTTCTGGGGAAGGCAACGCAAGGCCGCCAGGGGCGAACGAATCGCTGCGCATCAGCGTGAGTGGCAGGCCTTTCCTGACTTGCCGGGCGTGCACTTATCGTGGACATCTGGTACCAGACGCACCTTTGACCTCGTCGCGTCTGACGGCACGGCGTGGGCGACATTGCGACCGCGTGTGGGGTCCTCGCGTGGCTGGATTCAGGTAAGCGGTAGAACCTATCGCTTCAAGAGACTCCCTGGCTCCAATCCACTTGGTGTGAGGGCCTTTGCCGTGGTGGACCCCAATGGGCGGACTGTGTTCGAGGTCGTTGGCGTCCACCGCGAACGTCGAGCTGGGACCATACTCACGGACCGTCGAAGACAGTCCTTCCGCTTTCCCGTTGATGGGGTAACTGGTAACCCATCGGTCATGATGGCGTTGCCCGACGTTCGAGGCGACGATCCAATCGTCAGATACAGATTGAACACCCGTCGGCGATTCTTCATCAAGAAACCCTCTGACTATTACTGTGTCGAGGTTGTGGTTTCACCTGCTGCGATCACAATGCCCGACATTGCTCTCTTCGTGGGGGCGACTTCGCACCTTCTCCGTCGCTACTTCCACGCTGTCCCTACGCAAGGATCCGGAGCCTGACCACCGGCTCTCGAGGCAGACGAGGTGCGCCAGTCGTGCCGGTCGGTGGGAGTTCGCGAACGGCAAGCGCTCGTCCGCTGATAACCGACTCACACCCGGCGATCAGGGACAGGCCGTTGAACGTCAGGAGATCTAGTGCGATTTGGCAAGCAGCGTCACGTCAATCTCACCCGTGATCCGGGCAGTAGTGAACGACACGGCCGCCGGCCTCGCCAATGTTCCAGCCGAGCACGTGGTAGCGGGTCAAGGTGTCCTCAGGGGTCAGTTCACCTACAAAGTCATCTTGATTGAGACACCCATAGGCGTCGCACGAGATTGCGTTGCCTTCAAGGACCATGTGCCCACTCTGGTCCTCCCCCGAGGTTGGGCACAGAGTCGTAAGACACCAACCGACGAAATCAGATCGGTCGGAGCGCACTGGACCGACGGTGACCCGACAATTGTGGATGCCCATCCGTCAGTCGTGGCCTCCCTTGCGGGCTGAGCCGACCGGCACGTCCCTCCGGTATGCCGGCCGACCCGCAGACAATTTCGGAGCTGGGTTGTGGATCCAAACTCGACGACTTTGTCTGACGCAACCTTCCTCCCAATCGGTGGATTGGCGCAGAGGCGAACGACCAATTCTGGCGAGCGAAGCCCTCGAAGTGCGACCCTTACCCGGCGTTGTGGGGCACCCTCGATTCGCACGAGGTCGATCACTCCGGCCGGGAGGCAGCAGACCCGCCCGCTCTGGGTGAATCTGATGCCCTCGTACACATGACTTCGCCGTCAGGATCGTGATGCCACAAATAGGGACCACTCGCCGTCGACTCCCTTGAGGCGATGCATCCCGTGCTCTGTGAACTCGAGTGAGCCGTCCGTCACCAGACTCGCGGCGGTTGCCGAAGTGAGAACCTCCCCGGGGCCCGCCAGTGCCTCGATTCGCGCCGCAACGTGGACTGCCAACCCGGCGATGTCGTCGTCACGAATCTCACATTCGCCGGTGTGTATTCCTGACCTGATCTCGATGCCCAGTCGCCTGGCTGAAGCGACGATGTCGATCGCACACGCCACCGCATCGCTCGGAGCATCGAAGCAGGCGAGGAAGCCGTCGCCAGTGCTCTTCACCTCCTGACCTCCGAATCGACCCAGTCGAAGTCGCACGAGCTCGTCGTGGGCATCGAGCAGCTTGCGCCAATTGCGGTCGCCGAGCTCCGTAGCCCGTTCCGTCGAGCTGACGATGTCCGTGAACAGCACCGTAACGAGCTTCCGTTGCAGTGCCCTTGGTGCGCAGCTACCGGTCAGGAACTCTGCGACAAGGTCGATGACGACATCCGAGTCGTCGACGCAGAACACCATGTCCCGGCTCGGCACACTGACGAACCGGGCGCCGGCGATGTGGTCCACCAGGTACTGGGAGTGCTGATTCGGCAGCCATGACTCCTGGTCGGCGCCGCCCACCTGGTCGCCCTGGATTACCAAGACCGGGATATCCAACTGGTCGAGGAACCCCCTGGCGTCAAAGTCGCGCCAGGCATGTTCCACTTGGCTCCGCATCCCACCGGGAGTGCACGATGCACGGCCCTTCCGGGCGATCGCCGCAAGGACGTCGTCTCGGTTGGCCACGCTCGGACAGAGGATCTTGATGAGTTCACTCGTGCCCCACGACGCTGTCATGAACGCGAGATTGCGCTCGATGACGGCTTCGGACAGTCCGAACTCATAGCCTTCGGACGCACCCCAGCGGGCTGTTGTGTTCCCGAGGATCAGTGCTGTGATCCGGTCACGGTGCCGGGCGGCGAACTCGATCGCCATGGGACCGGGCCCAGCCTCGACGAAGAGGCTGGCTTCGGTAGATCCGACGGCATCCAGGACAGCGAGGAGGTCCTGCTCCCAGTCCGCAGCGGTCGTGTGTTCCCCGTGCGGGATTCGGTCCGAGGCGCCACATCCACGCCGGTCGAACATGATCAGGCGGCTGAATGATGCGAGCCGGCGGTTCCAGTTCGCCTCGGGTTCGATCGCCCACTGTGCGTCCATGTGGCAGAAGGGGTGGTGATAGACGAGATCGATCGGTCCATCGCCGACCACTTGATATGCAACGGATGCGCCGCCAACTGTGACGTACCGAGTCTCGGGGAAATCCATGATCCCCAAGTCTGACGGACGGAAGGCCGTCACGTTGGCACTGTGCAGCCAGGACGCCGGTGAGGAGCGTTCATTCGTCAGACAGTGCCCCGCCCATCATTGGTGTTAGGTGATAGGGCTGGCGGACTTGGGGATCCGAGTCGTAACACCTCTACCTCGTCGTCGCAGTCGGTTCGCATTGCGAGAAGATGTCCATGTTCGCATTCCTCCGCGAGTTGGCGGAGCGTCCGAGCCAGGTCGCGCGTCGGGTGGATCGGGCTCAGGCTCCTCCGCGCGACCAGTACCCGACTTCGTCGGCAACCACCCGTGCCCCGTTTTCGACGAATCGGGCATAGACCTCGGCGACCGGGTTCAAGACAGACTTCTCCTTCATCCAGTTGATACGTTCCTCGACGGTCAAGTCGCGACCACCGACGTGGATGAATACTGCCACCGGTGCCAGGCCGACCGGCAGGGCTGACTCGATGAGTTCCTGCGCTCGTTCAGGACGTCCAGACAGTAGGTGCAGGTAGGCGAATCCCGTGAGAAACTCTCCGCCGATGGCCGGCCGGCGTGCCAGCACTTCCTGCGTTTGGCGAGCGAGCGCGCGACCAGCGACCTCCGGAGTGTCCGTGTGTGCCATCACGAGGTAGGCCATGACATCGTTGACGAACGACCAAGGCGATCCGGGAGGGATCGGGGCGAAGTGACGAACCACCTCTGAGGCCTCCTCGACCTTCCCGATCTCGAGGAACGACCAGCAAAGACCTGCTTCGATCACGTGGCGATAGCCGAAGTGCGGAGCGGTGACCAAGGCGGAGCGTGCCACATCGATCGCCTCATCGAGCCTGCCAGTTTGTGTTAGGTGCGATGCAACGAAGAGCTCGCACCCGGCGACGAGGAGTGGATCGCCCAACATAGTCGCCCTCCGTCGTGCTTCGTCGATTGAGGCGCCCCAGTCATCGTAAGCACCGAGGTATCCCCGAATGGTGCCTTCGTCGAGGTGCAGGAGTACCTCGTGATCACCGGTCGCCGCTCGGCCGAGATTCCACGCCTGGTCGATGTCGGCCAAGGCTTCCACGATGAGCCCGTTGCTAATCAGGAGCCAGACGCGCACGGCAGCCATATACGCTCGGTCGCTCAGCGAGAGGTCAGCGGTTCGCCCGAGCATGGCCAGGGCGAGTTGCGCCTCACCCCGTGCACTCGCTGCTTCGAAGCGCGCTGCCGCGATCCGCACGGCGGCCTCGGGACGGTCGCTCTCGATCGCCCACGCGATGGCCGAGCGGAAGTTCTCGTACTCGCGTCCGGCACGCAGCACTTCGTCCATCGCCCACCACCGGGCCACTGACAGGCTGGCGCCTTGGTCGTCGAAGTGATCGAGGTGTCGATTCCTCATTGTCTCTGCCTCGCCGGCGTCGACCAAGCGGGCCAGGGCAAACAATCGGATGGTCTCGAGGAGCCTGTGGCGGACCTGTCCAGTGGCGTCGCGGGTGACGTCTACGAGCGACTTGGCGGACAGCGCGTCGACGAGCTGGCGGGTGTCACTCTCGGATCGCTCGGCCACCACCGCCACGTCAGGCACCGAGAAGCCTCCCTGGAAGACCGAGAGGGTGCGCATCAAGAGCTGCTCATCGGCAGTCAGTAGGTCGTAGGACCACTGCACTGCCCCCTCCAAGGTGGCCTGCCGCTGGCGGGAGCGGCGGGCCCCTCCCGAGAGCAGGCTGAAGCGGTCGTCGAGGAGGTCACGGATCTCGGCCACCGACATGGTTCGGGTCCGGGCGGCGGCCAATTCGATGGCGAGGGGGATCCCGTCGAGGCGCTCGACCACCTCGGAGACGGCAGCCACGCTCCCCTGATCCTCGCCCACGACGCCGCCAGCTGCGGCAGCCCGCTCACAGAAGAGCTGGACTGCGGGGGCATTGTCGCCGACGGCGAGCGACGGCACCTTCCAAGTGAACTCGCCGTCGACCTCAAGGGACTCACGGCTGGTGGCTAGGATGCGCAACTGCGGGCAGCGCTCGAGCAGGATGTCGACCAACTCAGCGGAAGGGTCGATGACGTGCTCGCAGTTGTCGATCACGAGCAGCGCCTCCCGGTTCGCGAGGTAGGTGCAGATCTGGTCGATGGGAGGGGAACTCGTCGAGATCGTGACCGACAACGCCGTTGCGAGCGCCCCGGGAAGCGCACCCTCGTCGGCGATGGCCGAGAGGTCGACGAACCAGACACCCTTCGGGTAGCTCGGGACCTCACGGTGGGCGACCTCGATGGCCAGGCGGGTCTTGCCGCACCCACCCACACCGACCAGCGTCACCAGACGATGGGCGGCGATGAGGTGGCGGACCTCCTCGACCGATTCGTCCCTACCCACGAGCGACGTCCGGGGAAGCGGGAGCGACACGATGCCCTGGCCGAGGCTCGACAGGGGCGGGAACTCATGGGTCCCCAACTGGCTCAGGTGGACCGAAGCCTCGATATCGCGCAGGGTGTGGGTCCCGAGGTCCGTGACCATGGCGCTGGAGGCGTCCCGGACACCGTCGGTCAGGAGGGTCTGTCCGCCATGGGCCACGGCCATGACCCTGGCGGCCTGGTTGACCGTTGGTCCGAAGTAGTTGTCGTCGCGCTCCTCTGCCTCACCCTGGTGAAGGCCGATCCGCACCGACAACGCTGGCCACGTGCCCCAGTCAACCTCGCCGAGGGACCGCTGGATTGCTTCGGCGCACTCGACCGCTGCACTTGCACGTGCGAAGGCGGCGGCAAACGAGTCTCCCGCTGTCGAGAAGACGTGGCCCTCGCACTTGGCGATGGTCTCGTTGAAGATCTGGTCGTGGATCCGAAGCGACGCAGACATCGCCTCCGGGTCGGCAGCCCATAATCGAGTCGAGCCGACCACATCAGAAAAGAGGAAGGTCACGGTCCCCGAGGGGATCCGGAGTTGCTCGCCAGGCACGTCGTCAACCTAGCGGAGGCTCGCCGGTTCGCTCAGGGTATGGCATAGGTGCCGGTAGGGGACGCTTTCACCC
>PLSY01000370.1:4291-6763 GCA_003164275.1 Acidimicrobiaceae bacterium | reverse complement strand
GAAGAGCTCGAGCCGACCCAGCTGACCGCGTATGCGCCATCGACTGCGCCGGTCCCGGACACCGAAGTGATCATCGAGCGCGGCTCGACGGCACGCGACCTCGGCCCGAAGCTCAACCGCTCGGCCGGAGACGTGATCCGCTTCCTGCTCCTCCAAGGCGAGATGGTGACGGCGACCCAGTNNGCCACCCAGTCGCTGACCGACGACATGATCGACCTGTTCGCCGCCGAGCTGGGTGCCGACGTGCGCCTGGTCGACCCGGGCGAGGAGCGCGAGGCCGAGCTGCTGGCCAAGTTCTTCGACGATGACGACGAGGACGAGGACGAGTCCGAACTGCGTCCACGCCCGCCCGTCGTCACGGTCATGGGACACGTCGACCACGGCAAGACGCTGCTGCTCGACCGGATCCGTTCGACCAATGTGGTCGCAGGCGAGGCCGGCGGCATCACCCAGCACATCGGTGCCTACCAGGTGACCTGGAACGAGCATCCCATCACCTTCATTGACACGCCTGGCCACGAGGCCTTCACCGCCATGAGAGCCCGAGGGGCCGAGGTTACCGACATCGTGGTCTTGGTGGTTGCCGCCGATGACGGGGTCATGCCCCAGACCATCGAGGCCATCGACCATGCCAAGGCGGCCGACGTTCCGATCGTTGTCGCCGTCAACAAGATCGACCGCGAGGAGGCTGACCCCAACCGGGTGCTCCAGCAACTCTCCGAGCACGGTCTCGTCCCTGAATCCTGGGGTGGCGACACCATCACTGTCGAGGTATCGGCGCTGCAGAACCTCGGCATCGACGACCTCTTGGAGCAGATCATCCTGGTGGCCGAGATCGAAGAACTGGTCGCGTCCCCAGAGGGTCGGGCACGAGGTGTCGTGCTCGAGGCAGAGCTTGAGATCGGCCGGGGCCCGGTGGCCTCGGTCATCGTTGAGCGCGGCACGCTGCGGGTTGGCGACCCGATCGTGGCCGGAGCGGCCTGGGGCAAGGTGAAGGCACTGGTGGACGACCACGGTGAGCAGATAAAGGAAGCTCCCCCCTCCACACCCGTCCAGGTGCTCGGCTTCTCGATTCCGCCCGAGGCCGGCGACGAGTTCCGGGTGGCCCCAGAGCTTGCCCAGGCACGGACCATCGGCGAGGCCCGCGCCCATCGCTACCGGGTGGCCGGCCACGTGCCGGCGGCGACGTCCGCTCTCGGCGGTGCCAAGCTTGAAGACCTCTTCGAGCAGATCCAGCGAGGTGAGACGGCGACCCTCAATCTGATCCTCAAGGCCGATGTCCGTGGTTCGCTCGAGGCTGTGACCGAGAGTCTCCGCAAGCTCGAGCGCGACGATGTGAAGCTGAGCTTCGTCCACCGTGGGGTGGGTGGGATCACCGAATCCGACGTGGAGCTGGCCCAGGCGTCAGCGGCCACCATGATCGGGTTCAATGTCCGGCCTGACCGAAGGGCCCGGGAGATGGCGGCCAAGGCCGGCGTCGAAATCAGGCTCTACGAGATCATCTACAAGCTGCTCGAGGACCTGGAGGCCGCCATGCTCGGCCTGCTCTCCCCGATCTACGAGGAGGTTGTCACCGGCGAGGCCGAGGTCCGCCAGGTGTTCCGGGTGCCGAGGATCGGGGCCATCGCCGGCTGTTACGTCCGGGAGGGCGTCATCACCCGAGGGTCCAAGGTCCGCTTCCTGCGGGACGGCGTGATCATCTGGAAGGGTGCCATCACCTCGCTNNGAGGTGCAGGCCGGCTTCGAGTGCGGTATCGGGCTCTCGGACTACCAGGACTTGAAAGATGGCGACATCATCGAGACCTACGACGAACGGGAGATTCCCCGCACCTAAGGATCGCCACCGTCCTGCCCGGGCGGAGGCGTCCTCGGGAGCAGGGAGCGGAGGTGCTGTGTCAGCTCGTCGACAGGACAATCGAGGGGTTGCCCCCTATGCCCGCACACTACGGATCAACCAGGTGTTGCGCGAGGTCGTGGCCGAGGAGCTCGAGCGCCTCGCCGATGCCGACGACCGGCTCCGCCTGCTCACCGTCACGGCCGTCGACACCGCCCCTGACCTCCGTCATGCCACCGTCTATCTGAGCTCTCTGAGTGAGGACCAGACAGAGGCCCTGGCCGACCGCCGGGCGCAGCTGCAACGGTCCCTCAGCCGCCAGACCCGGCTGAAACGCACCCCGTTGCTCGAGTTCACCGTGGACCCGGCCATCGTTGCCGGGGGGAGGGTGGAGGACGTGCTGCGCAAGATCCGCGAGAAAGACGGTGGCGACGGGTCTGGCGACCCGACAGCCCCGGGGTCATGAGCCCGGCCAACGCCGACCAGGTGACCGGGCTGGTCATCGTCGACAAAGAGGCCGGCTGGACCTCCCACGACGTGGTGGCCCGCTGTCGTCGCATCTTCGGCCAACGTCGGGTCGGCCATGCCGGCACGCTCGATCCCGACGCCACCGGCGTGCTCCTGGTCGGACTCGGTCG
>PLSY01000370.1:0-4284 GCA_003164275.1 Acidimicrobiaceae bacterium | reverse complement strand
GAGCTGGCCCAGGTCCGTAAGGCAGCCGAGGGGCTGACCGGCCCGATCGAGCAGGTGCCCCCGATGGTCTCGGCCGTCAAGGTCGGGGGCCGGAGGCTCCACGCCTTGGCCCGGCAGGGGATCGAGGTCGACCGAGCCGCCCGCCCGGTGACCGTGTACCGCTTCGATGTGACACCGGGTCTGACGCCGGGAGTGTTCAGGATCGAGGTGGAGTGCTCGTCGGGTACCTATGTCCGAGTCCTGGCTGCCGACCTTGGCATCGCCCTGGGCGGCGGCGCCCATCTCCGCAATCTGCGCCGTACGAGGATCGGCTCGTTCAGCGTGGACGATGCCCGACCGGTGGACAGCTTGACTCCAGCCTTGGTGCTCACGCCGGCCCAGGCCCTGCGCGACCTCGACCAGGTGGTTGTGCCGATCGACGTGGTGAAGAACGTGGCCCGCGGCCTGGCTCTCGACCGCGTCCCGCTCGGTGTGACCGGCGACGGTCCGTGGGGCCTGGTCGACGAGTCCCACCGCCTTCTGGCCGTCTATGAGGCGACCGAGACTGATCGCATACGACCGGCTGTGGTCGTCGAGGCAGCTGGGTGACCACGCCTGCGCAGCCCGCCCACCAGTCGGGCCGCTCCGGCCTCCGAGGCCGCAGCGGTAACCTTCAGCAGTGATGGAGATCGTGACCGACCCGTCCGCCTCGATTCCCCCCGCGGGAGGCAGCGCCGTGACCATCGGGGCCTATGACGGCGTTCACCTCGGCCATCGCGCCCTCCTCGGCAAGTTGCGGGCCCGGGCCGAGGCCGACGGGCTGACCACGGTGGTCGTGACCTTCGATCGGCACCCGGCGACTGTCGTCCGGCCGGAGTCCGCCCCGCGCCTGCTCTGTGATCTCGACCAGAAGCTCGAGCTGCTCGAGTCGGCTGGCGTGGACCGCACCGTGGTCATCCCCTTCGACAGAGAGCGGGCTGACGAAACCGCGGAGGAGTTCGTCTCCGAGATCCTCATCGATGCCCTGGACGCCAGACTGGTGGTGGTGGGCGAGGACTTCCACTTCGGCCACGGACGCAAGGGGAACGTGGCATTCCTGCGGGAGATGGGGACGACATCGGGCTTCTCGGTCGAAGGGGTGGAGCTGCAGGCTGATGGGAGCGGTCACGGATTGCCGAGCGAGCCCATCTCCTCGACCCGCATTCGTGCCATGGTGGCCGACGGGAACGTGGGGGAGGCGGCTGCCCTGCTCGGTCGCCCTCACCAGGTGAGAGGCCCGGTCGTCCACGGTGACCACCGTGGGGGGACCGAGCTGGGCTTCCCGACGGCCAATGTCGAGGTACCCGAGGAGATCTGCCTGCCTGCCCTCGGGATCTATGCCGGCTGGTACGAACGCCCGGGCGGGTCCAGATGGGCGACGGCCATCTCGGTCGGCCGCCGGCCGACCTTCTACGGGAGTGACGGCGAGCTCCTGGTCGAGGCCTTCCTCCTCGATTTTGACGGCGACCTGTACGGGGAGGAGGCCAGCGTTTCCTTCGTCGCCCGCCTGCGCGACGAGTTGGCCTTCGACTCGGTCGACGACCTGGTGGCCCAGATGAACCTCGACGTGGCCAAGACCAGGGTCGAGCTGGCCACCAAGAGCTGACGGCCCGGCCTGTCCGGCGCTGCGCCGCCCGACCGGTCAGGCCCCGGGAGGCGCCCCGAGCAGTTCGGTGCGCAGCTCGCGCTTCAACACCTTGCCCGCCGGGTTGCGGGGGAGGGGATCGGCCCGGAACCAGTAGCGGGTCGGCACATTGAAGGTGGCCAGCCGCTCGCCGACGAACCGCGACAGCTCGTCTGCGCCCACGTCTGATCCGGGGCGGAGCACGATGACCGCCCCGACCTCCTCGCCGAGCACCGGGTGGGGGACCCCGATCACGGCACAGTCGGCGATGGCGGGATGCTCGAAGAGCACGCCTTCGATCTCGACGCAGTAGACGTTCTCGCCGCCACGGATGATCATGTCCTTCGCCCGATCGACGATGTGAACGAACCCCTCCTCGTCGACGCGGGCCACGTCCCCGGTGTGGAGCCAGCCGTGGGTGAATGAGAGCGCCGACTCCTCTGGCCGTCCCCAATAGCCGCGCACCACGTTCGGGCCCTTGATCCACAGCTCACCGGTGCGCTCTGGGTCGACCGCTTGCTCGACCGGGGGGTCCTCGCCCACGAAGTCCTCGGGCACGATGGCCACGTCGCACGCCGGGGCCGGTGGGCCGACGCTGTCGGGCTTTCTGGCGTAGTCGTCACCGGTGATCATCGTCGTCATGGCCGACGTCTCGGTCAGCCCGTAGCCGTTGCCCGGGGCCCCGGTCGGGAAGTGCTCTTTGATGCGACGCACGAGGTCGGGCGGGCACGGTGCCCCGCCGTAGGAGATGGAGCGCACCGATGAGGTGTCCCGCTTGGCGAAGTCCGGCGAGTCGATGACCTGCATGACCATGGCCGGAACGCCGCCGAAGATGGTGATGCGCTCCCGCTCGATGAGCTCGAGGGCACGCTCGGGGTCGAAGTGGTGCATCATGACGAGCTTCCCGCCCGCCGCCGAGTTGGTGACCATGATGGCGTGACAGCCGGTGGCGTGGAAAAGGGGCACGGAGAGGAGGTGGGTGTTCTTGGTCTCACCGCTCACGTCCCCCAAGTCGCCCGAACGGCGCATGGCCCCCGAGGTGGACACGAAGAAGAGGTTCATGAGGTTGGAGGTGCTGTTGCGGTGCGATCCGACCGCGCCCTTCGGATGTCCGGTCGTGCCCGACGTGTAGAAGATGGTGGCATCGTCGTCGGGCCCGATGGCCACGTCCGGGAGCTCGGCCTCCCCGGGACCTACGGCCAGCAGCTGGGCGAAGGGAACGACTCGAAGTGCCTCCATCCCGGCCCGCTCGACGGAGCCGCTCTCCACGGGCGTGCGGCCTCCGGCTCCGTCGGGGGTCTCGGAGCAACAGATCATGGCCCGCAGGCCCGGCACCGACGGGGCCTCGGCGGCGATGCGCTCCCTGCGTTCCTGGTCCACGAAGACGACCGAGGTGCCCGAGTCGACCAGGCCATAGGCCAGCTCGGACCCGGTCCACCAGGCGTTCAGGGGGACGACGACTGCTCCCGCGGCAATCGATGCCCAAAAGGCCATGACCCACTCGGGAAGGTTGCGCATGGCGATGGCCACCCGGTCGCCCTTGGCCACGCCGAACTGCTCGATGAGGGCCCGGGCCAGCACGGCCACGCTTCGGAAGTGCTCGGCGAAGGTGAGCCGTTCGTCCTCGTAGACGAGGAAGTCGTTGTCCCCGTGGAGTGCCGATAACTCCAGCACCGTCCGGAGGGTGGCCGGGGCGTTCTTCCAGGTCCTCGTGGGTACCCCGCGGATGGTCACCTCCTCCATCTCGAAGAGCTGGCCGGGGGCGGTGAGGGTGGCTGTGGCTTCGGCCAGGGTGGGTGGGGCCACGGGCTGGGCGCCTGCAGCTGCCTGGTGGTCGGCCGGGTCGGTCACGGCTGCTCCTCTCAGGGTGCGGGGGTGTCCCGGAAGACCGCCGTCCGGTAGTAGGCCAGCTCGGCGACGCTCTCGCGGATGTCGTCCATGGCCCGATGCCCACCGGATTTCGCCGGGGCCCCGGCCAGGGCGTCGGGATACCAGCGACGGGCGAGCTCCTTGATGGTCGACACGTCGATCGACCGGTAGTGCAGGTACTCTTCGATCTCTGGGAGCTGAGCCGACAGGAAGCGCCGGTCGGTGCCGATCGAGTTGCCGGCGAGCGGCACGGTGCGGGCCTTCGGGACGTGCGATCGGATGAACTCCAAGGTGGCCGCGCCTGCCTCTTCCAGGGTGAGAGGGGACGCTTCGATCTCGGCCAAGAGCCCGCTGTTGGTGTGCATAGAAGTCACGAAGTCATCCATGGCCACCAGCTGCTCGGGAGTTGCCGAGACGACGAGGTCAGGCCCCTCGGCCACGATGGCCAGGTCGTCATCGGTGATGAGGGTGGCGATTTCCACGATGACATGGCGGGCGATGTCCAGCCCGGTCATCTCGAGGTCCATCCATACCAGCACGCCGTGACGCTACTACTGGTTGGGAACGGTCCCCTCCGCATGTTCGGGCGCGTGGACGGCCGTCATCGAGGTCGGGGCCGACTGTCCTCTCGCCCCGGCCCTGGGCGGTAGCGTCCTGTTCGAGAGAAAGTGGGGAGCGATGGCGCCGCATCCGGATGATCACCACGATGAGGCACCAGCCGTGGTCGGCACCGATGGTTCCACCCTGGTCATTCCGATCCGCCGGATCGACCC
>PLSY01000246.1 GCA_003164275.1 Acidimicrobiaceae bacterium | reverse complement strand
CTTGCCGCGCTCGATGGTGAACTCGATGTCGCACAGGTCGCGGTAGTGCTTCTCCAGCTGGCTCATGATCGACATCAGCTCGTCGTAGGACGTCTTGTCCAGGCCCTCGAGGTCGGCCAGAGACAGCGTGTTGCGAATCCCGGCCACGACGTCCTCACCCTGGGCGTTGACCAGAAAGTCGCCGTACTCCCCGGTGGCGCCGGTGGCCGGGTCGCGGGTGAAGCCCACCCCGGTCCCCGAGGTGTCGTCGCGGTTGCCGAACACCATGGCCTGGACGTTGACCGCCGTCCCGAGGTCGTGGGCGATCCGCTCACGGACCCGGTAGGCGTAGGCCCGTGGTCCGTTCCACGAGGCAAAGACCGCCTCGATGGCCCCCCGCAACTGCTCGTCGGGGTCCTGGGGGAACGGCTTTCCGGTGTGACGCTCGACGATCTGCTGGTAGGCGTCTACCAGGTAGCGGAGAAGCTCTATTGGGACGCCGGCGTCGGACGTGGTGCCGGCCAGCTCTTTGGCTGCGTCGAGCAGCGTGTCGAACTCTTCGCCGGGGATCCCGAGGACGATCCGTCCGTACATGGCCACGAAGCGGCGATACGAGTCATAGGCGAACCGGTCGTCGTCGGTCTGCTTGGCCAGGCCCTCGACCGATTCGTCGTTCAGGCCCAAGTTGAGGACGGTGTCCATCATTCCGGGCATCGAAAACTTGGCCCCGGAACGCACCGACACCAACAGCGGGTCGCTGGCGTCGCCGATGCGCTTCCCCATCTTTTTCTCCAGCCGGATCCGCGCCTTGCCGACCTCTTCGGTCAGGCCGGCGGGCCAGCCCGCCTCCATGTAGCTCCGACACGCCGTGGTGGCGATGGTGAAACCGGGAGGGACGGGCAGCTCGAGCACGGAGGTCATCTCGGCCAGGTTGGCTCCCTTGCCGCCGAGGAGGTCCTTCATCTCCATCGGTGGCTTCCGGTGGGAGTGGTCGAAGTCTAAAACGAATGGCATGAGGAAGAAGATCTCCTGAAAGGGGTGGGAGGGATGGTCGGGCGAACTACGCCCGCGCTCGACGGCAAGCCTACCCGGCAGACAATGGGCGATTGATCAATGGTTCGCGCCCGGATTCGATGGCAATCGGCCCGACGGCCACGACGGCACCTCCGTCGTCATCACCGTCGTCATCACCGTCGTGCTAGAAGAAGGAGATGATCCTGGGGGGGAAGACAGTCATCGTGACCGGCGTCGGCGTGGGCCTCGGCCGTGAGTGTGCGGCCAGTGCCCTACGTGACGGGGCGAACGTGGTCCTGGCGGCCCGTACCGCCGCCACGCTCGAGACGACTGCGCAAGAGCTCGACCCCAGCGGCGAGCGGGTGGCCACCCAGGTCACCGACATCACCGACCCGGACTCCTGCGAGGCCCTGGTCGAGCAGGCCAAGTCCCGGTTCGGGGCGGTCGACGCCCTCATCCAGGTGGCGGCGTTCGAAAACGTCTGGGGCGGGCTCTACGACTTGAAGTTCGACGCCTGGCGCCAGGCCTTCGAGACCAACGTCCTCGGCGCCCTGACCGTGATCCGCCCGGTGGCGACGGCCATGAAAGAGGCCGGTGGCGGATCCGTCGTGCTCATCGGCTCGCAGTCGATGTTCAAGCCGGCACTGCCCCAGGGCGGCTATGCCGCCTCGAAGAGCGCCCTCCTCACCGCCATGTACTACCTGGTCGACGAGCTCGGGCCCGACAACATCCGCTTCAACATGGTCATCCCGTCATGGATGTGGGGGCCGAACGTCGAGATGTTCGTGAACGGCACGGCCACCAGCCAGGGGAAGAACTCGGACGAGGTCCTCGACGGCATCGTCGGCGAGTTCCCGCTCCGGCGCATGACCGAGGACGGAGAGGTCGCCGACGTGGCCTCGTTCTTCGCCTCCGACCACGCCAAGGCCGTGACCGGGCAGTACCTGCTGGTCAACTCGGGCGAGCTGCTCCGGTGATGCCCGACCCCGTCGGCGGATCGATCCCGACCAGCGATCGCCGGCCATGACCCCCGACGACCTGGTTGAGATCGAGTTGATCAAGCGGCTGAAATACAAGTACCTCCGGTGCCTGGATCAGAAGCTCTGGGACGAGGTCGAGTCGTGCTTCCTGCCCGACTCGACCGCCCGCTACGGCGGGGGCCTGTACGAGTTCGAGGGACGCGAAGCCATCATGGAGTTCCTGCGGACGTCGATGGGGGCGACCACCATGTTGACCAGCCATCGTTGCCACCATCCCGAGATCGACCTGCTCGGACCAGAAGAGGCCACAGGCACGTGGGCGCTCGAGGATGTGGTGGTCCTCACCAACTTCGGCATCAACGTCCAAGGGGCGGCGTTCTATGTCGATCGGTACGTGAAGTCCGACGGAGATTGGCGGATCGCCCACACCGGGTACCGGCGGACCTACGAGGAGCTCTTCCCCCGGGCGTCCATCGAGGGCCTGAAGCTCACGGCCGAGTGGTGGGCGACCGACGGGCGCTCCACCCTGAGCTGAGACGCTCCTCAGGCCACGGTGGCTCCGTCGACCAGGAGGTCGGCTCCGTTCATGTGCGACGCCTCGTCGGAGGCCACATAGGCGATGGCGGCGGCGATCCCCTGGGGTGACCCGAACGGGCCGATCGGGGTGACCCGGTTGATCAGGCCGATGTCGGCCCCCTCGGGCAGGTGGAACGCACCCGTGATTGGGGTGTCGATGCCGCCAGGACTGATGCTGTTGACCCTCAATCCCTGCGCTCCGTACTCGACGGCCAGAGCCCGGGTGAGGGACAGCACCCCGCCTTTGGAAGCGACGTAGGCAATGGCCCAGGGTTGACCCTTGTGGGCGGCCGTCGACGCCAGGTTGACGATGTTGCCCCGTGTGGCCAACAGGTGCGGGAGGGCCTCCCGGCAGACGAGGAACGTCCCGGTCAGGTTGATGGCGATCAGTCGGTTCCACTCGTCGAGGGTCACCTCGTGGCTGTGGGAGAACGACAGCACCCCGGCCACGTTGGCCACCACGTCGAGTCGGCCGAGGCGGGACACGGCACTGGCCACCAGGGCCTTGACGCCGGCCTCGGTGCCCACGTCCCCGAGCACGCCTTCGATCGAGCCGGCCAGCCCCTCGGCCTCCTCGTCCAGGGTGGCGAGCAGCTCGCTGTTGACGTCGGCGGCCACCACCGTCGCCCCCTCGGAGGCCAGCCGGAGTGCCGTCGCCCGGCCGATCCCCGAGGCTCCCCCGGTCACCAGCGCGCACTTTCCGTCGAAGCGGGACAATGTCATGGCCGCACTGTAGGACGTGGTCGATGCCCGTGCCCGACCAGGCGGATGTCCTGTCGGCTACCGCCGGCTGTCGTCCCCGGGGCGGCCGAGCAGCCGGCGTCGCCTGGCCACGCGTTCGTAGCCGATGAGCGCCAGCCCGACGAAGGCGAGGGCGGCGCCGACCAGCAGCGGCCATCGGAAGTCGGCTCCGGTGGCCGCCAGTTTGCCGGGTGAGGTCGTGGCCGTCGTGGTGACGGTCTGGGTTCCGGGCGTCGTGGTGGTCACCGTCGGGAGGGTCGTCGACGTGGCCGCCTGCTCGACGGGGGTGAACCCATTGGTGAAGGCACAGGTCACATGGGGATCGGCCGCCGTCAGCGTCACCAGCACGTCGGCCGAGGTCGGATCACTCTGGGCCCCGTTGCAGGAGACCGACACCGGCGCCCACGCACCGAGGGGCGAGTCGTCGGGGCCCTGCTCCACGATGTCGTACTGGCCGACGTCGAGGGGATTGAGCGGGCTGCCGCTCACCTGGGTCGCCGTGGTCGGCGAGCCAGGTGACGTGGTCGTGGCAGTGAGGACGGCCTCGGTCGAGTCCTCCGGGGTGGTGGCCACGGTGGTCTGGCCCACCTGGGTGACCACGAAGTTGGTCGTGCCCACGGCGCCGACGGTCGTTTTGGTGATGGTAAGGCTCCCGTTCGGATCGAAGCTGTTGGTGAACGTGCACTCGAGGGGGGTGTCGCCCGGGGAGCTGGGCGTGGGCACGACCACCGACTGGGTGGTGCTCACCGGGCCCGCGGTCCCGTTGCAGTCGAAGGCCGAGACGGCCCAGCTGCCTGCGGCCGTGGCCGGAGGGAGCGTCTCGGTGACCTGGTAGGTACCGGCGATGGCGTCGGTGAGGGTGCCGGCCTCCACGGGAACGTCGGGGGCCGTCGTGGTCACGTCGGGGAGTGGGACGGGGGTGCTGGCCCCCGGCGGGGTCACGGTGAAGGCGAAGGGGCCGCCGACGCCTCCGGTGGTCCGCTTCAGCACGCCGAGATCGGTGAGGTTCCGTGTGTTCACATAGGTGCAGACCACCCGGTCGCCGGGCGCCAGGTCGACCGAGACGAAGGGGTTGGCCGACGGGAACGTCGACCCCGGAAAGGTGCTCTGGCCGTCAGTGCTCGTACAGGTCACCGAGGTGAAGCTGAAGGCCGGGTCGGCCAGTGGGTCCGGGGCGACCCGCTCCCGAAAGTTCCAGTCCACCCCTGAGTCACGGACGAACGACACCGATTGGTTGGCCGGTACCTCGAAGTTCCCTCCCGGGTTGTAGGAGACGGTGCCGGTGAACTGGAAGATGTCCGACCCGGTCTCCCCTGCCGCCAGCTGCTTTTGGACGACGATGGTCCCCGGCGCCGGTGCCTGGTCGACGGCGTAGTAGTAACAAAAGACATTGGTGGTGCCCGAGGGGAATCCGACCCACTCCACGTTGTCGCCGTTGTAGTTGTCGATGGCGCACCGCAGCGCGCCGAAGGCGTAGCGGCTCCCGAACGAGGACGTGACCGGCGGGTCGCTGGTCGTGCCGCCCTGGATCCACAGGTTGTGCCCGAGGGCGGCGGTGACCTGGTCGGGGGTGAGGGCCACGGTCGTCGCCCCGGCGATCGACTGGCCGGTGGCGTTGCCCTGGGCGTCGAGGAGGGGGACCGATGCCTGGGTGGTGGCGACGGTCGTCGGGTTGCGCACGATGGAGAGGTTGGTCCCCGGCGCCTGGCCGTTGATGCCGTTGCCGAAGGTGAACTTCCAGCCGCTGAGGGGCGTGCAGCTCGGTTGGTGCGGGGCCTCGACGGACGGGGAGATTGGCTGCCCCGGCTGGTAGGCGGTGTCGGCGCCGAGATCCTGCAGGCTCTCTTGAATGTTGTTGCGGGCGAGGTTCGCCGTGATGTCGGTGTAGGCCGGGCACTCCCTGGCCACCAGGGTCACCTGGTAGGGGTTGGCGCTCGCCGCTACGGCCAGGGCGCCACCGGTCGCGGCGAGGGAGGCCACGATGACCAGCGGCGCCACGACGAGCAGGGCCACGCCGATCCGGGCCGGTGCGCGACAGCGTCCGAGGTTCACCTGGCGATGATCCCATGGTCGGCCCCATGACGCGGTGATGGCGGCGCCCTGCCCTCAGGCGCCGGCCTCGGCCCGGTCCATCCGGCCGCGCAGCTCAGCCACCAGCGCGTCGATCGGGACCCTCACCTGCTCGGTCGAGTCCCGGTCCCTGACGGTCACGGCCCGGTCCTCCAGCGAGTCGAAGTCGACGGTCACACACCATGGCGTGCCGACCTCGTCTTGGCGGCGGTAGCGCTTGCCGATCGACTGGGTGAGGTCGTAGTCGCACATGAAATGCGGCTGCAGCGAGTGGAGCACCTCCCTCGCCAACGGCTCCAGCGTCTCCTTTTTCGACAACGGAAGGACCCCGACCTGATAGGGGGCGAGCTTCGGGTGCAGGCGCAGGACGGTGCGGGCCTCGCCGCCCACCTCGTCCTCGTGGTAGGCGGACAGCAAGAAGGCCATCATGGTCCTCGTGGCGCCGGCCGCCGGCTCGATGACGTAAGGCACGTAGCGCTCGCCCGACGGCTGGTCGAAGTACTCCAGCCTCTCCCCGGACGCGGCGGCATGGGCCTTCAGGTCGAAGTCGGTCCGGTTGGCGNNCCCAGGGGAAGAGGAACTCGACGTCCGCCGTGCCGGCCGAATAGTGCGAGAGCTCGTCGGGATCGTGATGGCGGAGGCGCAGCTCGGCCTCGGGGATGCCGAGGCGCGTGTACCAGCGGTAACGCTCGTCGAGCCAGTACTCGAACCACCGCTGGGCCTCGGCCGGCGGCACGAAGTACT
>PLSY01000066.1 GCA_003164275.1 Acidimicrobiaceae bacterium | reverse complement strand
TGGGCTCGTCGCCGAACATGTTGGGACAGCCGCAGAACAGCTTGGTCTGGGTCTTCAGCTCGCAGTGGACCTCGAGTCCTATGACCATCTCCCAGCCTGGCTTCATGGGCGTGCTCCTTTCACGAGGTAGGGCAGCGACGGGGCCGGGGCTGCCGCCTCGACCACGGCCGCCACCTTCAAGATGGTCCCCTCCGACAGGTTCGGGCCGAGCAGCTGGATCCCGATGGGCAGCCCGTCGTCACCGGTGCCGAAGGGCACGCTGACGGCCGGATGGCCGGCCAGGTTGGTTGGGATGGTGCACACGTCGGACAGGTACATGGTGAGGGGATCACCCGTCTTTGCTCCGAGTGGGAAGGCGGTTGTCGGAGCGGTCGGGCCGAGTAGCACGTCACACCGCTCATAGGCAGTGGTGAAGCCCTCGATGATCTTGGTACGAACCCGGAGAGCCTGGTTGTAATAGGCGTCCATGTAGCCCGCCGACAGCACGTAGGTCCCGAGCATGATCCGACGCTTGACCTCGGCCCCGAAGCCGGCCGACCGGGTGGCCGTGTTCATGGTGGCGGTGTCCGGTGCCTCCACCCTCAGCCCGTAGCGCACGCCGTCATAGCGGGCCAGGTTCGACGATGCCTCCCCCGGGGCGATCAGGTAGTAGGCGGACAGGCCGAGGGCGACCTCTGGGACCGACACCTCCTCGACCCGGGCACCGGCGGCGGCCAGGGCCTCGGCGGCCTGGTGGGTGCGGGCCACCACATCGGGGTCGGCACCGTCTAGGAACTCGGTCAGCACTCCGACGGTGAGCCCGTTCACCCCGTCGTCGAGCACGGAGAGCACCCGAGGGGTGGGGCGGTTGAGCGATGTCGAGTCCAAAGGATCGTGGCCGCCGATGACGTCGAACAGCAGGGCGGCATCGGCGACAGTCGTGGCGAAGGGGCCAATCTGGTCGAGGGAGCTGGCAAAAGCGATGAGTCCGTAACGCGAGACGGTGCCGTAGGTCGGCTTCATGCCCACCACCCCGCACAGGGCGGCAGGCTGGCGGATCGATCCACCGGTGTCCGACCCGAGGGCCAACGGGGCGAAACCTGCGGCTACGGCTGCGGCCGAGCCTCCGGACGAACCTCCGGGCACCCGGGTTGTGTCATGGGGGTTGCGGGTCGGGCCGAAGGCCGACGTCTCGGTGGATGAGCCCATGGCGAACTCGTCCATATTGGTCTTGCCGACGATCACCGCCCCGGCGTTTCGGAGCCGTGTGACGACGGTGGCGTCGTAGGGGGGCTCCCATCCGTCGAGGATGCGCGACGAGCAGGTGGTCGGGACCCCGCGGGTGCACAGGTTGTCCTTCAAGGCGACCGGGACGCCGGCCAGAAGTCCCGGGTCCTCCCCCGCCGCCACCTGGCGGTCGACGGCGATGGCCTGGTCGCGAGCCATGTCGGCGGTGACCAGGTTGAAGGCATGGATCTCCCCCTCATTGGCCTCGATGACCGCCAGGTGCTCCTCTAAGACGTCGAGGGCCGAGCGGCCACCCGATCGGATGGTGTTGGCCAACGCCATGGAGGGACGGGGCGAGCTCATGGCGCCTCACCGAGGATGCGGGGCACCCGGAACCGGTGTCCCTCGACCGATGGGGCCTGGGCGAGCACCTCGTCCCGGTCGACACAGGGCCGGGGCTCGTCGGCCCTCACCACATTGGTCACGGCCATGGCGTGGGCGGTCGGCTTGACACCGGCGAGGTCGAGGGAGGCCACATCGGCGGCGTGGTCGAGGACTTGGGCCAGCTGGCCGGTGAACAGGTCGAGCTCCTCTTCGGAGAGCGCGAGGCGGGCCAGGTCGGCCACGTGGGCGACGTCCTCGCGGGTCAGTCGCTTCGGCTCGCTCATCTCGACTCCTTGGCGCTGTCCGACCCCAGGACCTCGGCGAAGAAGGCGGGGACTCTCGCTTCGATGAGGGGGGCGTCATAGTCCAAGGTGGCCACATGGAAGCTCCGCTCCAAGAAGATCCGCTCGACGGGACCGGACACCGATGTGGCCAAGACGTCGCCCGACTGGATCGGGACCACGTGGTCCTCGCGGCTGCTCAGGAGCAGGGTCGGACAGCTGATGTCGGCGAGGTGAGGTGCGACCGTGTCCACTCCCTCGAACAGGGAGAGGGCGGCAGCCAGGGGTGACCCGTTGTAGGCGGCCTCGTGTGAGCCCTCCAAGGCGATGTCCGACCCGATGCCGTCGACCACCACCTCGCCGTCGGACAACATCCCTTCGATGAGGTCCCGGTAGTCGCTGCCGGGAGGGTCGACGAGTGGGTTGATGAGGGCGATGGCGGCGACCTCCTGATGCCGCTCGGCCAACCAGCACGTCAAGGTGCCGCCCATTGAGAGGCCGCAGACGGCAACCCTCTGGCAGCGCCCGGCGAGGTCCTGGTAGGCAGCCTCGGCCGCCTCAGACCAGTCCTGCCAGCGGGTGTCCACCATGTCCTCGACCGACGTGCCATGGCCCGGCAGCAAGGGGAGTTCCACGGTGAACCCGGCCTTGGCGATGGACTCGGCCAACGGCCTCATCGATTGGGGATTGCCGGTGAAGCCATGGAGGACCAGCACCCCGTGGGGCCCGCCCGCCGACGACCACGGCTCGGCGCCGGGAATGATCGGAGAAGTCACGAGGCCGAATGCTACCGGCCACATCAGTTAGGGACGGCACCGTGGGCCGCCTGTTGGGCCAGTTGGGCCTCGGGTTAGTGTGGTCGGCCGTAGAGGCACCAACCGGGCAAGGAGCACACAGCAATGGCCACCTATCTGTTTTTGAGCGACCAATGGCTGGACGAAGCCCGCTCCATCCGGGCCGAGTTCGACGGAGCAGGCGGGACCATCGAGCACTCCATCCGGATGAACCTGGTCATCGGAGCCGTGCCCTTTGGCGAAGGTGAGGTTCTGGCCCACGTGGACACCAGCACGGGCGAGCTCGTCCTCGACACAGGGCACATCGATCCGGTGGACTTGAAGGTGTCCCTGGACTATGTCGTGGCCAAGGCCATCCTTGTCGAGGGGAATCCCCAGGCCGGCATCCAGGCTTTCATGTCGGGCAAGATCAAGGTGGAGGGTGACATTGCCAAGCTGCTGGCCCTCCAGTCGATGAGCCCAGATCCGACGGCCGCTGAGATCGCCTTACGGATCTTGGCCATGACCGAATAGGGCTTTTCAGACAGCTGAGCGCTTCGGCCGCAACCATGCCCGACCCCCTGTCCACTCGATTGACGAAGCCCCAGAGCGGCCGTCGAACACGCCCGTAGGCGGTCTCGCCCTCCACCGGGGGCGCCGCAGGGAAGACAGCGCATGCAGCCACGTGTGAGCCACTCACCGCAGGGCGACGAGCAGACGGCGCAGAGCTCAGGGCCGATCAGTTAGTTCACCGAGCTGTTCGGTCAATCCGTCTCGGTGGCCCAGAGGCTGGGGAGATTGACCACAATGGACTCCTGGCTACTCCTGGCAAGGATCACTACCGCCTCCTCATCTGCGGACGGGTTCTCCTCCCGATGAGGAACCCAAGGCGGCACGAAGACGTAGTCGCCGGGTTGGGTTTCTATCCTGATCTCTTCGTCGCCTTCGGCGAAGACGAAAACAGGGTGGCCGGACACCACGTAGATCCCCGTCTCCGACTCACCATGGTGATGGTTCGCCGAACGAAGACCCGCGCCAACATGGTTTTCGCCCATCCAGATCTTCTCAGACCCTGTCAATCGTCCTGAGACTGCCTCGAAACGCGTCATGCCGGGCGTTTGGGCCGTCTCCTGGGACAGGCGGCCCCTCGGCGTGTGGTGCAGGCGCGAATGCCAAGCGTCTGTCCCTAGGGCGAGCGCTTCCTCGTCTGGCTGCATCGAGTCAGGAACGGTCATCTCCAAGCCTCCTCAGCTATCACTTTGTCATGCCCTCACAATCTCGGACTAGATCCGGCGACGATGTGACCGGTGACGAGTGAGCAGTTCGCCGCCCACCGACCGGTAACGCCCATCGTGGTACAACGGTGACTCCCACAGTCCGCGACCTCACCACTGTGGACGGATGCGATGACCAGTTCGTGACCGACAGCGGGGATCCGCCGCTCGATCGCGACTCGTAGCCACGAAAGTTGGCCATTGAGCACGGGTTCCCTTGACTCCAACTGACGCCAGCGAACAGGCTCTGCAGACCGATCAATCCCCCGTTTGAGGACCGGCGCGCAATCTCATACTGATCGGCGGCCAAGAGATCGATCATGCACCTCTCAGCGACGCTGAGAGGTGACCACGAAGCGCTCCGGATTTCTGTCTGAACCATTCCCGATTATTCTACTAGGTTTACTCGGCAATAGGCCTACTGGACCAAGACCGGACCTCTCATGCCACGAACTCATAAGAACAACAGCCCGACCCTCACTCACGACGTAGACGTCGTCATTGTCGGAGGCGGCTTGGCTGGCGCGTGGGCAGCCATTGGCGCCGCACGCGCAGGCGGCTCCGTAGCCTTGGTCGATAAGGGCTATCTCGGAACCAGTGGCGTGATGGCCACCGCCGGGGTGGGCCATTGGTGGGTGCCTCCTGACCCTGGACTCCGTGCTGCGGCGATCGACTCGAGATATGAGAGATCGGAAGGCCTCGCCGATAAGACGTGGATGGCCAGGGTGCTGGAACTCACGTGGGAAACGGTCCCTTCCCTGAAGGGACTGTACGCGTTCCCATCTGACGAGGAGGGAGGGATCCTCAGATACCGCACGCTTCGCGGACCGGAGTATGGACGAGCGCTGCGCCGATTGGTAAAGCGGAGCGGCGTCCAGGTATACGACCACGCCCCCGCTCTCGAGCTCTTGGTAGACAGCGGAGGGACCGTCGCTGGCGTGGCTGGCTGGTTACGCCAGTCGCAGCAGGCCTGGAGGATACGCTGCGGCGCGGTTGTATTGGCCACGGGCGGAACGGCCTTCAAGTCGTTCCTACTGGGCAGTCACGTTGACACCGGCGACGGAGCGCTCATGGCAGCCGAGGCCGGAGCCGAGCTTTCTGGGATGGAGTTCTCCGGGTACTACACACCCTCTCCCCTCCACTCGACCATGACCCGCTCGATGTCGTACCTGTTTGGAACCTACACAGATGCCGACCAGAACCAGATTTCCGTCGAGTCGACCAGCGAGCTCGTCCCCACCATCGCCAAGGCGCTGCTGAGAGGCCCAGTGTTCGCCGTCCTTGACCGGATGCCCGAGGACATTCGAGACACCCTTACCCGTATTCAACCAAATCTCATGTTGGGCTTCGACCGGCAAGGGATCGACCCTTTTCGCGACAGGTTTGAGGTGACATTGCGTTCCGAAGGGACCATCCGGGGAACGGGCGGCCTGCGGATCGCCGGAGACGACTGTCGGACGACTGTCCCGGGTCTCTTTGCCGCTGGCGATGTCGCTACCCGCGAGCTGGTGGCGGGAGCCACCTCCGGAGGCGGGGCACAGAACTCCGCATGGGCTCTGTCATCGGGAATCTGGGCCGGTCAGGCCGCAGTCACCTGTGCCCAGGCGGCCGGCGCTCGGCGCGATCACACGGTGCGGCCCCTCGGACGTGCGGGCCTGCGGCCTGATCGAGGCGGTGCGGCTCCCGATCTCGCCGAGATCATGGCATCGGTCCAGTCCGAAATGCTTCCCTATGACAAGAACCTCTTCCGCGAGGGCCCCACTCTGCAACGTTCTCTGGCCGTGCTCGACGAGGCATGGGCCAGCGTGCGCCAGGCTAGTCCCGAGACGGGAATCGACCGTGTCGAGGCTCGCGAGACCGCTGCCATGGTGGCAATGGCTCGATGGTGCTACAGGTCAGCACTCGCCAGAGAGGAGAGTCGCGGGCTTCATCGGCGGCTTGACAGACCCGAGCGCAGGGACGAGCTCACCCATCGACTGCTCGTTGGCGGCCTGGACAAGGTCTGGACCCGACCAGAGAGGGCGGCGACGCCGACAGCGGTTGGGGCCCGATGATTGAGGTCATCCTCGATGACCGGTGCACTCGCTGCGACATTTGCGTCCAGATCTGCCCGACCAACGTATTTGACCCCGTGGAGGGGGGCCCTCCATCGATCGCGCGCCAAGCGGATTGCCAGACTTGTTTCCTCTGCGAGCTCTACTGTCCCGCTGACGCCATCTTCGTGGCGCCTCAGTGCGACGTCGCAGTCGAGGTAGATCCCGTAACGGCGGCGAGACATGCCGGCCAGTATCGTCGTGACTCGGGATGGGGGGTTTGGCGTAAGGACGCTTCCCATCGGAACGAAGTGTGGCGCATGGATGTGGTGTTCGAGCGTGCTTTCGAGCTGTGGGGCGAAAAGGGCGTCTGAACCCAACGGGTGAGCCGCGACGCTGCTCAGGTCAACGACTGTTTGACGGCCACCGCGTCGGCGAGCTGCTGCTCGAATGGAACCCCGATCTGCGTCTGGTTCAGACACACCTCGCTAACGCCGAGCTTCTCCAGCCGTAGTAGATCATCTCGGACCTGGTCGATCGATCCGCTGCAGGGAACTCGGTCGCCTGTGAGCGGCTCTTGCGTGATCCTGGTGTGGGCCCGAAGCCGAACGTCGAGTTGGGGCCGTCCCTCGTCGTTCGTCGCCTCACGGAAGAAGCGCAATGCTGACTCCAGATCCTCCAGCCTGCTACCGACGCTGGTGACCGGAAGGATTCCGTCTGCCCAACGGGCTGCTCTCCGGATCCCCGGCACAGACTGGGTTCCGAGCAACACCGGCGGACCGCCCAGGCGCACCGGCTTCGGGCCGAGATAGGACTCGGGTATGGAGTAGAAGCGCCCACTGTACGAGACGGGATCCGGCCCCCACGCCGCCTTGACGGCCGCGAGATGGTCGTCCAAGCCATCGCCGCGCCGTCTCAAGGAGAGATTGACATGGTCGAACTCCTCACGCATCCAGCCCTGTCCCACCCCAACGATGAGCCGCCCGTTGCTGAACTGGTCGAGCGTAGCCAAGCGACGTGCCAGGAGCGCCGGCGGCTGGAAGAAAGGCACAAGGATGGCCGTGACCAACTCGACGCGCTCTGTCACGACGGCAGCCGCAGTCAGTGTTTCCAAGGTGTCGAAGAGGACGACTTGATGATCAGGCGGCGTACCGAGCTCGCCATCCTGAGTGCGCACGGGAGCCACCGGCCAAAGTAGGCGCTCGGTCGCCGACAACGATGACACACCGGCTGCTTCAGCCTGGATGGCGGCCTCCACAATTCCCTGGGCAGTTGCCTTCTTCCCGCTGTGGGGCAGGTTGACTCCAATACGAACGGTCATTGCAGCCTCCGGTCGGCCGTGGCTGCGGCGTCGACACTCCAACTTGAGGGATCCACTACGACGCCGTACACCTTCTCTGCGACTTCGGCCGTGAGCACCTCGTTGCGCACATCGTCGAGCACGGCGACAGCCTCTCGCTGGCGCGGATCGCCGTATCCCCCGCCACCAGAAAAGTGGGCTTCAACAATGTCCCCCCGCTGAATGGTGGCGATGCTATTGAGCACGGCCGCTTCCGTCGAGCCGTCGGCACGGTGGAGTACGACGGTGTTTGGTGTCGACGCATGGCCGCCCTCGATTCCGAACGGAGCCGTCTCCTCGAGTGACCCCGAGCCATACGACACCAGCGGAAGCTCGTCTTGCTCGCACCGCCAGCGGAGCCATGATCCATTCCCGCCGCGCCAGGTTCCTGGCCCTGCCGAATCCGTGTCCAAGCCGAACCCGAGGACCGTGAATGGAGAGGCCAGCTCATGGAGTTCTGCGTCCATGGTCTTGTTCCCACCCATAGTGATCGGCGTTCCCAGGCCGTCCCATCCGTCGAAGCCATAGGTGGCCCCGGCTCCCCCTCCACCGAAGCCGACGAAGCCGGCGAACGGGCGCTCGGTCCGCTCGTTGTATCCAGCTGCTCCCAGCGACCATCCCCGAGTCCAGCCGGCATTTGTTGCCGTTGGTGCGGCCTGGGCGATAGCCAACCAGATCGTTTCGATGATTGCCTCGCAGGTGGTCACCGTGTTCAACGTGGTGGCGGCGGGCTCGACGGCGTGCACGATTGTGCCGGGTTCCGTCACAATTCGCACGGGCGCGATCGAGCCACCGTTCACCGGGATGTCGGGATCAACGACCGAAAAGAGTCCGATCAGGCATGACGCCACGGTGTTGGCATAGGTCGAGTTGACGAAGCCGGGCACCTGCGGGTCCGAACCAGTGAAGTCGAATGTGATTTCTTGGCCCTCAATGCGGAGTTCCAGCTTGACGGTGATCTGCTGGCGGTGGTGTGCGCCTCCGTTGTCGAGCCGCCTTCGAGAGCGGTAGACGCCGTCGGGAAGGCGGGAGATCTCCTCGGCCATATGTCGCTCTGAAGCAGCCAGGTGATAGTCGAGAGCGGCTTCAACACGCTCGACGCCGAACTTTTCCAACATGGCGACGAGGGCGTGCTCTCCGACCTTCACTGCCCCGATCTGACATTGGAGGTCGCCTTCGACGAACTCCCGCATGCGGACGTTGAGCAAGATGAGGTCCCAGACGTCGCGTTGGTAGACCCCTCGGTCGTAGAGCCGCACTGGCGGGATCCGCAGGGCGTCCTCCCAGCAGTCCTTTGCGTAAGGGTTGTATCCGACGACCCCGCTCCCGCCCACATCCGAGTGATGCCCTTTACTGATGGCCCAGAACCGGAGCTGACCTTCGAAAAACACTGGTTTGGCCACCGTAACGTCAGGTGGATGGTTGTTGCCGTGATAGGGGTCATTGAGGATATAGATGTCGCCATCGTGCACCTCGTCGGCAAAGCGATGGACGATTCCTTCGTATGCCGAGGGCAACGAGCCGGCTAAGACTGGGATGTAGTCCTTCGTTGCGACCCAGCGGCCACGGGCGTCGAAGATCCCCGTCACAAAGTCCAGGAACTGACTGAAGATTGGCGAACGGGAGGTGGTCAACATGCACTCTGCCATCTGAGTGGCGATGGACTGGATTCTGCTCGCTACCACTGCAGCATCGATCGCTCCGCTCGCCTCAGCCGGGCCTCTCTGATGCTGATCGGTACGGCCGAGCGTCTCCACTTGTTCTGTTATCTGACTGGTCACGGTGTTACCTCTCGTCGTTCGATTGGGTCTACTTGGAGGCGCCAGTTTTTTTCACGGGGATCGGTCTGGCAACCTCCGGATCCGTCGATGTGATCCCGAGCCACTAGTTAGTGGATGCCCCGATGTCTTCCGGTCGAGGCGCAACGCTGCCGTTCTGCGAGCTTGGGTCTGTCCCGCCATGCGGGCCAGCATTATTGGATCTTCCTCCGGAACCCACGGACCGCAAGGCCCGCGCCCGCTGGCGCGATAGCAGTTGTGTGATGACGACTGCCGCCACCAAGGATCCTCCGTAGAACACGTCCTGCACCCAGCCGGTGTATCCGAGGATTTGCAGCGCAGTAACTCCGGTAACCAGAAAATACACAGCGATGAATGATCCGACGATATTGAACTGGCCGGGCTTGATGGTCGTGCTGCCGAGGAAGGCACCGGCAAACGCAGGCAACAGGTAGCTTGCCGCCACATTCGGATCGGCGGACCCTGTCAACCCAACCAGGAGGATTCCGGCGATGGCCGAAAGGAGACTGCAGGCGATAAGTGATCCGGCACGAATCCGGTTCACCCGAACACCGGCCAATCGGGCCACATCCTGACTACGCCCCACGAAAAGCAGATGGCGTCCGAGCGGCGTGTGCTCGAGAATGAAGTACAGGACCACGCCAATCACGAAGGCAATCCAAAAGCCAACGGGAAGACCCAGGAATTTGTGACTCACTGCATTGACGAAGCTCACCGACGCACCACCGATAGGGGACTCTCCGGCCCATCCATCGGCGACACCGGAGATCAACGTCCCGGTACCGAGTGTGACGACGATAGAGGGAACCCCGAGGCCGACAGTGATGAGAGCATTGATCGAGCCGAACACGATCGAGCCGATCAAGACGACCACCAAGGCCAAAAGGAAGGGCCAGTGGTATTGCGTGTTCAGGTAGACAAGTGACACGGCAGACACGCCTAAGACGTTCGCGACGGAGAGGTCGAACTCTCCGGCGGCCAAAACAATCACCACTGCGAACGTGACGACCAGCTGCGTTGCCTGTGACCCGAAGATGATGTCGAAGGTTCCCGACTGACGGAACGACGGTACCGTGATGCTGAAGACCACCGCCATGACGACCCACGCCGCCACTAGGCCGAACCGCTCGATCAGGTTATCGCCGATCACGATTCGCCACTGCCGGTCCCGCCTTCCCCCTGGCGGCACCTCAATGGCCGTACCGTGATCGTGGAGAGCCTCTTGCGTGCTCCCGAGCGTGAGCTCGTCCCCGAAAGTCCTACCGCTCATTGTTCCCTCCTGCCGTCCCGACGCCGGCCACGACGAGCCGGTCGGAAGCACCGCCTCTCTCCGATCCGTACGCCTCGCGTACAATGTTCTCTTCGGTGAGTTCTCCACCAATCAGCTCAGCAGTGACCCGACCATCCCTCAGTACCACCACCCGGTGACAGAGGTGGGCTAGGTCCTCGTACTCGGCGCTGGCCACCAGCACGGCCGCGCCCTCGGCCGCCGCCTGTTCGATGCGGCCGAATATCTCCTTTTTCGCGCCAACGTCCACACCTTGCGTCGGCTCGTGGAGCAAGAGCACACTCGGCTGCAACTGCAGCCACTTGCCTAGGAGTGCTTTCTGCTGATTTCCCCCACTCAGTTGCCGCAAGAGCGCCTTGCCGTCGGGCGGTTTGACTGCGTAGTCCCTGAGCACTGTCTCGACAGCCGCCCGCTCTTGTCGTCTGGAGATCCGGCCGAATTTGATGAACCGGCGCAATAGAGGCAACGACACATTCTCGAACACAGTGAGCTCCTGCGCTCCGCTGAGCGACTGGCGGTCGGCTGGCAACAGCGCCAGCCCCCCCCGAATGGCCCGACGTGGAGCGAATCCGACCGCGAGCTCCCTGCGACCCTTGATGGAAATGGTGCCGCTCCGCGGAGGGGTAGCGCCGAAAAGGAGGTACGGCAGCTCCTCATATCCCGCCCCGTTGATGCCGGTCACGCCCACGATCTCCCCCTCGTTGAGGGATAGCGACACCTCGTGGACAAGATCGCCGGACAGCCCGCTGACAACCAGAGCTTCGCGATTACTCGGACTTGACAGATGCGGATAGAAGTTCTCCAGCTGCTCGCCCAGGATCAATTCAACCAGCTGGGTCTGGTCGAGTTCTCCGGTCTGTGCGGTGCGCACCAAGACCCCGTCTCGGAGCACGGACACGCTGTCCGTCAGCTCGAGGATCTCTTCTGTCCGGTGGCTGATGTAGATCACGCCCGTACCCTCGGCCGCGGCACGGTGCACAGCACTGAAGAGGCGCTCCACGTCCGCGGCCGGAAGGAAGGCGGTCGGCTCGTCAAGGATCAGGACGCCTCTCCCCTGCGGTTCACCCAGGTGCTCGGTGACGTCGAGGAAGGCTCGAGCGATGGCCAACAAGGCGCGGTCCACCTGTCGCAACTCGGCCACCGTGGTAGTGGGTCGAACCTGAAGACCGAACCGCTCGAGCGCGTCAAGAGCCTTGGCTCGCTCCTGCTTCCAAGGAATTCTATGACCGAGTCGAGTGTCAAACCTTCCGACCAACATGTTGTCTATGACCGACGCTTCGGGGATGAGGCCTAGATCCTGATGGACGCAGGCCAGACCGTAGCGGCGTGACTCTCCGGCGCCCACCGGGAGCTTCACCTTGCGACCGGCGATCTCCAGGTGGGCACCGGGGTCAGGATCGTGGTAACCGCACAGGACCTTGATCAAGGTGGACTTGCCTGAGCCGTTTCGTCCCACCAGCCCGCGAATCTCGCCGGCCCGAACCTCGAGATCAACGTCCGTCAGGACACGAGCCGACCCGAACGTCTTGGACAGCCCGGTGAGGCGCAGGGCAATCTGCCCCTGCGCCTCACCGGTGCTGGCCGTTGCGAGCTCTACGGCAGTCATGACTTCCAGATGGCGTTGTACTTCTCCGGATAGTTGATGCCATACCACTGGTTGTCATCTTCCGAAGTGACCGTCAGGTCCTGGACGTTGCTGTGCGTGAAGATCTTCAGACCGATCTGGGGGTCGTAGATCTGCGGCTGGTTGTTCCAGTAACGCAGTACATCGTCGACGACGGCATAGGACTCCCAGTTGTTGGGGCCGCCGATGTCCATTGCGAAGGGGGTATTGCCTGCCTTCAGATTCTCCATCTGCGGAATGATGGTGTTGAACCCGGCAGTCTTCACCTTGCTCGCATCACCCGCTTGCACGATGGCCGGCTGTGCGATGAGGGCCATCGAATCGAACGGGGGCAGCACGTAGTCGATGTTCTTATTTGCAAGCAGGGCAGAGCGGACCTGGCTAGGAATCACCTGTTGCTCTGTTTGATACGGAGCGGAAACCTCCTGGTACTTCACATCGGTGTTGAGCCTCTTGACTTCCTGCTTGAATCCGTCCAGCTCCCATTCCGAACTCGGGATACCGCCGAGGTCGATCAACAGTGCATCGCCCTTCCCCTTCGAGTCGGCTACGAACCAGTCAGCAAGGAGCACCCCGACCCGTGGATAGGAATAACTGATGTCATTGACCAGTCCTGGAACGACCGGTGCCGATCCCTTGGGCAGCGGATGGCTAACCAGTGAAAAGACCGGGATTCCGGCTGCCTTGGCCTGGGCTATCTGAGCCTCGAACTCCACAGCCGGATTGCCGTCGGCCAGCACGATGGCCGCCGGCTTGGCGGCGATAGCCAGTTGGAACGCCTGGATATGGCCACTCTCCGTTTGGCCCGGGTCATCGAGGTGGACAGTCACGCCCTCCTTGGTGAAGGCCTGGTTCGCATAGTCAGCCCACTGCACGATGATGTTGCTCGATTCGTCGGCGATCCACCACACCGTCTTCCCCTTTGCGTGGGCGACTGTGAACGAAGGCGGTGCCCAGAACGCCGGTGACGCCGACGCCGATTTCACCGCGGACTCCGCCTCTGCGACTCCCTTCGAGACGTTGGTGGTGGAGGCGCCAGCGCTCACGAAGGAGGTAGATGCAGCCAGCCCGAACGCCGCTATGGCGACGGCGAGCCCGGTTCTGAGAGTTCGGAACCTATGGCTCGACTCTGATGTGGTTCCTGCTAGGTCATGCCTCGGCACTTCGCTGTTCTCCTTAGTTGATGGTGGTTGAAAACTTGCAGCCCACAGAGGGCGTTTGGGTCCCGGTCACGGTTGGCTTGTTGCCAATACCAGCGGGATGGGATCCGAGTCGGGTGTGGCCGTGGTCCGCTCAACGGCGGCACGGAGGTCCGTTACGACCTCGCCGTCGATCAGTACGCGATAGTCATGGAAGGCGGCGTCGACCG
The DNA here is from genome assembly GCA_003164275.1 of Acidimicrobiaceae bacterium. The sequence continues at coordinate 6,735 of PLSY01000066.1, read as the reverse complement.
AGACAACCCCGGCGCGTACGTCTTCCAAGACAGCGGAGATCGGTCGCGCGTGCGCCGGACCGAATCCGCCTCCACCGGAGTTGTGGGTCTCGATGACGTCTCCCTCGTGCACGACGATGATCGAGTTCACCGTCAAGCGCTCCACCGACCCGTCGGCCCGAGTTATCTCCGTCCAGTTGGGATGTGCGCCATCCCCGCCGGCGAGTCCAAATGGTGCCGTAGACGAGTCGGTCCCGGAGCCGTAGTAGACGATGGTCACATCATCTTGATCCACTCGCCATCGAAGCACCGAGCCCAGTCCGCCTCGCCATCGCCCCGCTCCGGCAGAATCCACGTCGAGCTCGACCCGTTCGAGCGTCACTGGCACGACCAGTTCGTGCAACTCTGGGTCGATGGACCGGGATCCGCCCATCACGACTGGCGTTCCAATCACATCCCAACCGTCAGCGCCTTCGGTCGCCCCAGCACCTCCCCACGCACACAGCGAGATGGCGGCGAACGGACTGCCGGTACGCTTGTTCACGCCCGTCTCGCCGACACCTCCGAAACGACTCCACCCTGCGTTCGAGATCGCAGGATCGGCGACAGCCAATGCCGACCAGACGGCCTCAACGATCGCCTCGCAGGTCGACAGCGTGCACAGCGTCGTGGCTGCCGGTTCGAGGGCGTCGACGACGGTGCCCTGTTCGGTGATCACCGTTACTGGTTCGATGCTTCCTTGGTTCATGGGCAGGTCTGGGTCGACGACGCCGAACAGGCCGATAAGAGTCGATGCGACCGTATTGGGGAGGGTCGAGTTCACGTACCCCTGGACTTGGGGATCGGAGGCCCTGTAATCGAACTCGATTTGCGATCCGTGGATCCGAAGGGTGAGTCGGATGACCACCGGGTGACGATGGTGCGATCCCCCGTTCTCAATAATTCTCTCTGCCTCGTACGCTCCATCGGGGAGCGCCTCGACTTCTCGACGCATGTGTCGAGCGGAGGAGTCGAGGTAGTCGTCGATGGCAGTGTCGACGACTTCACTACCGATGGTCTCGAGTAGGCCGTGGATATCCTGCTCGCCGACATTTAGGGCACCTATCTGGCAAAGGAGATCGCCCTCGACATACTCTCGAAGTCGGACATTGCACAGGACCAGATCCCAGATGTCGCGCTCGAACTCACCTCGTCTGACCAATCGCACCGGGGGAATCCGCAGAGCGTCCTCCCAGCAGTCGCGGGCGTTCGGGTTGTAGCCCACCACCCCATTTCCTCCGACATCAGCATGATGACCTTTGCTCACCACCCAAAAACTCAGCCGCTGGTGGTGAAAGACCGGTTTCAACAGCGTCACATCGGGCGGATGGTTGTTGCCACTGAACGGATCGTTCAGGAGGAATATGTCCCCCTCTTCGACATCACCTTCGAATCGGCGACTTACCGCCGCGTATGCGGCCGGCATTGATCCGGCCAGCACCGGGATGTAGTCCTTGCTCGCCACCCAGCGCCCTTTGGCATCGAAGATCCCGGTCACGAAGTCCAACCCCTGGAATATCGGGGAACGTGATGTCCGTAGCATCGTCTCAGCCATATGGGTGGCGATGGACTGCAGCCGACCAGCTACGACCGTGGTCACTACCGGATCCGGTCCGTTGAACGACCTACTCACGGTCCGCGCCCCTTCGAAGAACCTCGATGACCTCGGCGAGCGTCTGGTCGGCACGATGGATCAACAAACTATTGAGCGGTCCGACCTCGAGCACGTAGGCGGGTGGTAGGACGATCGTGCTCGTGGGCAGCTCGATGAGGGCGGGGCCGTCGATGAGCGCGTCGCGCCCAATCCGGGTGGCATCGAAGACTGCGACCTCTTGGAGGGAGCCCTCGAACCACGCCAACCGGGTGGCGACCTTCGAGTCCTGGCCCGAAATGACGACTCCTGGCACACCTTCTTCGAGTTTCGGCAACTTGGGAGTGCGTCCCACGCCGTGGAGTCGGACATTCACGATCTCGGTGGGCGTGTCGACAAGAGAATGGCCGAACCGCTCGTTGTGGAGCACTTCGAAGTCGACTGCCAAGCGTTCGAGCGTGGCTTGGTCAATTTGGCCTTGCTCATAGATCGGCACCTCGATCTCGTGAACCTGACCTACGTAACGAACGTCGGCCGACCGCTCGAAGCTGACCGCTTCTTCTGGGACCCACTCAGCCGTGAACTGGTCGCGGGCCTGGGTCTCCAATTCGGAAAAGACGGTGATGAGGGCGTGTGGCGTCGTGGAGCCCGGTCGGCCGAACAGGGTTCGGACGTAGTGGTGGGCATAGTCGGTAAGCAGCATTCCGGCGGCGCAGAGAACGGATGCATCGCGCGGGACCACGACCAAAGGGATGTCGAGGTCCCGAGCAAGCTCCACCGCATGCGCCGGGCCGGCACCGCCTGCGGCAATCAGTGCGAACTCTCTCGGGTCATGGCCTTTGCGAACGGTTGCCAGTCGAATACTGTCGGTCATCGAGGCGTTGACGGCGCGGTAGATCCCAGCCGCTGCCTCCAGCTGGCCTATACCAAGTGCATCGGCGATCGGAGCGACTGCTGCCTCTGCCGCTGCCCGGTCCAGGACCAGTTCCCCCCCTCCGAAGTTGACTGGCTTCAGATACCCGAGAAGAAGGTTGGCATCGGTAACTGTGGGCTCGGTTCCTCCCCGGAGGTACGACGCCGGTCCCGGAAGGGCACCGGCGCTCTGCGGTCCGACACGCAACATCCCACCCTGCGTGATCCAAGCGATGCTCCCGCCCCCCGCACCTATGGTGCTGATGTCGAGCATCGGGGTGGCAATCGGCTGACCGGCGAGCTCTCCGTTACTCCGCGTCTCTGTACGCCCGTTGTGGGCCAGGCTGACTTCGAAGCTGGTCCCTCCCATGTCGATGGTCATCGTCTTGGGGATGCCAATCGGCTCAACAATGCTTGCACTCGCAACCGGCCCACCCGCCGGACCCGATAGCAGGGTGTTCACGGCGAATTCCGAGGCCGCATGCAGGGCGATTACGCCACCGTTCGACTGCATGATCAGCACCGGCCCGTCGTAGTGGTGTTGGGCGAGGCGCTCCTCCAGTCTCGCCAGATAAGAGCTGAGCACCGGCCCGACATACGCGTTGAGCACGGTGGTGCTCGTCCGCTCGTACAGCCGAACCTCGGGAGCTATCTCGGCAGATTGCGTAATGAACACACCGGGGAGCTCCTCAGCGAGGATTTCAGCAGCGCGTCGTTCGTGGTCCGAGTTGAAAAATGAGAAGAGAAACGTGATGGCGATCGCCTCGACGCCCTCGTCGCGGAGGCGCCCAGCGACGGACCTGAGCGCCACTTCGTCGAGCCGGAGCGTCACACTGCCAGTGCGGTCAATCCGTTCCGGGACGGTGAGCGTGCGGTACCGCGGCACCAGAGGGGGCCGCGGGGAGCGCTTCGAGTCGAACTGGCGTTCACGATGGCCTTGCCTCATGAGGAGCACATCGCGAAAACCCTGCGTCGTCACGAGCCCGGTCACTGCTCCGGCGCTCGTAAGCAGCGCGTTTGTCGTGATCGTCGTGCCATGGACGATCGCTGACGTATCGGCCAGTAGGTCTGTAACGCTGAGGGCAAGATCCCTGGCGATCAAGCCCAGTCCTGTGAAGAAGCCGTCGGAGGGGTCCTTAGGCGTTGAACTCGTCTTGTAGGCGCGCTCCCCCAGTCCCGGACCGGCCAGAACGAGGTCGGTGAACGTGCCTCCAACGTCCACGGCAATGCGGAAACCGCGCTTTGTGCCGCCTGAACGAACTGCATCTTCTGTGGTCATTCGTGGTCCATTCGGTTTGGATACCCGGGCGTCGCGGGCAGGCTACGGAGTCCGACAATGCGGCCCTCCCGGGGTCAATTCACGACTATGTCGGTTTACTATATCGGATACATAGGGTTTCGCAAATAACGCCCTCGGATAGAACCGCCCGGGTGGACAGCAGCGGGCGCTGGCGCCAGCGTGCGGGCACCTCGACCGCGGGTCACAGACGGCGGGGGTCAGCGGAAGGGTTGGGTCCTCAGTCCGAGCGCCTCACGACCGGCGCCGGTCAATGCTGTGTCACTCTGCGGAGTGTGTACCCGTCCCGTAAGTACATCCCGAAAATGGCGTTCCAGCGGATTGTGGCGGGACAGGCCCGGATTGCCGGTCAGCTGTAGACCGATCTCGACTGCGGCCAGCGCGTTGGTGGTCGCCGTATGTTTCACCACTGGGGCATCGATGAAGGCCTTCGCTGTGGTGTCACCAGCGTCCACCCGAGCCGCAAGGTCGGCCACGAGAACATTGTTGGTGTGGAGAAGGCCCTCGATTCGTCCGACTTCGAGTTGAAACCGAGCCAACGAGGATAGTGGTGCTCCGAGGTTCGAGGGGGTCCGCTCGTTGAGGTAGTTGACGAGCCAGTCACGGGCGGCCTCAGCCACACCTGTGTAGAGCGCGCTCATGAGGGTCGTGGCCCAGAGGATGGTCGGTACTTTGGAAACGTCACGCGGCGCGTCGGGCTTTCCGAGATCGACGGCGTGAGCCGTCGGAATGATGGCTCCCTCGAGCACCACGTCATGGCTGCCGGAGGCACGGAGTCCGAGGTGATCCCATGTTTCGACCACGTGGTAACCGGGCGTGCCTGCCTCGACCAGGAACTGTCCAACCCTGGGCTCTTCGTCATCTGTCCGTGCCCACACTCCGAGCCAACGGAGTGCCGGTATGCCGGTGCAATAGATCTTGTGCCCGGTCAGTCGCCATCCGTCGCCGCCCTCGGAGTCGGCGACAGTGGCCGGCAGTCCACCACGTGCCGGCGTGCCCAGCTCAGGCTCCACCCGCAGTGCGTTGATCAATGCCACGCCTTCGACTGCTGAACGCTGGACTCGCTCTCGGACCTGAGGATCCCATCGGTTCCCGACCCGACCGATCTCTGCGTGGAACACCAGCTGCCACAACGCCACAAGCGCCACGGACGGATCGGCGCGGCCAAGCCACCGGATGACTTTTGCGGACTCGACCAGTCCCGCACCCCCTCCGCCAATGGAGCGTGGAATTGTCAGGCTGAGGACGCCCGCTCGGTGGAGTTCAGGAAAGGCCTCGTGTGGGAACGACGCATCTGCATCATGACCACCGGCGTTCTCGGAGATGCCCTGAAGCGCCTTCTCCAAGAGATCGACGTCGTAAGAGGCACCATCAGAATCCTCGACAACGACCTCCTTCCGGTCGACACTGGCTTGAATCATCGCACTGCTCCTTGACTCTGCCGACCACCGGTCTCCATGGCGGAGGAGGGTGCGCTGGCTAGGCTAACTCTACTTTCCCTAGCAATATAACCGATATAGTCAGGTATAGAGTCGGACTTGCGGCTCTCGGACTGTTCGAGGAGGGCGCCGTCATGGGTGTGAAGCTACTGTGGTACCTGACGGGGCCCGATGGTCCCTACCCGTGGGAACCCGAAGGACGTCTTCCCACCGACTTCGCCCACTTGCAGGAGTTGGCAAAGACCATCGACCGACTCGGATACTTCGGGGCGCTGCTCGGGACCGGCGACAACGAGGTCCTCACCGTGGCCGCCTCCATGATCTCGGTGACAGAAAAGATGCGCTTCCTCGCTGCGCTCTACCCGGGCCTGATCGCCCCCGCGAAGCTGGCGCAAATCGTCCAGACGATCGACCGCTTCTCAGGGGGCCGGCTCCTGCTCAACGTGGTGAACGGGCAGGATCCTCAGCTCCTTCCTTTTGGTCTCCACATTCCTCACGATGAGAGATACGAGTACAGCCTCGACTACTGGCGGGCATTCAAAGAGCTCTACCCTGGGAATACTCGCGGCTACCGCAGCTCACGGTTCGACATCGCACCGGCACCGGCGGACGGCGGTTTGATGGGGAACTGGCTCGGGCCCCAGGTGAGGCCCAGCATCCCGCTCTGGGGAGCAGGAACATCACCGGCGGGAGTGCAGCACTCCGTGCGTTTGCTTGATGTGTACTTGAGCTTCGCCAACACTCCTCCCCTACTCGGACAGAAGTTCGCTCGAGTGGCGTCCGAGGCAGCGGCGCTCGGCCGCACGCTCCACTTCGGCACCCGCTTACAGGTCATCGTGCGAGAGACTGAAGAGGAGGCATGGCGTCACGCCGACTGGCTTCTCTCAAAGGCCTCGCACGACTACATCCACCGATCCATCCGTCGACAGCTCCCACCAGGCACTGACTTGGCAACCTTCCGGAGCGATGACCCGCAGATCCAACGCAACATCGACACCGTGCGGTCCGGTCGACTCCCTACTGCTCGCGACCTCGAGATCTATCCCAACGTCTGGATAGGGCCCGGGTGGTTCAACTTCGATCTTCTCGGGCCTCTAACGGGAACCTGCCTGGTGGGCAGTGCCCACAATGTTGCTGAACGGATCCGTGAGTTCGCAGCCAATGGCGTCGAGGCCTTCATCCTCTCGGGCTTTCCCCTAATTGAGGAAGCCCACCGAGTGGCGGATCTCCTCTTTCCCCTGTTGGACCTGGACCATGATGAGTGGGCGGCGCCGGCCCCCCGGGCAACGGGCGGAGGACTCGAGCAGGATGGTCCAATCCGGTTCTTCGGATCTGACGGGGGTTCACATACCTGGCGCCTAGCGAGAGCAGTGCCGCTTGCGGCGCGAGGGCAGACTCTCGGTATGGACATCGACGATCTTGACGACGATGACGAGTGGATCGCCCATGAGGGCTTCCCCACCGGACAGAACGAGACT
>PLSY01000125.1 GCA_003164275.1 Acidimicrobiaceae bacterium | reverse complement strand
CCCAGCTGAGGGTGGCGTCGCAGAAACCGAAACCCTCGTCGCCCGTACGCTCCAAGAAGCCGACCGCCGGGAGGCGCTTGCCGAGGGTGTGCCCGAAGTGGTCGGCCCATGCGACTTCGACCTCGCTGACCGATCCGACCTGCGTGGCGGCGGCAAGTCGCTCCCGGCCCGTCGCCGGGCCGGGAGCGACTGCCCCGGGNNGGTCATGGTCGAGGCGAGAGCTCGGCCGCGATCCGGCTCTCGAGGTCACCCGTCTCCTGCTCCTGGAACGTCCCGAGCCGCGCCGCGCGCTCGGGGTCACGGGCCTTGAGCACCAGGTACCAGGCAAGACCGATCACGATCCAGGCCAAGAAGATGTACGGGAAGGTGTTGTACGGGCTCGCCGGGACGGGGATGAGGTTCTTGTACACCACGTAGCCGATGGCGATCGTCGCCAGCGCGCTCACGATGACCGGCAGCGGGGTCAGCACCTTGCGCCGAGAGAGGAAGATCGGCGCGGAGATCGAGACCAGCACATAGGCGAGCAGATAGCCGAACGTGGCGAGTGTGCCGAGGTACCCGAAGATGTTGAGTGGCGACGTGCCATAGGCCACCAGCACGAAGGGCACGATGCCGACGACCGGTGCCAGCGCGTAGATCGCCACGTGCGGCGTCTTGAACCTCGAGTGCGAAGTGCCGAAGCTCGACGGCAGGATGGTCTCCCGGCCCAGGCTGTAGACGCCCCGGGCCGCGGCGTTGAGCGACGCCGACACGCAGGCCGCGGCGGAGATGGTCACCGCCAGTTCGAGGATGTAGGCCAGCCACCCGACGCCCGCCGTGGACGCCAGTTGGTTGAGCGGCGCGCTGCTCTCGGCCAGGGAGGACGCCGAGCCGAAGCCGAGCACCTGGGCGTACGCGGCGACAATGTAGAGCACACCGGCACCGAGCACCGTGAACAGCACCGCCCGCGGAATGGCTCGGTGCGGCTGCTTGGCCTCGATGCCGAGGGACGACGAGCTCTCGAAGCCGGTGAAGGCCCCGACGGCGAGGACGGTCCCGAGCGCGATGCCCGTCGCGCTCGACCCCTTGGCCCTGAACTGGCTGGTGTCGAGGTGTGGCCCGAAATGGACGAAGAGGGCCACGATGAGGATGGCGATGGCCACGAGCGAGATGAGCTCGAGGGTCACCGCCACGTGGGTGGAGATGCGGATGCCCCGCACCGGGAGGGCGACGGCGAACACCAAGAAGATGACCAGCAGCGGGAGCTGCCACGGCCGGCTCTCGGCGTTGACGCCGAGCTTGGCGAGGAAGGCACCGAAGTAGAGCGCGGTGCCCGCCAGGCAGGCGGCAGCGATGCCCACGTAGCCGAAGATGAGGCCCCAGCCACCGGCGAACGCCGGCCCGCGCCCGAGGCCCGACGCGGTGTAGGTGTACAGCGATCCGGCAGCCGCGGTCCGACGGGCGAACTGGGCGATGCTGTAGCCGACCAGGACCACCACGAACGTGGCGAGGACGTAGGACCAGATGGTGCCCTTGCCGGCGCTCAGATAGACGACGGCGATCGTCCCGGCGACCGCGATGCTCGGACCGGTCGCGGCCAGCGACTGGCCGAAGACCTCGAAACCCGTCGTCGAGCGCCGGGCGAGGTCCCGGCCCTCTTCTCCCTCGTGGAAGTCCGTACCGGGAGGTCGCTCTGTGGGCGAGCTCGTCGCCGGTGCGGCGGTGTCGGGGGTCGTGGTCATTGCAGTCCTTTCAGGTTCGCGCTGCGGGTGGGGGACGTCTCAGCGGGCGATGGCCAAGGTGTTGGCCGGGTCGGCCACTTCAGCCACGCTGATGACGAAATCGGCGACGACGGCCGCCACTTCGCGGTGAACCGTCTCGTTCAGCACGTCGTGGTGGGCGCCGGGGAACTCGGTGATCCGGCCGTCGGGGATGCGCGCCGACCAGCTGCGGGCGTCGGAGACCGGGACGATCGGGTCGTTCCCCCCGTGGACGAAGAGAACCGGTAGGGCGATCGCCTCGAATCCCAGTTCGAGTTCCACCCAGGCGGGAGGCAGGGTGGCCAGCAGGCTCCCGGCGCCCGCCGTACTGGTGAAGGCGAGCGGGTCGTGCTCGAGCTCGTCCAAGTAGAAGGGGTCGAGCGAGAGGTCGGTCGGGTCGAGGTCGAGCCCGCCTTCGGGGTCGTCGGCGACGAGGGACAGCACCCAGCCGAGCGAGGACAGCGGGGCTCCCGAGAGGATCAGGCCTTCGAGACGGCTCGGGTCACGCGACGCGCTGACCGCGGCGGCGACCGCCCCGAGGGAGTGCCCCGCCAGGACGATGGGGCGCCCCGGGTTGGCGGCCTCGGCCAGGGCCACCAGCTGCCGGCCGTTCTCGACCAGGTCGTCGATCGACGCGATGACCGCCCGATCGCCGTCGCTGAGCCCGTGGCCGACCTCGTCGAGCGCCCAGACCTCGATGTCCGAGCCNNGGCCCGAGTGCTCGCCGAACCCGTGGAGGAACACCACCACGGCCCGCGGGCTTGGCACGCGCCACGCCTTGAAGTACACCTGACCGACGACCCCATCGAAATACGGCACGACAACCACCTATCTGTTTAAATCCGATTGGATTAGTCAAGTATGTCGACCTCCGGTCCGAAGTCAAGACCAAACTTGACATTTCTGATGGGTTTACTAAGGATTTAGTCGGCGGACGATATGAGGGAGGCTTTCGGGGTGGCGGCATTCACAGATCGATGGGGCGTGCCGGTGCAGGCGGACAGCGCCAAGGCGGTGGCGCTCCTCGACCAGGCGGTGGAGGACCTCGCCGCACTGGCCGGCGACCCGGTGGCCGGCACGCACGCAGCGCTCGCCGAGGACGATGGGCTCCTCCTCGGCCACATCTACAGCGCCTACCTCTCCCTCTACGCCACC
>PLSY01000092.1 GCA_003164275.1 Acidimicrobiaceae bacterium | reverse complement strand
AGGTCTTCGCCGGCCAGCCGTGGCCTGAGGTCGATGAGGGTGTCGGCTTCACACCGGTCCCGAGCCTCGATCTCTACCGGGATCCCGACCCCTTCCGGATCCCGAGGCCGAGGGAGTTCAAGAACTCCTACCCGACGTCGATCGCCGCCCTCGAGTTCGGCGTGATGTGCACGGCCGGATTCCCCGAGCCCTGGACGTTCAGCCTGCGGGTCCGCCGCATGTTGGCTGCCCGTCGCCACGAGTTCGACCTGGTCCACGACAACCAGTGCCTCGGCAACGGGATCGTCGGCATGATGGACGACGGTTTCCCAATGCTCGAGACCCTGCACCATCCGATCACTGTCGACCGACAGCTGGCCCTCAGCCATGCCACCAACCCGTGGCAGAACTTCACCCAGCGGCGTTGGTTCGGCTTCTTGCGCATGCAGGTCAAGGTGGCCAGGAACCTGCCGCGGGTCGTCACCGTGTCTGAGTCCTCGAAGCGCGACATCGCCGCCCAGATGGATGTGAAGACCGAGCGGATGACCGTGGTCCCGGTCGGGGTGGACCATACGGTGTTCCGGCCCCGCCTCGACGTGACCCCGGTCAAGGGGCGAATCATGGTCACCTCGTCCTCCGACGTCCCCATGAAGGGTCTCGTCCCGTTGCTGGAGGCCGTCGCCAAGCTGCGCACCGAGCGGGAGATCGAACTGGTGGTCATCGGCAATCCCCGCCCCGAGGGTCGGGTGGCCAAGGCCATCGAGCGGCTGGACCTCGCCCCGATCGTCCGCTGCGTGACCGGGATCACCGATGACGAGCTGGCCCGCAACTATGCCCAGGCAGAAGTGGCCGTCGTGCCATCGCTGTACGAGGGGTTCTCCCTGCCGGCCATCGAGGCCATGGCCTGTGGTGTGGCCCTGGTCGCCACCACCGGTGGCGCTCTGCCCGAAGTGGTGGGCACCGATGGCGAGACGGGCCTTCTCGTCCCCCCCGACGACCCAGGGGCCCTGGCCTCGGCCATCGGACGGTTGTTGGACGATGACGAGCTGCGCTCCCGGCTCGGATCAGCCGGCCGCGAACGGGTGCTCGGCCGGTTCACCTGGCAGGTGACGGCCAGTGGGACGGCCGAGCAGTATCGGGCGCTCCTGGCCGACCGGGATGCCAGCCAGCCCAACCGCGACCTCTCGGAGAACCAGACTCGATGAATTGCCCATGCTGACCGTTGACTTCGCCAAATTGGGCGTGGAGCCGGGGGACCGTGTCCTCGATCTCGGTTGTGGATTCGGCCGACACTCTTATCAAGCGGCCCGGCTGGGCGCCCGGGTGGTGTCGTGTGACGCTGGCGCCGACGAGGTCCGCCAGGTCCAGGACACCTTCGGGGCGATGATCGAGGCCGGAGAGCTGGACGCCGAAGAGCCTGGTGTCGGGGCGGCCCAGGGCGACGCCCTCCATCTGCCGTTCCCCGACAATGCCTTCGACCGGGTGATCATCTCCGAGGTGCTCGAGCACATTCCGGCCGACGAGGAGGCCATGGCTGAACTGGCCCGGGTGCTCCGCCCGGGCGGGACGATGGCCGTGACGGTGCCGAGATGTGGGCCCGAGTTCATCAACTGGGCCCTGTCCGACGAGTACCACNNGGTGGCTCAAGTGCCTGGTCGGGACTACCAATGACACCCATCCCGCCGTCGTGCAGTATCACAAGCTGTTGGTCTGGGACATCGAAAAGGCCCCCAAGCTGACCCGCTACGCCGACCGGGTGCTCAATCCGCTGGTGGGCAAGTCACTGGTCGTCTATCTGGAGAAACCCCGTGGCTCGGCGGCCCTGGAACTCGACGAGGTCGACATCGAAGAGGTCGAGGTAGAGGTGATCGAGGCGGCGAGGGCCGAAACGGACGGGGCGGAGACGGCAGTGCCACTCGAATCGGCGGAGACGTCCGAGGACGAGGAGGCTGTGGCATGAGATCCATCCCAGAGGTGCCAGGAGTCCTGTCGGCTTCCGACATCGTGGCTACGGCCCGATCCATCGTGAGTCTCCAGCGGCCCGACGGGATGATCGAGTGGTTCCCCGGCGGCCACTGCGATCCGTGGAACCACGTGGAAGCGGCCATGGCCTTGACGGCCGTCGGTCTCGACGCCGAGGCGGATCTCGCCTACCAATGGCTGGTCGACACCCAGCTGCCCGATGGCAGCTGGTTCAACTACTACCTGGCCACAGGCATCGAGGACCCTCGACTCGACACCAATGTCTGCGCATACCTGGCCACCGGGGCATGGCATCGTTTCGTCTCGACCGACGACGTGGCCGGCCTCGAGCACCTGTGGCCGGCCCTCTCGGCCGGCATCGACTTCGTGCTCCGCTGGCAGAGACCGGACGGCGCCATCCACTGGTCCGTCGACCCCTCGGGGTTCGTCGAGGAGTATGCCCTCCTCACCGGCTCCTCGTCGATCTACCACAGCCTCCGCTGTGCCATCGCCTGCGCCGAACGCCTGGGACACGAGCGCCCGGACTGGGAGCTGGCCGCAGGTCGCCTGGCCCACGCTCTGGCCTACACGCCTGACTCCTTCGCCCCCAAGGTCGAGTTCGCCATGGACTGGTACTACCCGATCCTCTCGGGCGCCCTGGCCGGAGAGGCGGCCCGTCGGCGCATCGATGGGTCGTGGGACGTGTTCGTCATGGAGGGCATCGGCGTCCGCTGCGTGTCGACAGGGGAGTGGGTGACAGCCGCGGAGACGGCTGAGTGCGTGCTGGCCCTCGACGCCCTCGGCATGGACCAGTTGGCCATGCGCCTGTTCACCTGGATCCAGAAATTCCGCAACGAAGATGGCTCCTACTGGACGGGGATCGTCTTCCCCCAAGAGGCCACCTATCCGCCCTTGGAGCGTTCGTCGTACACCGCTGGGGCCATCATCCTCGCCGCCGACGCCTTGAGCAGGACGACGGCCGCATCGGGGATCTTTCGGGGCGAAGGCCTGCCGAGTCACCTCGACCTGACAGAGCCGGCGCCCGAGGCACCCGTCGAGCCGGCGTTTCGGGCACCCGGGCCAAGCGGCCAGATCTGAGCGCCGGGCTGTCGCTCGGCGTCGGACGCAACACGGCTTTGCCAAGGGCGACCACCCCGGACGCGTCAGCAACCAGTGCTGCTGGGTGAGCGCTGGGTGTCGCCTACCCGAGGCGGGCCGACCTGCCCTCGTCGCTCGTCGGGCAACGACCGACCGGTCTGGACGGACCAGCTGTCATGGTCGGTGGACTGGCAAACCTGTAGAGCAAGATCGAACCGCCGAGTTCTCCGACCGAGCAGTAGCCACGAAGCCATGCCAGTTGTGTCCGGTGCTCGCTGGTGAGATCGGTGGCTGACACCGCCACCCATCCGACCAGCCCACGGGTGTCAGCCCCGACGAGGGACTTCGCACCGGGCACATCGCCCACGCCGAGGCCGCGTGGGCCGAAGTACGCCACCCAGGGTTGTTTTCCAGGGGCCCAGTGCTGCAGCCGGTAGAGGCCCTGGCCCCAGTCGACGTCGGAGTTGGTCACGGCCAGAGAGCCGGGTCGAAACGGGAAGCTGGCCCAGGACATGGAATACGGCGCGGACAGGACCGTGGTCATCCCGGCGACGACGACAGCCACGATGACAGCGATCGAACCGACGATGTGCTGTCTGAGCGGTACGACCACCGAGCTCGCCACTACGAGCCACAGCGCGATCACCGGCAAGAGGTAGCGGAGTCCGATGTCTCGGGGCGTGAGGACGGTGAAGCCGCAGAGACAGACCGCCGGCAGCCCGAGGACGAGGGCCGCCCGCCATCTGGTCGCCCGGTCGACGGCCAGCAGTCCGAGAGGCCCGAGCACGAAGACCACGAGGGTGGTGACCACCGTCTTGACCAAGAGGCTGCCCGGCCAGTACCACCACCGGCCACCGGTCCAGGCCACGCCGAGGAGATAGCCAGGGCCGGGGATGGTGTCGTTGACGCGCAGGTAGTCGAGCCCATGGATGTAGGGCCACGGCAAGACCCCGGTGGGATCGGCCAGGACGTGGAGGTCCAACGCCGCGTAGACGATCCACACCACGGCCCAGGTCACGACGACCGCCGTGGCCGCCTGTCGCACTCCGTGGCCCGGCGCCCTCTTCCATCCGACGACCAGGATGACGCCGCCAGCCAGGGCGGCGAGGATGAGGCCGGTGACATCGGTGAGGGCCGCCACCCCAGAGGCGACGCCGACCAGGACCACGGCTCCGAACGTTCGTCGCCGGGTCCAACGAAACAGCGCCCACGACCAACAGACAGTGGCCAGGGAGAAGGCGATGTCGAGGGAGAGGAGATGCCCGAGCCCGAGCACGAACGGGGAGAGCAGCCACAACAGCCCGGCCAGCGTGCCGGCAGCGCGCCCGAACAGGTCGCGACCGAGGGCGTAGAGCACGAACGCCACCGCCACCGCCTCGAGCAGGGGGATGATCCGGGAGGCCATGGTCACCGAGCGCAGCTTGCCCGAACGGACCTGAGCCTCGACGAATCGAGCGCTGTAGGTCCGCTCGTTGTTGCGGTTCCAGCCTCCGTCGTCAGGTAGCACCGGGTGGACGAACAGCACGGGCAGCACGGCCAGGACCTTCGGGAGAGGGGGGTGCTCGTCATTCAATGTGACGTCGTGATGCAGTACTGCGGCCAGCCCGGAGGCCACATAGACGGGCTCATCGAAGGTCGGCGAGTCGGACCACGCCTGGCGCAAGCCGAGGCCGATGAATACTGCAGCCACGAGGACGAGCATGGTCAGTCCAGCAAACCTCCTCCTCACCACCGGCCGCCAGCGTTGATTCCCGACCCATCAGGTAGGGATATAAGCTGCAGCACCCGCGAATCACCGAGATGGAGACAGATGACTGAGAGTGGTGATTTCCCGAGCGAGGCGGACCGCCGAGACGGATCGTCCTCGCTGGACACGGCCCCATCGAAGACGGCAGAGGCACCGGTAGTCAACCTCAGCGGGTCGGGCCCGATCCGCGGGTGGTTGGAGTCGGTTGACCCGAGACGTCGGCTGATCGTCGGCTGGGCCATCCTGATCGCAGCCTTCGTCATGTACACCATCTTCCTCGGTCTGCCCTACAGCGAAGACGACATTCTCATCTGGCTCACCGCTGCGCTCTTGGTCTCAAGCCTCGGTGACCTCACCCGGTGGAAGATGGGCCTGGTCCGGGACTGGCTGCCGTTCTATCTGGTCTTGGCCTTCTACGCCCTGTTGCGCGGCTATGCCAGTCATGTCCTCTGGGGGCCCTTCGTACGCCCCCAGGTGGCCTTCGACACGGTGATCGGCCTCGGCACCGTACCAACGGTCACCCTCCAGCGGTGGATGTTCGATCCCACCCATCTCCACGTTTGGGACTATCTGGCCTGGCTGACCTACATGAGCCACTTCTTCACCAGCTTCATCGTCCTCGCCGTTCTGTGGAAGCGGGACCATGTCCGGTTCCGCAGGTACATGTTCCTCTTCGTCCTCCTCACCTTCTTCGGGTACCTGACCTACGTCCTCTATCCGGCCATGCCTCCGTGGTTGGCCAGCCAGACCGGCCACATCCCGCCGATCATCCGGATCATCCCGGTGGTCTGGAACCATGTGGGCGTCCACGGAGCGGCGGCGCTGTTCACCGGGGGCAACAAGTTCGACAACAACATCGCGGCCATGCCATCGCTCCATGCCGCCTATCCGATGCTGCTGGCCTTGTTCTTCTGGCGCAGGGCCCGCCCACGGCTTCGGGCCATCTTGGTGACCTACGTGCTGGCCATGGCGTTCACGCTTGTCTACACGGGCGAGCACTTCGTGCTCGACGAGTTCGTCGGATGGACCTACGCCTTCGTCACGTTCACCGTCGGTTCCCGCTTGCTCGATCGGTGGACGAGCAAGCGGGAACACCTCTGGCTGATCGGTCCACTCCCCGCCGACACGACGTCGACCGCCTCCCCTGATCGGACGTCAATCAAGGGTTGAGCGGTGTCGCACTGCCTCACCTGCGGCCACGGGGACCGAGGGCGGAGGTGTGTGGAGGGTGCAGAGCCCGTGACCCGCTCAGAGGCGCCGCACGATGCGAAGTGAGCCGCACTCCCCGTCCTCGGTGAACTGACCAGAGTCGAGTGAGGCCCGCCAGATGTCATGTGGGGGGCGGCCCCCATCGGCCGGATCGGGAAAGACGTCGTGAATGGCGAGCCAGCCTCCCTCGATGACCTTCGGTGCCCAGCCCCGGTAGTCCGCCCAGGCGGGCTCTTCGCCGTGACCCCCGTCGATGAAGCAGAAGGCCAGGGGAGTGGTCCAGTGGGCGGCGACGGTGGGCGAGCTGCCGACGATGCCGACCACCGACTCTTCGAGTTCGGCCCCGACCATGGTCGAGCGCCAGCGAGTCAGGGTGTCGATGCGACCGGTCTCCGGGTTCACGAGGGAGGGGTCATGGTGCTCCCAGCCCGCCTGGTTCTCCTCGGAGCCGTGATGGTGGTCCAAGCTGAACAGGACCGACCCGGTCGCCTCGGCCGCGGCCCCGATGTACACCGTCGACTTCCCGCACCAGGCCCCGATCTCGACGAAGGTCGCGGACTCGAACGTCGCTCCTGCCCGCAGTGCGGCCAGATAGAGGGCCTCGCCCTCGTCATCGGGCATGAACCCGTTCGCCGCCCGGGCCAAGGAGAGCAGGTGCTCGCGTCGGTCCCGGTCGCCATGCTCGGTCGTCGGGTAGGTCCGAATGTCCATCGGCGAAGCCTTGCACGCTGGGGAGCCGAGACGTGCACCAGACCCGGTTCGCCGATCGCCCAGCATCGCTCGGGCCCGCGTCGTTCTCGGGAGGGGCTTGGCCAAGCCGACACCTGCCATGGGTGAGGGCGGCCGCGGGTCTGCCTAACGGAGGAGGTTGACCAGGGTGTAGATGGCGAACCCGGCGAGCAGGACGCCACCCGCCTTCCTGATGACGGCGAGGGGCACCAACCGCAAGAGGGCTCGTCCGCCGAAGGCGCCGACGGCCGCCACCGTGGTCAGGGCGGCGAACGCGCCGATGAAGACCGAGGCGGGCTGCTGGTATTTGGCCGCCAGGTTGGCCGTGAGGATCTGGGTCAGATCGCCGAACTCGCCGACGAAGATCACCAAGAAGGCAGCGCCGATCACCCTCATGCCAGCTCGAGCGGTGTCGGCCTCTTTTTCGCCTTCCTCCTCCTCTTCCTTTTCGGGCACGAAGAGGAGGTAGGCGGCACCGGCGGCAAACAGGATGGCTGTCACCGCCTCGATCCACTTGTGGGGGAGCAGCTGCAGGAGCTGGCCCACGGCCACGGCCACGGTCACGTGGACCAAGAAGGCCAGCGTGGCCCCGGCCCACACGAGGATCGGTCGGTGCCGGCTCCCCATGATGAGGGTGGCGATCATCGTCTTGTCGGGCAGCTCGGCCAAGAAGATGATGACGAAGACCGTGACGATGGTGCCGAGATCCACCGTCGTAGGTTAGGGACAAACGCATCCTCCCTCGACCATCGGTCGGAGAGAGGATGCGCCGATCAGATGGATGACAGGTCGAAGGCCTCGGTCAAGGTGGCCGACAGCGACGATGCCTCGCGCTGGGCGAAAGCCACATTGACGGCCAGGCGCTCGAGAATCTGTTCGACCGTCTTGCCCCCGGCGGCCAAGGGGTGGGTCTCGATGAACGACCGGACATCCTCGGCCAGGGTCGCCGGGGTGCACAGGCCCCGAACGCCGTCGAGCATGCGGGGCAGGATGTTGGAGGGGAACTTGTCGATCAGGGCGTCCCACTCCTCGGTGATTCGCTTCCAGGCGGCCGGTCCCCCCGTCCGGTTGGCCACAAGGGACTGCAAGAGGAAAGGGGCGTTCTGGGTGCGGACCTCGGTCAGGGCCAGATCGAAGGTGCGAGAGGCCAGTGTGGGGTCACTGAAGGCAGCCAGGGCGTACAGGTAGCGGTTCTCCTCTTGGGGATTGGCCGGCTGACGGTACCGGGCGAGGAACGCCTCATACTCGGCCTCGCCACCGGACGAGGCGACGATGTCCAACACGGCACCCTCGGTGTCCGGGTGGAGGGGGGTCGTGGTATCGGCGAATCGACGGGCCGCCTCGGCCTTGATGGCCGCGTCATCGCCGATGGTCCCGAGGGTTCGCAGGGCCATCGCTCGCAGCGACGGCGTCCGTTCGCCGTCGTCGTCACGCGGGTCCCAGCCGAGATCCTCGGCCAGAGGCCCGAGGAGCGCTCGTACGGCGGCGGCGAGAACCGGACGGTCGGCCTCGGGGATCACGCGGTCGAAGAGTCCGAAGGCACCGAGGACGACGGACCACACGCTCGGGTCTCCTTCGGCCGACTCGACGAGGGCGCGGGACAGGCGCAACAGATTGGCCAGCGGGGCCTGGCCGGACAGGGCAGAGGCCCAGGCGTCCGAGACGAGGTTGTAGCGCTCCAGCGGGGCGAGATCCCCCAGTTGGCCGGCCAGTCGCTCGACCATGGCCGTCGGGTACGAGACCCGGTAGTAGCCCGAGCCTCCGGCATTCACCAGCTGCCCCGAGGCACCACCGGAGGTGCCGGCCGGTCCACCGAGGAGGATGGGCAGGGCCTCGACACCGGCCCCCTGGAGTGAGCGGGTGAGCACCGGGACCTGCCATTTGGAACCGATGGCCCCTCCGGCCTCGCCGGTATAGGAGAAGGGTCCCTGGTTGAGGGTCCCGTCCTCTTCCACGCGGATGAGTGGGTAGCCACCTTGATAGATCCAGGTGTCCATGATGGTGCGCACGGCCCGCCCGCTCGACCGCTCCAAGGCATCCCACAGGTCCGACGTCACCGTGTTGGCGTAGCTGTGGGTGGTGAGGTAGTCGTTGATGCCCTCGCGGAAGACGTCGGGGCCGAGGAACTGCTCGAGCATCCGCAGCACGCTCCCGCCTTTTTGGTAGGTCAGGACGTCGAACATGCCCTGGGCCTCCTCGGGCCGCCCGACCGGGAACTCGACCGGCCTAGTGGCGTGCAGTCCGTCGACGGCCATGGCCGCTTCGCGCTCCACCCCGAAGCTCACCCATCGCTGCCACTCGGGACGGAAGGCATCGACGGCCAGCACCTCCATGAAGGTGGCGAAGGCCTCGTTCAGCCAGATGCCCTCCCACCANNACCAGGTCGCCGAACCACATGTGCGCGACCTCGTGGCAGATCACGTCGGCCACCCGCTCGAGCTCGACCCGGGCCGCCTTGGACGGATCGACGAGGAGCGCCGACTCGCGGAAGGTCACGCACCCCAAGTTCTCCATTGCCCCGAAGGCGAAGTCGGGAATGGCCACCAGGTCGAGCTTGTCCGAGGGATAGGGGATGCCGAAGTACTCGGTGAAGAAGTTGAGGGCATGGGCGCCCACGGTCAGGGCGAACGGAGTCAGGTGTGCCTTGTTCGGGGGATGGACGATGCGGAGGGGCACGCCGTTCACCTCGACCGGCTCGGTGGCCTCGAGGGGGCCGACGATGAAGGCCACCAGATAGGTCGACATGATCATCGTCGGGGCGAAACGGACCCGCCGCCGGCCGTCGTCGTCCTTCGTCTCCTCGACGACGGGACCGTTGGAGAAGGCGGCCAGGGCGTCGTCGACCACCAAGGT
>PLSY01000105.1 GCA_003164275.1 Acidimicrobiaceae bacterium | reverse complement strand
GCTCCCACCTGTCTCCGATCGCCGGTTCGCGGCGGGGGATAAGTTGCCCGACGCCGAGCATGCTTGCAGTACGCGAGCACACCCGACGTGCCGATCTGCGCTGCGCCCGGGATGGTGACAGCCATCGTTCTGGAGCGTTGTTCTGTTCCCCCTCGACAACGCAATAGACCGGCGCGGTGTGGTCTCAGCAGTCCCGGATGGTCAGCGGGCAGCACCAGCGATGTAGGTGGACACGATGTACGTGGCATGGCGGTCCAGGGACACCCGGGCCCGGTCATAACGCATCGTGGTCCGTGGATCAGCGTGTGAAGCAGCCTCTTGGACGTCGCGCAACGGAACCCCGGCATCAAGGGCTGCCGTGATGAATGCATGCCGCAACGAGTGCGGACCAATGGCCCTGGATATCTCAGCACGGCGGGCGACCCTCCGAACGATCCGGCTGGCGCCGTGACGGTCAAGACGTCGACCGTCCGCCGTGATGAAGATCGGGCCGCTGTCGCGTTCTCCGATGGCCAGGTCGACCGCCCGGGCCGTCCGAGATGCCAATGGGATCTCAGAGGCGGTCTAACGTCTTGCCGATGATACGGGCGGTCCTGTTCGATCTCTTCGGCACGCTGGTCGAGTCTGGCTCGATGTCCGATCGTGAGTCGGTCTCGCACCAGGTAGCCGCTGAACTGTGCGTGGACGGCCAGGCGTTCGCCGAACTCGTACGCTCCACCTTCGATAGCCGCATGAAGGGCGAACTCGGCGGCCTCACCGATACCTACGTCGAACTGGCTCGTCGCCTCGGCGGTTCCCCCCAACCTAAGCAAGTCGATCGGGCCATCGAGATACGGCTGAACTTCTCCCGCCAGCTTCTTGGCGACACCAGCGCTGCTCCCGTGCTGGATCACCTTCGCTCGGTGGGCTTCCGATTGGGGGTCGTCAGCGATTGCTCGATCGAGACACCGACGATTTGGGACGCCACGTGGCTGAGCAGCCTGCTCGATGCGATCTCGTTCTCGTGTCAGCTCGGAGTTAGGAAGCCGCATCCCGAGATGTACCTTGAAGCCACCCGTACTCTCGGCGTCTCGCCTGGTGAGTGCCTGTACGTGGGTGACGGCGGCAGCCATGAACTCAGTGGAGCTAAGGCGCTTGGCATGCACGCGGTCTTGGTCGCCGACCCCAGAGAGGATGGCAGGGAACGCCCAGACGAGGAGATCGACTGGACGGGAGACAGAATCAGTTCGCTTAGCGAGATCTCATCTCTCCTCGGGATCTGACGCTCTGGGTCGAGTCAGCCACTGCCCCGACCGATGGCTGCGTGCCCCTTCCGGATTCACCCCAAGGGACAGCTACCAAGGCGCTAGGTCCGGCGCACGCGCCCGGTCGAGGAGCCAAGCGAGAAGATCTGCGTGATCAGCTCGTCCGGGAAGCGTGCGGAGGCGCTTGGCGAGCTCACCCTCAACGAACTGGGTGGGCCAGTCGGAGGCCAGATAGCCGACGTCGAGATCCACGTGATGGACTTCGACGTTTCTCAGATGATGAACAATGATCTCGACCATATTCCGTGGCCCGGCAGTCATCTCGCCCAGTTCGTTCCATGATCTGGCATCCAGGGCGATCCATGCCGCCTCAAGCAGGTCAAACGAACCCTCGAGATCGGTGCGAAGTTCGGTCGCCGAACGGCCAGCGCCTAAGTAAGCCGCCGCGTCGGCATCGTACCCAGCGGGATGGAGGCGTCGGACCTCGCCTTCTGCTGGTCCACCGAAGAGCCAGGCATGGGCCCTCGCCTTGTTGGCGAGATGAGTGACCACATGCCCTCGTGTAAATCGAGGCAGGAGACTTGGCGCACGGAAATCGTGATCCGCTAGTGGCGCCAGTCCTTCGAGCAACTTTCGATGGCTCGTCCGGCAAACCTCGATATAGTCGGCTGGCTCCATCTCGAAACACTACCGACGTCGGTCAGGCCGATCTTGCCCTTACGGCATTGGACGCGCCCCCCACCAGCAGGTGTCCCATGCCAGCGGGAGCGAGGCGCTAGAGATCCATGGCTGGGAAGACGAGTTCACCTGCGGCGATGCGCTTCCGGACCAGCATCGCCGTAGCTCGGGGATCGATGGCCGAGTTGTCGATCACGAACGGCTCGATCGGTCCGAGGTGGTGGAACTGGTCCCAAATATGCCGAATCGGTCCCTCATCGGTCAAGGCGTCTCGATGCTGTGGTGACTCCAGCACTCGTCCCCGGGCCCGGACCACGCAGGTGTCACTGTCGGGTCGAAGCACGGCGTAGTTCACCGGGGCCGTGCACTGTGCCAGTTCCTCCCTCAGTGGCTCGAAGTGCCACGGGCCGAGGATGCCGTCCAGGACGACCGTGAACCCAGCGTTTGCCATCCGGATTCCGGCTGCCGCTGCCGCTCGGATTACAGCCCGATTCTGAGCATCCGCCGCACGCTCCCAGGGTGGAATGTGGCCATTCACGATCGTGGTCCAGAACCAATCCGAGTGGATGCAGGCGGACAGCGGTGGCTCGGAGGCAATGATCGCTCCCACCGTCGTCTTCCCGGCCCCAGGGGGCCCGGCGAGGATGAGTAACATCCCGTCGTCCATGCCGAGAAGCTATCGACCTGTGGCTGACCACGGAGCGTAAATGTCCCTGAACACCCGGTTCGCAGCGAGGCTCAAGCGACACAACCCCGAACATGCTTGCTGAACGCGAGCGCAACCGACGTGCAGCGGGCAAGGTGGCGATGGTCGTCGTTCTGGCGCGTCGCTCTGTGACTTCTTCGGCGACGCTAGACGCCGACTCAGTGTGGTCGCCAGATCGTTGACCCTGGGTGCCAGCAGGTATCTGCCGGCGGCCAAACGGCCGGCGCCGTCAGCGGGCAGCACCAGCGATGTAGGTGGACACGATGTACGTGGCATGGCGGTCCAGGGACACCCGGGCCCGGTCATAACGCATCGTGGTCCGTGGATCAGCGTGTGAAGCAGCCTCTTGGACGTCGCGCAACGGCACCCCAGCATCAAGGGCTGCCGTGATGAATGCATGCCGCAACGTGTGCGGACCAATGGCCTTGGAAATCTCAGCACGGCGGGCGACCCTCCGAACGATCCGGCTGGCGCCGTGACGGTCAAGACGTCGACCGTCCGCCGTGATGAAGATCGGGCCGCTGTCGCGTTCTCCGATGGCCAGGTCGACCGCCCGGGCCGTCCGAGGTGCCAACGGGATGGTGACGGTCTTCCCGCCCTTGCGAAGGATGGTGAGTGTCCGATGACCGCGCTCGAGGCCCAGGGCCTCGATGTCGGCTCCGATCGCTTCGGAGACCCGCAGCCCGTTCAGCGCCAGCAGTGAAACCAGCGCATGCTCGCCTGCCGGCCCGAGCCCGGCGGCAACGAGCAACGCCCCTACCTCGTTGCGGTCCAGGCCGATGGCATGGGATTCGTAATCGATCCGGGGTCGACGCACGTGAACAGCCGGAGAATGGGCAATCAGACCTTCCTCTTCGGCGTAGCGGTAGAAGCCCGTCACGGTGCACAGTCGCCGACCGACGGTGGCCGTTGCCCGACCCCGAGCTTCCAGCTCCCGTCCGTAGGCCTCGATGTCGCTTCGCCGGACCTCGAAGAGACCCAGGCGGCGCTCATCGCAGAAGGCGACGAACTGACGAAGATCGAGCGCATAGGCGTCGCGGGTGAGCCCGCGGTAGCCGCCGAGGAACCCGGCGAGGGCTATGTGCTCAGGACCGGCGAGTGCAGGGTCGTAGACGACAATCGCTTTTGCTGTGGTGGTCATGGGATACCTCCCGAGTGGATGGGACTCGGGGGACGAGGCGACCGGGCCCCAGATGGATGAGATCACCACCGTAGTTCTGGCGCGTTGGCCGGTACCCGAGCAGGTGCGGTCGCCGGCACTCGCAACATCGCTGCCGACGAGGTTCTCGATGCCTTGACGGCCTCCGTGCTTGCTCCTGTTGCTGTGCCCGGAACAACACGTGTGGGGCGAACGTACCGACCGTGTTCACGAGACGACCTCTATGGTCGTTCTCTATGGAAGTTCTACTTCGACCGGGCACGGTCGACGACGAGCAGTCCTTGCTCCGGCTTTTCGACGAGGCGGTTCTCTGGCTCGCTGAGCGTGGTCTCAGTGGACAATGGGGTAGCAAGCCCTGGTCGGAGATACCCGATCGGCGGGAGCGGGTTGCCAGATTGGCGAGAAGTCCTAACCTCACCGTTGCTGAGGTCGGAGGCGAGTTGGTCGGCGCTCTTGACGTCAGCGAGGACTCTCCCGCATACGCTCCGGTGACAGACGAACCGGGCCTCTACATCATTCTCCTCCTGACTTCGAGACGTCTTGTCAGGCAAGGGATCGGGACTGCACTGTTGAACCACGCTCGCGCTGACTGCCTCGCCCGTGGCCTCAGCCTGTTGAGAGTCGATTGCTGGGCTGGCGGATACCAACAGATTGTGCGCTACTACCAGTCTGCGGGATTCACGCCAACCGAGTCATTTGATCGCGATGGCTGGCCAGGGCAGCTTCTCGTCGAGCGTCTCTCGCTTACGTGACACCAGGGAAGGTGTGTCCCTGACCGGGTCGCGGCGTGGCCCAAGCCGCCCGACGTGCCGTTCTGCGCTGCGGCCAGGGTGGCGACGGCTGTCGTTCTGGCGCGTCGTTCGGCGCCCCAGCGGGCGCGGTCGGCGGCGCCCACGGAACTGGCTGCGGAGCGCGGTTCCGCATGCTCTTCAGCAGAGGCAGGCGGCCTCCCGTGCC
This sequence comes from Acidimicrobiaceae bacterium, assembly GCA_003164275.1. Next base: position 4,242 of record PLSY01000105.1, on the reverse strand, counting down.
TGCTCCTGTTGCACGCCCGGAACGGCACTTCCGCCACGCGCCCCACCCGCGATATGAGCTTTTTCTGGGATGCTTGACCAGGTGGTGACTGGCACACTGTCCACTCGAGTCTGGACCCGTTGGTTCCGGACTCCTCCTCAGTCCCGAGGCAAGATGGGTGCCGGGTCTCCCGGGCCGGCCGCAGTCTGTAGGAGTGGCGGAAACCAAGTCGTCTCAGATCATCCACGAAAGTGACACCGTCTCCTTCGACCCAGAAAAGGACCAGGAGGTCCGGCTTGATGACGACGCTGCCGAATCCGATCACGTAGCCCATGTCGTTGAGCTGCTCGACCAGCGCGACCGTGTCCCTGACAACCAAATCGGCCTCGTCTTCATGGCCTTGTCGAGGATTGGACATTACCGCTGAATCCGATAGGACCCAGATGGGCGTCCCCCATACGAACCGCCAGGTTGCACACTTCCATAGTGCCCGATCTCAGCGACATCCCTCCTGACCCCGGCTCACTGTTCAACGCAGCGTCCCTGACCGCCGAGTGGGTGACCAAGATGTCTGACTTTGCCGCCCACTACGAGCAGAGTGAGGGCAAGTCCACGATGGTTGACCCACCGCTCCTAACAGTGGCGGGAATGTGCAGCGTAGGCGTTCCCGCTGACTGGACGACGTAATCGCCGGGTGGGACATGGAACACAAACGCGTGGGTGCCTGTCACGGTTTGTCGCTCGATCGTCCGTCCGTGCTGCACCAGCAATACGCCTACGGGAACCTTCTGATAGCCGTCCGGAGTCATCGGCGGGGCACAGGCACCCACCACACCATCACGATTCCAACTGCTTCGGACGGCAAGTGAAGAGCCGTAGCCGCCGTCGTTGAGCAGCCAGCGATCATGCAGACGGCACCAGAGACCGTGGTCAGAGTCGCGCCCATCCGCCACCGCCCCAGGAACCCAAGCACACACCATGATGACCCAGCTGGTCCGGCTCTCCAATAGGAGCGGCATGTCTCTTACGTGATACTTACGGCGGCGGCAGAAATCCCTAAACGCTGCCGGATTGCGGCGTGGCCCGAGCCGCCCGACCGCCGGCACGCTGGCCGCCCAAGAGCACACCCGACGTGCCTGGTTCTGCGCTGAGGTTCGGAAGGCGGCCCCCGTCGTTCGGCGTACACAATCTTCACGAAAGCTCTGAACTTGTGCGGCCGACCCCATTCGCCAGCGCAAAGATCGCCACATTCGCCAGCCTCGGCTCGTGAGCGAGTCGATCGTCATCCATGGGTACCTTCGGAGGGCACGAGAGACGTCGATTGAAGGCCTGACCTGGCTCGATCGGCTGCCCGGGATTATTGCGAGGGCGATGACTGGATCGGAATCGCTACTGCCTCGCAGGCCCCGTCCTTCGAGTCGCTGTCTTCTTCCATTCGAACGTGCGCTTCGCCGACGCCTTTTCAACTTGGCGCCCGTCCGCCAACCGGCCTTCCATCGTCGATTCACGCCTGCACCCGCTCGTCACTTATGGGCCGTGCATTCGGCGTCTTTGCCCACCTGAGGAATGCATCCTTCAGCTGAGCGTCAAGCCCGGAAAACATTGTCTTGCCCTTTGCAGCCCCCGGCGCTGGCGACGCCCCAACCTTGAGCCGCACCGAGGCGCATAGTCAAACCTTTGGCGGGTGCCGAGTTCCCAACCTGGTCCCGCGCCATTGCGCCGTTGCGGGAATCGGGTCCGGACCAGCACCCGGGGATAGAGTAAGTGCCGTGCGGCTCGACGAGAGTGACCTCTCGCGCGTACTCGACGTTGTTCGAGTCGTTAGTGAGGCGAAGGAACGAGACACCTTCCTCCAATCGACGCTCGAGGGCGTGGCGGCCCTCATGCCGTGTCTGGTCGCCACCGCCAACGAAGTCGATCCGGTCGGCGGTCGCCTCACCTATTGGATGGAGCCGGCGTCATTCGCGGTGCCCGACGATGCCGCTGAGCTGCTCACCGAGCTCGCCGCTGAGCACCCGCTGATTCGCCATGCAACCGCCACGGGTGACGGTTCGGCCTGGCGGATCAGCGACTTCTGGTCACAGGACATGTTCCACGCCAGCCGGCTGCATCGAGACCTCTACGGTCCCATGGGCGTCGAGTACCAGATGTCGGCCACACTCCCGGCCGCGGCACCGGTCGTCTTCGGACTGGTCGTCAGCCGGGCGGATCGCGACTTCAGCGATCGCGATCGGGATGCCTTGAACGTGCTGCGTCCCCACTTGGCCCAGGCCTGGCGCAATTTCCGGGACCAGGAGCGCCTACGGGGCCTGGTAGACGTCGCCAACGACGCGGTGACCGGGCGCGGATGGAACGTCATCGTGTTGTGGGACCCGCCTGACGAGCTGGCCCCAGGGGCGCTGGTCACGCTCTACCGGTTCTTCGGACGTCCGTCCCGCACCTCGCCGTTGCCAGCACGTGTGGACCGGTGGATTGCCTCACAACAGGCTCACCTTGCCGAACACGAGGAACTGAAGCTGATCCGTCCATTGACGGCGCAGCTGGACGGCCAGCGGATCGTGCTGCGGTACCTGCCGGCCCAGGGTGCTCATCCGGGGGCCATCATCGTCGATGAGGAACCTCGTCCGGCGCGACGACGGGACTACGAGTCACTGGGTTTGAGCCCGCGGGAGGCGGAGATCACCGAGCTCGTGGTGCTCGGCGCCGGCAATGCTGCAGTCGCCGCCCAACTGCACGTGGCCCAGGGCACGGTCAAGAGGCATCTCGACAACATCTACGCAAAGCTGGGGGTCCGGAGCCGCGGCCAACTGACCGCCTTCGTGCTCCACCTCGTGGACAGCTGACGGAACCTGGGATGCGAATACGCCACAGGGCGACATCAGCCCTCGGTTCTGAGGCTGGATCAACGACTGAGCGGACTTCGAGCGCTCCGAGTTGAGCTGCCTGAGACGACACCTCAACGAGCATCTCCGGCACTGGGCGATGCGGAAGTCCAGACGGATGAAGGACAAGTGAGCGTGAGGCCCGCGAGTGGCTCAGCGCCATCATCCACAGGGAACCTCGCCTGTTCGCCCATTGGGGGCTGTTCTGATCACCGGCGGCCGAGCTGTGGGAACCCGAAGACGGCAAACGGTCACGTCCGGTTCTGAGAGGCCTCCCGGGGGGGCGGCCCCCTTTGGCTACTTGACCCTGGAGCACGGCGATCGCAGCGAGGACCGTCGCCTACCCGTCCGTTGGGGCGATCCCGACGATCGGTGCACCGGTGGTCGAACCTGACGCTGCACCGGAGAACACGGCGTCGCCGAAGTTGAAGACTCCCCCGTCGGCACCGACCATCCAGTATCCGCTCCCGTCGGAGGTAGCGGTCACCCCGACGATCGGGCCGCTCAGGCTCTTGCCGCCCATCGACCCGTAGAACGAGGCGTCGAAGGAGAAGACACCGCCGTCGGCGGCCACCAACCAGTAGCCACCGGTTGGACCTGCGGCGATGCCGACCACGGGGGCATTGAGTCGCGTGTCACCCATGGAACCGTGGAACGAGGCGTCGAAGGAGAAGACACCGCCGTCGGCGGCCACCAACCAGTAGCCACCGCCGTCGGAGGTCGCCGCGATGCCGACCACGGGGGCATTGAGTCGCGTGTCACCCATCGACCCGTGGAATCCGGCGTCCCCAAATGCGAACACACCGCCGTCGGCGGCCACCAACCAGTAGCCCCCACCGTCGGAGGTCGCCGCGATGCCCACGATCGGGCTATTGAGGTGCCGCCCGGACATGGACCCGTAGAACGCGGCATCGCCGTACGCGAAGACACCACCATCGGCGGCCACCAACCAGTAGCCCCCACCGTCGGAGGTCGCGGCGATGCCGACGACGGGTGCAGTGAGGTGTTCCGCGTCAGCCGAACCGAACAGGCCGGCGCCACCGAAGGGCAACACCTGGCCGTCCGCTGCGGCCAGCCGGTAGCCCGAGCTGGCGGTCACCATGAAGGCGGCTGCGGTCATGTGACCCGACGCCTGGCCGACCAGGACCAGATCGTGGGTCCCCGCCGCCAGGCCGGCCGGGACGGTGAAGGTCAGGTGGACACTGCCGTCGGGAGCGGCGACAGCCTGGCCGACGTCGATGGAGTTCGAGTGGACCGTGGCGTTCACGGTCTCACCGGGGGTGAACCCGGTGGCGGTCGCCGTGGCCGTGGTGCCTGGCTTCACCGAGGTGGGTGTGACCAGCGACTCCCCGGGTGCGACAAGCGAGCAGGAGGGCGTGAA
>PLSY01000289.1 GCA_003164275.1 Acidimicrobiaceae bacterium | reverse complement strand
GGATCGTCGACAAGAGGTCTTCTGTCCGAGGGTCGACCATTCGACCCCCGACCAATGAGACGCACCGAAGATCGTCCAGAGCGTCGCCGGCCACGATCTCCCAGGCCTCGACGATGTCTTCGGGGAATGGGCCGCCCATGGCAACGCCAGCAAGAAGATCGGACAGCCACCACCACGAGGCGCCACCTTGCAGATCGGTCGGAGCCATCGATAGACGGACTGCACCTGACCGTTTGGCCTTGGTGGGCAAGATCTCTCGACCATGGGGGCGCACCTTGACCAGGACGAGTCGCCCATGCAATGGCACATCTCCCCAGAGGATCTGACATCGCAGGTCGGGGGCGGAGGCGACGATGTGGACCAGGTCAGCTGCGGGACAACTGGTCCAGGCCGTAGCCATGTCGAACCGCTGTAGACCTTGGATGGAGTAGCTCCAGCCATAGGCGCCAGAGATATCGGCAACAGCCGCCGGGCACGGCGAGTGCAGCACTCGTGGGGCCGACCATCCGCCGTAGAAGGCAGCAGCCACCGGACCTCTGAGGTGGGCAGGAATGGGGCCCGTCATCGGCCCATTCCTGCCTCCCGAAGAAGGGCCGTACCGATTCCCCCGGTGCTGACCAACGTGGCCAGATCGAGCGACAGGTTGAGATTGGCCACCTCGGCAACCTCGGCGAAATAGAGGTGGGCAATTGATATGGCCTCGTTACGCAAGCGACCGATCGGATCAGCCTCGGACCCAGGCGGCTCGACACCGAAGCGCATACAGGCGTCCGTGAGGCCATGGACATCGGCACCCCGTAGCGCGCTGGCTACCTGTAGGACATCGACGAAGGGGCCGGCCTTGGGCGGGGGACGATGCGCGATGTCGTCCGTGTCGATCTGCCCCGTCTGTTTCTTGGTCGACCCCCAACGGGCGACCACCAACTGACCGAGGGGTTCGACGATGATCCGGGGCGCATCCCCCCAGGTGCCGAGTCCCGCCAGCAACATCGACCACGCCCCTGGTGAACGTCGGGCAAGAGCCCAGCGACCGCACATGCCCGCGAGCTGTCGAGCCAGACCGGCGCAGACAATGGGCCAGCCCCGTCGATACCCACGATCACGGAGCCGGTAGCCCAGGCCATCCCAGCGACCCTCCACCTTGGACGTTGACGTCGGGACGAGGCCGATGGTCCGACGGACGCCGATCATGACGTGGGCCTTTTGCATCGCAACGTGGTCGACCATCACTTCATCTGGCACGGACCCTGGGAAGACCAAATGCTCGTTCACGGTCCACCGGTCGAACGTTTCGAGCAAGACGCCGTAGGACAAGGCGCCGTCGCGGTCCAGGATGGCGTTGCAGATCAGCGCCTCCCGTGGCCACCGGCTGCGGCCCGCCGGGACCGGCTTCGGATCAGTCGTTGGATGTACCCGCAACCGAATCGGGACGTCGGGCTCCATCAGGCGGCCTCTGCAATTCGGTCGGACAGTTCGGCGAGGACCTCGATCAGTGCAGCGTGCTGTTGCAGATCGAGTGCACGGTCCCACATGGTCAGCCAGGTAGTGAGACGGCGCATCAATGCCTCGGCCGTCGGGATCTCGTCATCTATGCCGGTCATCCGCCACAACGTGTTCTGTTCCCGGTTGCAAGGACCACAGATGACGAAGGTGAACTTGGGATGTATGGGTCGACCGTGGATCCTCCCCGTGGGGTGATGGCGTTCCAGACGACCTTGCCGACTGCACAGCGGGCATCGGCCATTCATGACGTGCCCTTGGGGTAAAAGTCGTCGAAGCTCGCAAGCCCCCGGTGGCTGAGAGCGAGGACCTCTTTGGCCGAAGGGAGTTCTTGGCCGCCGATGGACTTGCCCTTCCAGCGCCGGTCGAACTGACTCGGGGTGATCTTGCCCGAGCGGAGCAAGCCAACCTCGTTGTCGTACTTGCCGGCCCGACTCCGTTCCTTGGTGCCGACCAATGACACGGTGACCGGTCCGCTCCGACCGAGAATGTTGACGTCCTTCTCGACCTGGGTGGCGAGCTTCTCCCCCTTAGCCGGGTGACCCCTGGCCTGGGACCGGGACAAGCCACGTTTCTCGCCCTGCTCGATTCGGTAGCGGTAGTACTCCGACCAGGTGGCGAACCGCTTCGGTGGACGCCGACTCATCGGTCCGCCTGAGTCCCGGGTGTCGGCTTCGGGTAGGGCAGGTCATGGGCAGTCAACCGCCACGACCACGTGGGGTCGATCACCAAGCAGTATCGGTGTTTGCCGTTGACGAGTACACCCTTGACGATCACGCCTTGGGCACGGAGCAAGCTTGGCGAACTCGTGCCGTAGATCGAGTAGGTGCTGCGAGGGTGACGGAGCGTGCCGTCCCCGAAATCGAGATACCGAGCCGGAGGATTCTGGCCGAGGTAGGACCAGCCAGCGGCCTGGTAGATGGTGCCAAGGTGGCCTGCCGCCGGATCGGCGTAGGAGACCAGACCCCGGATCCCGCTTGCCCTCCGCAGCAGTTTGACCGTGACCCCGAGAACGCGGCTCTCTGCCTTCTTCGGCAATTCATCAGTGAGC
>PLSY01000100.1:406-25577 GCA_003164275.1 Acidimicrobiaceae bacterium | reverse complement strand
AGTTCGGCGACTTCTGGAACGGCGCCGAGATCATCGTCGACAACTTCCTGGTGGCCGCCGAGGACAAGTGGGGACAGAAGTCCGGCCTCGTGCTCTTGTTGCCCCACGGCTATGAGGGACAGGGTCCCGAGCACTCCTCGGCACGCATCGAGCGGTTCTTGACCCTGTCTGCCCGGGGCAACCTCCGGGTCACCGAGCCGACGACGGCGGCCCAGTACTTCCACCTCCTTCGGGCCCAGGTGAAAGGGGCCGACCGCAAGCCCTTGATCGTCTTCACGCCGAAATCGCTGCTCCGGGCCCGACAGGCCAGGTCGCCGATCGCGTCGTTCACCTCCGGAAGTTTCGCCGAGGTGCTGGACGACCCGACCTCGGTCAACGAGGACTTCGACCGGGACGCTGTCACCCGGGTGGTGCTCTGCACCGGCAAGGTGGCCTACGACGCAATCGGTCGCAGGGACGAACTCGCAGAGGCGGGAAAGCATGTGGTCGTGGTCCGGGTGGAGCAGCTCTACCCGTGGCCGAAGAGCAACATCGAAGGAGTTCTCGCGTCGTACCCGAACGCCGAAGAGGTGGTCTGGCTGCAGGAGGAGCCAGAAAACATGGGAGCGTGGAACTTCGTCCACCAGCGCCTCCACAAGCTGGTCCGCGACCGGCTCAGCCTCCGACACGTCAGTCGGGCGGAGTCGGCCAGTCCCGCCTCGGGCAGTGCCGCGCTGCACCGCCTCGAGCAAGAGGACTTGTTGACCAGGTCGGTCGGCTGAGCGGAGCTCCGAACTCAGGCCACGAAGTCGGCGGCGAGGGCTATCCACATCTCGGTTGACAGGTGCAGCGACTCGACGTCGACGCGCTCGTCAATTCCGTGGAACATGGCACCGTAGTCCTCGAAGGTGATGGCCCGGCCGTGGAGGCCGAAGCCGTAGGCCACCGCTCCGAGACCTCGGTAGAAGCGGGCGTCGGTGGCTCCGACGGCCAGATAGGGGACAGTCGTCGCCCCTGGGTAGAACAGGCCGCTCACCCGGGCCAAGGCATCCCACAGGGGCGTGTCGATGGGGGACGTGGTCGATGCCTGGGCGGTGCGGAACGTGACAGTTTCGCTTTCGTTGGCTGGGACCACGTCGGTGTGGCCGAGCAGGGTGAGCGAGGGCGCCGTCGGGTCCGAGCCATGGATCTTGGCCACGAGCGAGGTGCGATCACGCTCGGGCTCCTAGGCCTGGAGGTCGATCCCGGTGCCCCTCCAGGTAACCCTCCAAGAGGTCGGCACTCCGGACCTCCTGGCCCGATGTCACGGTCCCGTCGTTCACGCAGCGGTGGCGGACGAGCTCGGTCGCCTCATGCGTACGAGTCTGTTCGGCGTCCACTCTTCCATGTTACGGGTGGCGTCGATCAGGCGCCCGGCGAGGGCCGACTGGAGGGTGCTCAGCGAGGGATGGTCAGCGCCCACCTGGGCAGATGGTTGACTGGAGTCCTCTATGGAACAAGATCAACCCGCACGCCGGAGGATCGTCGTCGACGGGTCCAACATCGCCACGGAAGGCCGAAACCTGCCGAGCCTGTCCCAACTCGACGAAGCCATCCGCACTTTTTTGGAAGAGTACCGAGGCTTCACCACCTCAGACGTGACGGTGGTGGTGGACGCCTCGTTCGGCCACCGGATCGATCCTTCCGAGGTGGAACCGTTCGAGCAGGCCCTCGAGCACGGAGAGATGATCACCCCTCCAGCCGGTGCGGTCGGCCGGGGGGACGGGTTCATTCTGCGCATAGCCGAGAAGTCCGGTGCCTTGGTCCTGTCCAACGACTCGTTCCAGGAGTTCCACGCCGAGCGACCCTGGCTGTTCGAGCCGGGCCGGCTGATCGGCGGCAAACCCGTTCCCGGTGTCGGCTGGATCTTCACGCCCCGGACCCCGGTCCGCGGAGCGAAGAGTCGGTCGGTGACAGCGAAGTCACGCCGGGAGTCCAAGGCGGCCGACATCGATGCGGTCGACGAGCCGGTAGAAGGAGGCTCCCCGACCCTTGAGGCCGCCGAACCGACGACCGTTCGCCGTCGAGCGACCAAGGCCACCAAAGCCACAAGGGCCAAGAAGCTGGTCGAGGCCGACGCGGCGCCACAGGACGCGGGGGAATCCACGAAGGCGGCCAAGTCGACGAAGGCCACCAAAGCCACCAAAGCCANNAAGCCACGAAAGCCACGAAAGCCACCAAGGCGGCGAAGGCTGCTGAGCTGGCCGCCGGGGCTAGGTCGGACATCGTCGAGGACGAAGACGATTCCGCTGGTCCGGCCACGGTGCCGGGAACGACCAAGAGGACGAGGCGCAGCCGGGCAGCTGAGGCCACGACACCAGCCCCAGCGACAACCGACCCGTCCTCGAACGGCGACGCGGTCGGCGAGGGCGAAGGCGCCGACGACCGACCTGTCCGATCGACCGAAGCGCTGAACGAGCCGCTCGTCTTCCTCACGTTCGTGGCCAATCACCCGATCGGAAGCATCTTCGATGGGACGGTGGTCTCGTTCACCTCTCACGGGGCCCACGTGGACGTCGGCGGGATGCTTTGTCACGTTCCCCTCCGAGGCCTCGCCGATCCCCCTCCGAAAAAGGCCCGCCAGGTGCTGAACAAAGGAGAGGTCAGGCACTTCGAGCTGGTGTCGCTCGACGCAGCGCGACGACGGGCCGAACTGGTCCTGCCTGAGCTGGCCGAGTAGGGCTCACCAGTCAGTTCCATCCGGCTGGGGTTCGAGATCGAGGCGCGGGGCCGATAGCCTCGAGAGCCGTGCGAGCCGATGACTACCTGCCTCACCGTGAACCATTCCTCTTCATCACCGATCTGTACTCGGTCGAGCCCGGCCAGTCAGCGGCCGGTAGCTGGCAGCTGACTGGCGAAGAGGCCTTCTTCGCTGGGCACTTCCCGGGGCGCCCGACGCTCCCCGGGGTCCTCATGGTCGAGTCTCTGGCGCAACTGGGTGCCGTGGCCGTCCTCTCCGATCCCCGTTACGCAGGCAAGCTCCCCCTGTTCGGAGGCATCGAAAAGGCCCGGTTCCGGCGCCAGGTGCTGCCCGGCGACCGGCTCGACCTCGAGGTCACCCTGGGCCGGATGTCGGCTCGGGCGGGCAAGGGCTCGGGCCGGGCCACGGTCAACGGCGAGCTGGCATGCCAGGCCGAGCTCCTCTTCGTGCTGGTGGACTCGGCCCCGGCCGACGCCGGCTGAGCCGCATCTACGATGCGCATCGCCACCTGGAACGTCAACTCCCTGACCGCCCGGCTCGGTCGGGTGGAGGAGTGGATCGGCTACGCCCAGCCCGACGTCCTCTGCCTCCAAGAGACCAAGCAGGCTGACGCCACCTTCCCCCACGGGGCCTTCGCCACCCTGGGCTACGAGACGGCCCATCACGGCGACGGCCGATGGAACGGCGTGGCCCTGGTCAGCAGGGTGGGGTTGGAGAACGTGTCTGTCGGCATGGGGTCCGACGACGACGACCAGGGCACCCGGCTGATCGCCGCCGATTGCGGCGGGGTGAGGGTGGTCTCGGTCTACGTCCCGAACGGTCGCAGCCTGGACAGCGAGCACTACCCGGCCAAGTTGGCCTGGCTGGCCCGTCTGCGGGCCCTGCTGGACGAGAGCACTTCCCCCGGACAACAAGTGGCGGTGTGCGGCGACTTCAACGTCGCCCCCGATGACCGCGACGTATGGGATCCGACCCAGTTCGAAGGCATGACCCACGTGAGCCAGCCCGAGCGGGATGCCTTGGCCAACTTGGAGTCGTGGGGTCTGGTCGACGTGTTCCGCCAGCTCTACGACGACGAGAAGTTGTTCAGTTGGTGGGACTACCGGGGCGGATCGTTCCATCGGCACCGGGGCATGCGCATCGACCTGATCCTGGTCACCGAGGCTCTGGCCGCAGCGACCACCTACGGGCTCATCGACAGGAACGCCCGGAAGGGCGACAAGCCCTCGGACCACACTCCCGTGTTCATCGACACGTCAGCCGGTTAGATCCGTGCCCGGGCAGGGTAGGGGCCATGGCGTCCCCGTCTGGGGCCTGCAGCGCCGGCGGAGACCGAGGAGGCGCATGGACGACGCAAAAGCTTCCCCCCGTACCCGACCGGGTCTCATGTACGCCCCTGGTCGCCTCTTGGTGGCCGCCGTCGTAGGCGCGGCGGTCAGCCTCGTCACTGCGGCTGCGGCAGGTGCTGCGGCTTCACCGTCCGGCCACTCCTTCCCGGCCGTCGGTATCCGGGCCGCGAGTCGGGTGGCGGTCGGCTCAGCGCCGTTGACCCGTGCCATGACCGAGTCGTTTCCGGGCGGCTCGTCATCCGCTCAGGTGTCGACCACGTCGGTGGTGGCCAGGCCGAACTATGTGAGCGGAGCCTTGGTCGTGAGCTGGAACGGTCCGGGCGGAGCCCCCTACAGCCTCAGCATCTCCACATCCACCCCGCTCACGCCGGGGAAGACGGTCGACAGCAGCGATGCCTCGATCAGCTCGTTCACCGGCCGTCAGTGCGGACCGACCGGTGCCTCCTCGACCGCCACTGTCGACCAGTTGATGGTGAGCGGGTCGACGGTGCAGTCGCTCGCCGTCCAGTTCGCCTGCGCCACTGGCGACGGTAGCTATGGGACCTATGTGACGGTGGCCTTCAACGTCACCCCCTCAACTGCCGGACGGGGCTACTACCTCTACGAGGGTGACGGGAACCTGACCGGCTTCGGGAACGACGAGTTCTTGAACTACCTGGGTGACCTGACCTCGGTAACCCTCAACCAACCGGTGGTCGGGACGGCCGTGACCCCAACGGGTGCCGGCTACTGGATGGTGGCCTCAGACGGCGGTGTGTTCAGCTTTGGCGATGCCGCCTTCTACGGTTCGACGGGGAACCTCCATCTCAACCGGTCGGTGGTCGGCATGGCCGCCACGCCTGACGGCAAGGGGTACTGGTTCGTCGCCTCCGACGGCGGGATCTTCTCCTACGGGGATGCGCGATTCTTCGGGTCCACCGGAAATCTTCGCCTCAACCAGCCGATCGTAGGCATGGCCTCGACGCCGGACGGGGGCGGCTACTGGCTGGTGGCCTCAGACGGCGGCATCTTCTCCTTCGGTGACGCCGGCTTCTACGGCTCGACGGGCAACCTCCACCTCAATCGCCCGATCGTGGGCATGGCGGCCGCACCCGGCGGGGGCGGCTACTGGCTGGTGGCCTCAGACGGCGGCATCTTCTCCTTCGGCACTACCGGCTTCTACGGCTCGACGGGCAACCTCAGCCTCAACAGCCCGATCGTGGGCATGACCGCGTCCTCGGATGGGCGTGGCTACTGGATGACGGCAGCCGACGGCGGTGTCTTCGCATTCGGAGACGCCACCTTCCAGGGGAGCCTTGGCGGTCGAGGGATCGACGACGTGGCCGGCATGGTGTCGAATCCATAGTCAGCGGTTGAGGCCCGCCCGGATCTCGGCGATGAGACGCCCGGCGTCCCTTGGGGCCAAGCGGCCCGATCCGGTCCTCGACACCCGGGCGACGGCGGCCAACCACGGCGACGGCTGGCGTTCCATCTCCCGGCCATTGGCCATGCGGCGGGTCTTGGCCCATGAGCAGTGCAGGTCGACCGACGGCCGGGTCAGGGCCACATAGAACAGGCGGCGCTCTTCGGCCCGGGCCTCGGCCGACTCGGCGAAGACGATGGGCACGAAGCCCTCTTCGAGCCCGACCACGTGGACCGACGCCCACTCGAGGCCCTTCGCCCGGTGAAAGGTGGCGAGCTCCACCGCGTCCCCGTCGGCGCTGTCAGGGGCCCCCCGACGGGGACGCCTTCCGGGCTCAACCGGCTTCGGGACGGCATGGATTGCGCCCTCTAGGCCCTCGGGGCCCGGTGCGATGCGGTAGGGGACACCGGCCCGGGTGAGGGCCCGGCCCACGGTCGCCAGCTGGTCGTGTGTGCGGGCCAAGACTGCCTGGTCCGACCAGGTGCCACCCTCTTCCACCCGGGCCTGGAGGAGGGCTGTCACCCCTTCGGCCTCGGCAAGGTCGCTGTCGTAGGCGGTGACGACCGCCATCGGGCCGTTGTCGGCCACTGACCTCGGCGGGGGGGAGGCGGCCGGCCCGAGGGCGGCGCTGGCTGCTGCCACCACCTGGGGAGAGGATCGGTGGTTCTCGTCCAAGCGGACCGTCTCCATCTCCGGAATCAGGGCGGGTAGCTGCATCAACAGCTGGGGATCGGCGCCGTTCCATCCGTAGATGGCCTGGTTGGGGTCGCCGACCACGCACAGATCGTGCCGTCCGCCGAGCAGCGCGGTGATGAGACGGAACTGGGCGGGATTGACGTCTTGGAACTCATCGACAGAGAGGTGTCGGTACCGCCAGTGCACGGCATCGGCGAAGGTGGCATCGGCATGGAGGAGGTCGGCTGAGTGAACGAGGACGTCGTCCAGATCGAGGCAGCGGCGGCGCCGGAGTCCTTCTTGGTAGGCGGCGAAGACGGTGGCTGTCCGGTCCAGGCCGGCCGGCACACTGCGCCCGTGGCTCTGGGCGGCCGCCACGTAGTCCTCGGGGGCGAGGCACCTGGCCTTCGCCCAGGCGATCTCCGGGTCGATGGACGAGGCCTGCCCCGGGTCCCCGGCCAGCACGGCGATGGTCCGGAACCGGTGCTCGGCCAGCATCGGTGGCGGGTCGCCGGCATCCTGGGCGTGGCGGCGCAACAGGGTGAGGCCCAGCTGATGGAGCGTGCCCGCCCGCACCCCGGGTGTCGGTACCCCCCCGGCGGGGGCGCGGGCGGGCACCGACACCGCCACCCCAAACAGGGAGAGCCGGTTGCGAAGCTCGTGGGCGGCCTTCCTCGTGAACGTGCACACCACGGTGTGGTCGGCCTCGGTCGATCCGTCCCGGATCCGCCTAGCCACCCTGAGGGTGAGCACCCTGGTCTTGCCCGAGCCGGCCCCAGCCACGATGCACAGGGCTTCTGACGGGGTATGGACGGCCCGGTGCTGGGCCTCGGTGAGGTCGGCCACGGCCCGGTCGAAGCGGTCACCCGACGGCACTGGTCCGGCCGTTGACGACGGATGTTCCACAATCGCCGAGGCTATCGGTAGGGTGTGCCGGTGCTGAAGTCGTTCGCCGGCGGTCGCCTGTTCGGCGGGACCTGGGGCCAAGGGCCTGCGACCGTCCTTGCCCTCCACGGGTGGCGGCGCACCCATGCCGACTTCATCCCGGTGTTCGAGAGCCCCGAGGCGTCCGGGCTCAGTGCCCTGGCCCCCGACCTGCCCGGCTTCGGGGCGACCCCCGCTCCATCGGCGCCCTGGGGCAGTGAGGACTATGCGAAGGCCCTGGTCGCCCTCTTCGAGGAGCCCGGCGCCCTGGCCGACAAGGTGGTGGTGGTCGGCCACTCCTTCGGCGGTCGGGTGGCCGTCCGGCTGGCCACCATGGTGCCCGAGCGAATAGAGCGCCTCGTCCTCACCGGCGTGCCCCTCTTCGACCGGGAGGGACGGCGCTCGCGCCCGGTCTTCGCCTACCGTCTGGTGCGACGCCTGCACCGGCTGGGCCTGGTCGGCGACGACCGGCTCGAGGCCATGAAGAACAAGTATGGATCGCCTGACTACCGGGCAGCCTCAGGGGTCATGCGCGACGTGTTCGTCAAGCTCCTGACCGAGAGCTACGCCGACGACATGGCGGCACTCACCTGTCCGGTCGACCTCGTGTGGGGGGAGAGGGACACCGAGGTGCCGATCGAGGTGGCCGAACGGGCCGAACGGGCTTTCCCCTCCGCTCGTCTCATCCGTCTCCGAGGCGTCGGGCATCTGGTCCCGACCGAGGCGCCGACCGACCTTCGACGGGTCATCGTCGGCCAATGGGCGGACCCAGGACCCGGGGTCGGTCAGCCATGAGGTGGACGGCCGGCCAAGGCCAGTTCACGGGTGTCGCATTCCACCGGTTCCACACCGGGGTGGCCTGGATCACCGTGCTGGCCTGCGTGCTGGCCTGCGTGCCGGCGGGCCTCCGGTTTCTCCGGGTGGCTCAGCGCGAGCACTATCTCGGGGGATCGGCCCTGCTGTTCGCCGCCCGATGGTGGCGGACGACGCCGGCCAATGTCGCGCTGGCCCTGGTCGCCCTCGCCACCGCCGTGGCCTCGTTGGTCTGGCCTCTGGCCGGGGTAGCCACCGCCGCTGCCGTGGCCGTCGGGCCGATCGGCCTTACCCTGAAGGGTCGGACCTCACCGCTGGCCTGGACCCGCCGGCTACGGACCCTCGCCATCGTGTGGGCCGTCATAGAGGCCGTCATCGTGGCCGCAGGCGTGGCCACCGGTCTCGCCGCCCCTCTGGCCGTGGTCGCGGCGCTGGCCCTGCCTGTGGTCGTCGATGTGGCGTGCTGGCTCACCTCGCCGCTCGAGCGGCGCCTCTCATCCCACTTCGTCGACGAGGCCGAGGCCCGTCTCCGCCTCGTCGATCCCCTGGTGGTGGGAATCACCGGTTCGTACGGCAAGACCTCGACGAAGGGGCACCTCTCCCACCTCCTGCGACCCGGCCGCGCGGTCGTCGCCACGCCGGCCAGCTTCAACAACCGGCCGGGACTGGCCCGGGCCATCAATGAGCACCTGGCCGACGGGACCGAGGTCTTCATCGCCGAGATGGGGACCTACGGTCCCGGTGAGATCGCCGACCTCTGCCGGTGGTGCCCACCGGACATCGCCGTGATCACCGCCATCGGGCCGGTGCACCTCGAGCGCTTCGGCACCGAGGATCGCATCGTCGAGGCCAAGTCCGAGATCCTCCAGTCCGCCGCCGATGTGGTCCTCCAGATCGACGACCGCCGCCTGGCCGCAGTGGCCGACAGGGCGGAGGCCGAAGGCAAGCGGGTGGTCCGCTGCTCCGCCACTGACCCGTCGGCTGACGTCTGCGTCACCCGAAGCGATGACGGTGCGGCGATGTCGGCCCACATCCACGGGGAGCTGTTGGTCGAGCGGGTGCCGGTGGCCGCTGGGATCCAGGCCACCAATCTGGCCTGTGCCATAGGTGTGGCCCTGGTGGCCAAGGTCGCCCCCTCGGACATCGCCCTACGTCTGGTCGACCTGCCCCAGGTCGACCACCGGCTCCAAGCGGCTCGGGCGGCCTCGGGCGTGGTCGTCTTGGACGACACCTACAACTCAAATCCGGCCGGGGCGGCAGGAGCCCTGGTGGCCCTGGCCTCCGCGGCCGCCGCCGGCGGGGCATGGGACGGCACGGGCGCCGACAGCCCCGACGTCGAGACACGGGGTCCCGAGGCCCGTGCGGAGGACAGAAGTGCCCGGCTGGTGGTCGTGACGCCGGGCATGGTCGAGCTCGGGACGAGGCAGTTCTCCGAGAACCGGCGGTTCGGGGAAGCCATCGCCACGGTGGCCACCGACCTGTTGGTGGTCGGCCGCACCAACCGGCGTGCCTTGCTCGCCGGCGTGGAGTCGGCGCCCGGCGCCCGGACGTCGGTCCTCCAGGTTTCCGGACGCCAAGAGGCTGTCGACTGGGTACGGTCGCACCTGCGAGCTGGGGACACTGTGTTGTACGAGAACGATCTGCCGGACCACTACCCTTGACAAACCGAGCAGCCGGGAGGTCACTCACCGGCGCTCCCGTCCGCGTATTCCCGATCGGAGGAGTTCAACCACCGTGCCCGACGTCGCCGTCATCTTCGGAGGTCCCTCACCCGAGCACGATGTCAGTGTGCTCACCGGTCTCCAGGCCGCCCGGGGGCTGGCTGGCGCCGGGGCCCCAGTCCGGTGCCTCTATTGGTCGAAGACCGGCGACTGGTATGAAGTGGACGCCACCCTCGAGGCCGAGTCGTTCCTCGAGGGGGTGCCGAAGGGGGCGACAAGGCTGTCTTTTGTCGCCGGCCCCGGGGGAGGGTTCTCGGAGCCGGGCGGCCGGCTGGGCAAAGCCAAACAGGTTGAGTTCGACGTCGCCCTCGTGTGCTGTCACGGGGGGCCGGGCGAGGACGGGACCCTCCAGGCCGCCTTGGACTTGACCGGCATCCGCTACGCCGGACCGACCGTCGCCGGCGCGGCGCTCGGCATGGACAAGTTCGCCTTCGGCGCAGTGGTCGGCCAGGCTGGCCTGCCCACACTGCCTCGGATCCTGTTGACCGAGCACTCCGATGCCCCTGCCTTCGATGGCCCCTACATCGTGAAGCCCCGATTCGGCGGTTCCTCCATCGGCATCGACGTGGTGGAGGACTTGGTCACCGCCCGGGCTCGTCTCTCGGCCAACCCCCACCTCCGCTTCGGTGCCGTCCTCGAGCCCTACCGCCTCGACTTGAGCGACCTGCAGGTGGCCGTGCGTACCTGGCCGCAACTCGAGCTCTCGGCCGTCGAACGCCCGATCCGGGCGTCTGGCTCCTCGGGCATCTTGGGCTACCGGGACAAGTATGTGGCCGGAGAGGGCATGGCCGGGGCCAGCCGCGAGCTGCCAGCTGTCATCTCGGCCGCGCTCGAGTCAGGGCTCCGGCACGCCGCCGAGCAGATCGCGGCGCTGGCCGGCGTGCGGGGAGTGGCCCGGATCGACTTCCTGTCGGACGGGGACGAGTTCGTCGTGAACGAGGTCAACACCATCCCGGGGTCGCTGGCCCGCTATCTCTGGGTTTCGCCCGCCGTGCCGTTCGCCTCGCTGCTCGGCGACCTTCTCGATGAGGCCAGGAATCGCCCGACCCACGCATACTCGGCGGCCGGGGCCGATGGGGCCGTCCTGCGCTCGGCGGGGTCGATTGCCGCCAAGTTGGGCTGACGGGCTTGGCCGTCAGCCGGCTCCAGCTCCTACCCGGAGAAGAGGTGCTGGTTGACATCAGGCCGCACTGGTCGTTCCTCACCGGGCCACTGATTGTCTCGGTGGTGGTCATCTCCTTCGGTGTGGCCCTCGACATCGGCTTCCCCCACACGTCGGTCGCCCTCCACTGGGTCGAAGGCGGAGTGGTGGCCGTCCCCTGTCTGTGGCTGGCCGCCCGGGTCATCCGGTGGCGGATGACGAGCGTGTTGCTCACCTCCATGCGGCTGGTCGAGCAGTGGGGGGTCATGTCCCGCCAGTACTCCGAGGTGCCGCTGTCCCACATCGCCTCGGTGACCGCCGTACAGTCGTTCGTCCGACGCATCGTGGGCACCGGCCGCCTCGAGTTCACCCTCTACGGTGAGGACCGGGTGCGATGGATCGACGACGTACGCAAGCCGGCCATCCTCCGACGCATCATCGCCCGTCGGCTCCAGCCTTGGCAGTCGCTCGGCCCTGAGTACGACGAGTAACGGGCTCCGACACCCGCTCAGCGTCGATTCGGGCGCCGTGTCACCGGCGCACAGCCACCGTTCCGTCCACCGCTTCCACCCGCCAGGCCGCTTCGGGGATGGTCGAGAGGTCGAGCGCCCCCGGCCGGGTGAGGGCGACCACGGCGCCACCGAACCCGGCCCCGGTCATCCTCGCCCCGAGCACCCCAGGGCGACCCACGAGTGCCTCGACCAGCCCGTCGAGCCGGTCCGTCGAGACCTCGAAGTCATGAGCCAGGCTCAGATGGCTCTCGACCATGAGGGCACCGGCCTCGACCACTCGGCCCTCGCCGAGGGCAACGGCGCACTCCTGCGTGCGCCTGGACTCGGTGATGACGTGGCGGGCCCGCTTTCGGAGCAAGGGGTCAACGAGGGAGGAGAGCGACTCCTCAGAAGCCAAGCCGAGCGGCCCGATGACCCGGGCGGCGGACCGGCACTCGGCCACCCGTGTGGCATAGCCCGAAGCGCCAAGCGTTCGAGGCTGGCCGGAGTCGACCACGATGACCTCCAACTCGGAGGGCAGGGCCACCTCTTGTGTGGCCAGGGTGGAAAAGTCGATGAGCAGGGCGTGTCCCTCTCGACCCCCCGCGCAGATCAGGGGGTCCATGATGCCGACCGGCACCCCGGCCAGGTGCTCGGCCTCCTGGCAGAGGCGGGCCACCTCGACGGCCTCACGCCGAGACGTGAGCACCTCGGCGAGGGCCACGGCCACCGCCGCACTGGAGGAGAGTCCCGACCCGGCAGGCACTGTCGATTGGATATGGATCGTGCCACCAAACGGCGGGCGGCAGAGGGCGATCATGGCGGCAATGAGCCGGCTCCAAGCGGGCTCTCTGGTGGCCAGATCGGAGGCGGGACCGTGGGGGGAGCCGGGCTGGCCGAGTGGAATGGCGACACGTTGGTCATAGGCCGTCGATTCCACGACGATCAGCGGGCTGTCGGAGGGGGTGAACGTAATGTCGGCTCCCAGCCCGATGGCCATCGGGAGGGCCAGCCCCTCGTTGTAGTCCGTGTGGTCGCCGATCAGGTTGACCCGACCGGGTCCGCGGGCCCGGCGAACCTTCGACATGTGCAAGCCTCTCTCGACGGCCCGTCACGGGCGACGGGTGGAGGCTACCGGTCCCTTGGCCCGTGGCCGTCTGCGTGGGCCAACGACCGGTCCGGGCAAGACGGAGATGTGCACCCTTCGCCCATGGCAAACGCTACGATCCGCTGATGACCACGACGCCCGAGATCCCTCAGCTCCACCGGCTGGCACGCCGACCATCTGCAGTCGAGGTCGTCGCCCGATGAGCGGCCCCTTGGAGGGCGTTCGCCTGGTTGAACTGGCCGGAATGGGACCTGCGCCCTTTGCCGGCATGATGCTGGCCGACGCCGGCGCCGACATCATCCGCATCGACCGCTTCGACAAGGCGAGCTACCCGGCCGCCGAGGGGCCCAATCCCGACTTGATGGGCCGAGGGCGACGCTCGGTGGCGGTCGACCTCAAGCACCAAGAGGGGGTGGACCTCGTCCTGTCCCTCGTCGATGAGGCGGACGGCCTGATGGAAGGCTTCCGGCCCGGGGTGGCCGAGCGGCTGGGTGTCGGCCCCGACGTGTGCCTCGCCCGCAACCCGAAGCTCGTCTACGGGCGGATGACGGGATGGGGCCAGGAGGGCCCCATGGCCCAGGCCGCCGGTCATGACATCGACTACATCGCCCTGGCCGGGGCGCTCGAGCCCGTGGGCCGGGTGGGATCGGCCCCGGTGCCGGCGGTCAACCTGATCGGCGACTTCGGGGGAGGCGGCATGCTCTTGGCCTTCGGGATGTGCGCAGCGATCATCAGTGCCAGGGCGACGGGCAAGGGCCAGGTGATCGACGCGGCCATGGTCGACGGCGCTGCCTCACTCACCACCATGCTCCATACCTTCCGGGAGCTGGGGATCTGGAACGACGAGCGGGGCACCAACTTGTTGGACACCGGAGCGCACTTCTATGAGGTCTACGAGACCTCCGACGGGGCCTACCTGGCCGTCGGGGCCATCGAGCCGCAGTTCTACGCCGAGCTCATCAACCTGCTGGGACTGGAAGACGTCGACCTGAGCGACCAGATGAAGCGTGAGACCTGGCCAGCCATGAAGGAGCGGTTCGCCGGCGTGTTCGCCACCCGCACCCTGGCCGAGTGGGAGCAGGTCTTCCAAGGGAGCGACGCCTGTGTCGCTCCGGTGCTATCGCCCTTCGAGGCCTACAAGCACCCCCACAATGAGGCTCGAGGGACCTTCACCGAGGTTGTCGGAGTGCGCCAGCCCGCACCGTCACCCCGCTTCACCGGGACGCCCGGCTCCATTCGCCGACCTCCGCCAACCCCTGGGCAGCATGGCGACGAGGCCTTGGTCGACTGGGGGCTCTCTGACGATGACGTCAGTGCCTTGAGGAAGTCGGGCGCCATCCGCTGAGCGGCCGTGACCCCGGACTTCCACCTCGCCTCAGTCGAGGGGGCGGGTCAGAGGTTGACCACCGGACAGGTCACCGTCCGGGTGATGCCGTCGATGAGCTGGATGCGGCCGACCACCATGCGGCCGAGCTCGTCGACGCTGTCGGCCCGGGCCTGGACGATGACGTCATAGGGCCCGGTAACCCCTTCGGCCGCGACAACACCCTCCAGTCCGGCCACCGTCCTCGCCACCGTGGCCGCTCTGCCCACCTCGGTCTGGATCAAGACGTAGGCCTGGACAGCCATGGGGGACTCCCGGGTCGGTAGAAGAAGGTACCGGGATATGTTAGCCCCGAGCCCGCTGACGCCTACCATGCGATAGTGGGCGTTCGGGAACGAAGTGACCAGTTCCGACGCTTGGCCCGGTCGGCTATCACCGACTTGTTCGACCAGCGTCGGCCATTCGGCCGCCTCGCCCTGACCCACGTCCTCATGACGGCGGGTGACACGCTCTTCGCCGTCTCGTTGGCCGGATCCCTGTTCTTTTCGATCTCACCGACGGCGGCCAAGGACAAGGTCTTGTTGTACCTGTTGTTGACCATGGGCCCGTTCGCCGTGGTGGCGCCGGCCCTCGGTCCGCTCATCGATCGCAGTCGAGGCGCCCGCCGGGCCATGGTCGTCGCCTCGGCGGCCGGTCGGGCGGTCCTCTGCCCCTTCCTCGCCCGGGACATCCACTCACTGCTCTTGTTCCCTGAGGCCTTCGCCATGCTCGTTCTGTCCAAGGTCTACCTCGTGACCAAGGGCGCGCTGGTGCCCGAGATGGCCGCCCTCGGACTCTTGGACGACATCACCGACGCAGACACCAGTACCGAAGGCCACCGGCAGGGCGGAGAGACCACGGGAAGGGCGCTGCCCAGTTCGGACCCGTCTGCGCCGACCATTCCGATGGTGGGTCGCAACCCGAGGACCCCTCCCTACGGCACGCCGGTCATCCGGATCGACGACCCCGTCACCGGCGTCGACAAGGTCGAGCCCGACCTCGCCACCTTGAACGCACGCCTGGGCCTGTTGGCGTCGCTGTCCGGGTTCGTCTTCGCCGTGCCCGCCGTCATCATCTTGAAGCTCGGCGGGGCGCCGAGCGTCCTGTGGGTGTCGGTCGGGGTCTTCGTCGCCGCCATGGTGGCCGCTGTGCGACTCCCGGTGCCCACCCGGGTGGGCAAACGGCTGGCTGCGAGACGGCAGGGACGTGGGGATGATCCGCCGGTCGTGCTCTTGACCTCGACCCCGGAGGTCGTCCGCTCACCCGACTTCGACCAGGCATGGATCGACGATGAGGCGGACCTGGCCGCCTTCCGGCCCATGGCCGATACCGAGGTGGTCCTCGCTCTCATGCCCATGTCGGTACTGAAGGCCCTGGTGGGATTCTTCACCTTCCTGATCGCCTTCGACCTGCGCCGGGAGGCCGCCTCGACCTGGTGGTTCGGCTTCGTGCTCGGCGGGCTGACAGCTGGCGCACTGCTCGGGGTGCTGTTGGTGTCGAGGATCAGGAAGGTCCTGTCCGAACAGCAGATACTGACGGCGGCACTGTTGTTGGTGGCGGCCTTCGCCACCCTCGGAGCGTTCTTTCCCGTGCGCTGGCTGCAGGCGCTGGTGGCCGTGGCCATTGGCGCGGCGGGGGCGGTGGCCAAGCCCTCGTTCGATGCCCTGGTGCAGAGGAACGTGGCCGAGTCCAACCAGGGCCGGGCCTTCGCCCGGTTCGAGACCAGGCTGCAGCTCATGTGGGTGCTGGGCTCGTTCGTGCCGGTCGTGCTGGCCCTGCCCCTCGAGGCCGGCGACTTCGTCATGGCCGTGGCGGCCGCCGTCGGTGCCGTGTCCTACATGAGCTCACGCCGGGCCGTCCGCGGAGAGCCCGGCGTGATGCCCGGAGGGCGGCCGGCCCGCTACGGCTAGCCGAGCTGCTGTTCGAGCTTGTCCACCTGGGCGTTCAGCTCGGGCGGGAGCTTGTCGCCGAACGAGGCGAAATGCTGGCGGATGCTCGGGACCTCGGCACGCCACTCGTCGACGTTCACGGTCAGGAGATTCTCCATGTCGGCGGCCGACACGTCGAGGCCTTCGGTGTCAATGGCGCCTGGGGCTGGGATGAGCCCGATGGGCGTGTCGACGGCCTCGCCGCCTCCGGAGACCCGCTCGAAGACCCACTCGAGGACCCGGGAGTTGTCGCCGTAGCCGGGCCAAAGCCACTTGCCGTCCTCGTCCTTGCGGAACCAGTTCACGTAGAAGATCTTGGGGAGCTTCTCGGCGTCGGCGGCGGCACCGAGCTTCAGCCAGTGGGCGAAGTAGTCGNNGGTCACGGCGCAGGTTGCCGACGGCCCCGGCCGCCGCCGCCGTCGTCTCGGAGGCCATGATGGAGCCGAGGAAGACACCGTGCTCCCAGTCGCGGGACTCGAAGACCAAGGGGACCACCGAGGCGCGCCGCCCTCCGAACAGGATGGCGTCGATGGGGACACCAGCTGGCTCCTCCCACTCCGAGGCGATGGCCGGGTCCTGGGCCGCAGGCACGGTGAAGCGAGCATTCGGGTGGGCGGCGGGGGTCCCGGACGCAGGGGTCCACTCCTCGCCCTTCCACGACGTGAGGTGCTCGGGCGTCTCGTCGGTCATGCCCTCCCACCAGACGTCGCCGTCGTCGGTGAGGGCGGTGTTGGTGAAGATGGCGTTGCCGTCCATGGTCAGCATGGCGTTGGGGTTGGTGTGGGTGTTGGTGCCCGGGGCCACGCCGAAGAACCCGGCCTCGGGGTTGATGGCGTACAGGCGGCCGTCGGGCCCGAACTTCATCCAGCAGATGTCGTCGCCGACCGTCTCGACCTTCCAGTCGGCCAGGGTCGGGATGAGCATGGCGAGGTTGGTCTTGCCGCACGCCGAGGGGAATGCCCCGGTGACGTACCTCGTCTCGCCGGCCGGCGAGGTCAGCTTCAAGATGAGCATGTGCTCGGCCAGCCAGTTGTCGTCGCGAGCCATCACCGAGGCGATGCGCAGGGCGAAACACTTCTTGCCGAGGAGGGCATTGCCGCCGTAGCCCGATCCGTAGGACCAGATCTCGCGGGTCTCAGGGAAGTGGACGATGTACTTGTTGTCGGCATCGCACGGCCATGACGAATCGGCCTGACCGTCGGCCAGGGGGGCCCCGACGGAGTGGAGGCACGGCACGAAGTCACCGTCAGCGCCCAGTACCTCGAGCGCACCCCGTCCCATTCGAGTCATGATCCGCATGGAGACAGCCACGTAGGCGGAGTCGGTGATCTCGACGCCGATGTGGGCGATGGACGAGCCGAGGGGGCCCATGGAGAAGGGCACCACGTACATGGTGCGGCCCCGCATGGCGCCCTTGAAGAGGCCGGTGAGGACGCCCCTCATCTCGGCGGGGTCCCTCCAGTTGTTGGTGGGTCCGGCGTCGCTCTCGTGGGTTGAACAGATGTACGTCCGGTCCTCGACGCGGGCCACGTCGCCCGGATCCGAATGGGCCCAGTAGCTGTTGGGGCGCTTGGCGTCGGACAGCTTGGTGAAGGTGCCGTTGGCCACCAGGAGCTGGCTCAGGCGGTCGTACTCCTCGGCGGAGCCGTCACACCATTCGACATTGTCGGGCTCGGTGAGCGCCGCCACCTCATCCACCCATTGGATCAGCTTCTTGTTCTCGGTGGGGGGCATGGGCTGGTAACTCCTCTTCGGGTCTCGTCCGACACTCCGGCCGGACGAGGGCCTAGGCACCCGTCCACCGGTTTACCCACCGATTGTAGTGGGGTGGAATGCCCGTAATGCTAGGCAAGGGAGGTGAAAAGTCCCAATTCCGGGGATCAGCGGGGTGACGGGATCGCCCCGAGGGACGAGTTCGACGTCATCGAGCAACTCCGTCGTCGCTTCGAAGACGCCGTCCGCCATTTCAGCTCCCCCCTTGACGGAGCCCGTCTCGGTGACATCTGGATCGGTGACGACTCGGCCGCCGTGACCCTTTCCGGCAATACCTCGGGACGGGTCCTGCTCGCCACCGACCTGGTGGTGTCTGGGGTGCACGTCGATCTGGCTCTGTGCAGTCATGGCGATGTGGGCTTCAAGTCCCTCATGGTCACCGTCTCGGACCTGGCCGCCATGGGAGGCCGTCCAGGCTACGCACTGGTGTCGATCGCCGCACCCGAGGGCACGGACTTCGCCCAGTTGGCAGATGGCCTGGCCGAGGCCTCGATACTCAGCCAGTGTGTCGTGGTCGGAGGCGATCTGTCGCACTCCCCGGTACTGGTCGTCTCGGTAGCGGTCGTCGGCACCCTGGGGGACCCACGAGAACTCGGGCCGCTGCGCCGGTCAGGGGCCCGCCCCGGTGACCGTCTGTTCGTGACCGGGCCGCTCGGCGGGTCAGCCGCCGGGCTGCGGATCCTGAGGGCGGGGCCGATCCGAGGAGAACAGGCCCGTGGCCTCGCCGAGGCCCACCGGCGACCCCTGGCCCGACTGGTCGAAGGAGAGGTGGCCCGGCGATGCGGTGCCTCCGCTGCCATCGACGTCTCCGACGGCCTCCTGGCCGACTGTCGACACCTGGCCGCCTCCTCAGGGGTCGGCCTCGCCCTCTCGGCCATCCCTGTGGTCGGCGGGGCAACAGAGCCGGAAGCCCTCTTTGGAGGGGAGGACTACGAGCTGGTCATCGCCACCGGCGACCCTGAGGGCCTACTCGACGGTTTCGCTGACGCCGGCCTTCGGGCCCCACTCGCCATTGGCCGGTGCACGGCGAACGCCAAGGAGCAGTCGCTCGATGGCTCGCCCGCGCCGGCGGGCGGCTGGCGTCACCACTTTTGAGCCGATGTTCGCTCGGGCACGACAGCCTGAGGCGCAGTGAGCGGCTCTCGGGCTGGACAGCTACGGCCGTGGGGGCTTGAGTTCCTCGACGACGATCACCGATCGGTTGGCGAAAGAGCTGGGCTGTCCCGCTTCCGGCACCGCCGGGAGCCCGGCCGGTGTTTCGGACGGCGGCTCAGGCGGGGATGTTGCGGATCGGTCGCTTCGTGACCTTGCCGGAACGGATGCACGAGGTGCAGGCGTTGACGCGCTTCGGAGAGCCGTCCACGAGAGCCCGGACGCGCTGGATGTTCGGATCCCAACGACGCTTGGTCCTCCGGTGAGAGTGACTGATGTTCATTCCGAACGACGGCTTCTTGCCGCAGACCTCGCACACCGCTGCCATGACACTCCGACTTCCTCGTAGAATCCTCTTGGGTAAGGCACAAAGGTTAGCATCCTGGCCATGGTGGTCCTCGACACACTGGGTGCAGCGGAGCTGTGCCAGGTCATCGCCACCTTCAGGGACGGGCTTCGCTCCCACCAGGAAGTCATCAATCGGCTCAATGTGTATCCCGTCCCGGACGGGGACACGGGGACCAACATGGCCCTCACCCTCGAGTCGGTGATAAAGGAGATCGACGACCTCCCGGCCCTCGATCTCGAGGCGGCCTGCAAGGCCATCTCCCACGGCTCGCTGATGGGGGCACGCGGCAACTCCGGGGTCATCCTGTCCCAGCTGCTCCGGGGCATCGCCGACGGACTGAACTGCCAGTCGGGGCGCCCGGGCGGGCTGGAGATGGCTGAGGCCCTCACCCTCGCCGACTCGCTGGCCCGAGAGGCCGTGATGCGCCCGGTCGAGGGGACCATCCTGACCGTGGCCCGCGGTGCGGCCGAAGGGGCGGCGGCGGCCGCGGCGGCTGGCAAGTCCCTGATCGACGTGGCTGAATCGTCCCGAGCGGGCGCAGCCGAAGCGTTGGCTCTGACGCCGTCCCTGCTTCCGGTCCTCGCTCAGGCCGGGGTGGTCGATGCCGGAGGGACCGGCTACCTGTTGTTGTTCGACGCTTTGCTCTCAGTGATCGACGGCCGGTCGATGCCCGACGCCCCCGATCTGCCCGACACCGATTTCGGACCGACGAATCCAGAGGAGTTCGGCGTCGCCCTCGGGGCGGCCGACGACCTGGAGGCCAACCTGGCCGGCCTCCGCTATGAGGTCATGTACCTGCTCGAGGCGGCCGACGACACCATTCCCGCCTTCAAAGAGGTGTGGGCCGGCCTGGGTGACTCGATCGTGGTCGTCGGCGGGGACGGGCTGTGGAACTGCCATATACACACCGACGACATCGGCGCGGCCATCGAAGCCTCCTTGGATGCCGGGCGGCCCAAGACCATCCGGGTCACCGACCTGTTGGAGCAGGTCGAAGAGGAGCGATGGGTGCGCGAGGGGGCAACGACCCAGGGCAGCGGGCCGGCCGAGGTGCCGCCCGGCCCACCGCCGATTACCGGGGTGGTGGCCGTTGCCACCGGGGACGGCGTGGGCCGAATCTTCCGCTCCCTCGGCGTCCAGCGACTGATCGCCGGCGGCCAATCGATGAATCCCTCCACCGCTGAGCTGGTCGACGCCGTCGAGGCCCTCCGGTCGGAGCAGGTGATCATCCTCCCGAACAACGGCAACATCCGGGCCGTCGCCGACCGAGTCCACGACCTGACCGAGAAGTCCGTGTGGGTGGTGCCGACCGAGACCATCGCTGAGGGCTTTGCCGCCCTGCTCGCCTACGACCCTGAGGCCGATGGGCGGGTGAATGCCGAGGGGATGGAGGCGTCAGCCAGGAAAGTCGTGCCCGGGGAGGTGACCCGGGCTGTGCGCGACTCCGACAGCCGGGCCGGAGCCATCGTGACCGGCGACTGGCTCGGCCTGTCTCGCCAAGGCATCGAGGTGATCGAGGACACGTTGGCCGGGGCGTCGTGCGCCCTGCTCGAGGTATTGATCACCGACAGTCATGACCTCGTCACCATCATCGAGGGCGACGGGTCATCGGTCGCCGACACCCGCCGCATCACCGAGTGGCTGGGCGATCACCATCCCGAGGTGGAGACCGAAGTGCACCACGGCGGCCAACCCCTGTATCCGTACCTGTTCTCCATCGAGTGACCGGATCGATCAGCGCCGACAGCGCGGCTGACAGGCCCGGGACCACAGGCTCGGGCCGCAAGCTCCGCCAGTTGGAGGCGCTCCCGGTCTCCGTCTTGCGGGGAGTGGGAGCCGCCGCCGAGCGGGACCTCGCCGAGCTGGGCATAGCGTCCGTGCTCGACCTCGTGACCCACTATCCGCGCCAAGGGCGCTACATCGATGCCACGAGACTGGTCCCGATCGCCGGGCTGTCCGAGGGTGACAAGGCGTCGGTACTCGGCGAGGTGACGAGGGTGAGCCGCCCCGCCCAATCGTACGGACGGGGCCGCCGACGGAGCCCGTCCCGTGTCGAGGTCGAGGTGAGAGACCACAGCGGAACGCTGAAGGTGGTGTTCTTCAACCAGGCATGGCGAGCCAAACAGCTCGCCGTCGGCACCCTCGCCATGTTCTACGGCACTGTCGGCTCCTACCGTGACGCCCTGCAGCTCACTGGCCCGACCGCCGAGGTCTTGGCCGTGGCCGGTGGCCCGGACGATTCCGACGAGGAGACCGACCGCACCGGCCGGATCTTCCCCGTCTACCCGCTCACCGAGAAGGCCAACCTCACCTCGGCCCGACTCGCCCGGTACGTGGCCGAGGCCCTTGACCGGGCCGGCGAGTTCGCCGACCCGGTCCCGGACCGGTGGCGGAGGCGCTATCGGCTGGTCGACCGGACGATCGCCTTCAACGGCATCCACCGGCCGACAACCATGGGCGAGATCGAGCCCGCCCGACGGCGGCTGGCCTTCGACGAGCTGTTCCGCCTGCAGCTCGCCCTGGTGCTGCGCAAGCAACGCCTCCAAGAGGACGCGAGGGGCATCCGTCATCTGGCGGCCCGACCCGACGGTGCCCCGACCCTGGTGGACCGGTTCATGGCCCAGCTGCCGTTCGCCCCGACGGGCGCCCAAGCGGCGGCCATCGCCGCCATCCGTGCCGACCTCGCCGCCCCACTGCCCATGCACCGCCTCCTCCAAGGGGACGTGGGGTCGGGCAAGACGGTGGTTGCCCTCGCCGCCCTCCTCGTCGCCGTCGACGGGTCCCACCAGGGCGCCCTCATGGCCCCGACCGAGGTGCTCGCCGAACAGCACGCCTCGGCCGTGCGCCGGCTGCTCGAGGGACTGGTCGTGCCCGACGCGGCCACGTTGGCCGGCACGCGACCGGTTCGAGCCGAGCTCCTCACCTCGAAGACCACGGCCGGCCAGCGATCGGCGATCCACGCCGGGCTGGCGGCCGGGGCTGTCGACATCCTGATCGGCACCCATGCGCTCCTCACCGACCAGGTCGCCTTTCGCTCGCTCGGCGTGGTGGTCATCGACGAGCAGCNNTGACCATCATCGACGAGATGCCGCCGGGCCGGCTGCCTGTGGCCACCCGATGGCTGCGCAGCCCCGCCGAGTTCGACGAGGCGTGGTCACGGGTGCGCTCTGAGGTGGCGGCCGGCCGACGGGCCTTTGTGGTCTGCCCCCTGGTCGAGGGCTCGGTCCGGGTGGAGGCGACCTCGGTGGTGGCAGAGGCCGAGCGCCTGGCCGAAGGTGAGCTGTCGAGCTTGAGGGTCGGCCTGCTGCACGGCCAGCTCCCCTCGGCCGAGAAGGAGCGGGTGATGGGGGAGTTCCGCACAGGCGCCCTCGACGTGCTGGTTGCAACCACGGTGATCGAGGTCGGAGTGGACGTACCCGATGCCACCGTCATGGTCATCGAAGACGCCGACCGGTTCGGGATCGCCCAGCTCCACCAGCTCCGTGGCCGAGTGGGGCGGGGGAGCGATCCGGCGTGGTGCTATCTCCTGTCGGAGAACGATGCCCCCGAGGCCGAGGCACGGCTCACCGCCATGGAGGACAGCACGGACGGCTTCGAGCTGGCCGAGGTCGACTTGAGGCTACGGGGCGAGGGCACCATCCTCGGGGCGCGACAGAAGGGCCGGAGCGACCTGAAGCTGGCCAAGCTGACCTCCGACCGGGAGCTCGTGGTCAATGCCCGAGCGGTGGCCGAGGATCTGGTGGCCTTTGACCCGAATCTCAACGCCCATGCCCTCTTGGCCGACGAGCTGCGGATCTTCTTGGACGAGGACGAAGCGGAGTTCCTCTTCAAGAGCTGACCATGCCGGAGCTGGTCGGTACCGCCGTTGGCGAGGTCCGGGCCGGGTGGCGGACGGGGCGCCAGTCGAGTTGCCGGCGGAGGGTCGCCGGTAGTCTGTGTGCGTGCGCGTCATCGGAGGAGAGTTCCGCGGTCGGCGTCTCAACGCCCCTGACAACCCGGGGGTGCGGCCCACCTCCGACCGGGTGCGGGAGGCCATTTTCGACATCCTCTACAGCCTGGGCAGGATGGAGGGACTCCAGGTGGCCGACCTGTTCGCCGGCTCGGGCGCCCTCGGCATCGAAGCCCTCTCCCGAGGGGCGGCCTCGGTCACCTTCGTCGATCGTGACGCCGGCTCCTTGGCCGCCATCCGGGCCAACCTCGGGTCGATCGGTCTGTCCGAGGCGGAGCGCGATGGCGACGCCACGCTGGTCCGTGCCGATGTCGACGCCTGGGTCGCCACCGCGGTCGCCCGCTACGACCTCGTGCTGTGCGACCCGCCCTACGACTACGAGGGATGGGAGAACCTGGTGGACCGGCTGCCGGGCGATCTGGTCATCCTTGAATCCGGCCGTGAGCTCACGCCCCTTCCCACCTGGGGGGTCATCAAATCGAAGCGCTATGGGGGTACCATCGTCACTGTGGCCCGACCGCAGTTGGTCGCAGAGAAAGGTTCCTCGTGAGGATTGCGCTCATCCCCGGGTCGTTCGACCCTGTCCACAACGGACATCTCGAAGTGATCGAGCGCGCCTCCCGCCTCTTCGACGAGGTAGTGGTGGCCACGTTGCGCAATCCTCAAAAGAGCGGAGCGCTCTTCGAGCTCGAAGAGCGCCAAGAGATGCTCGAAGAGTCGCTTGGCCACCTGGTCAATGTGCGCATCGTCTCGTTGAAGACCTTGGTGGTCAACGTGGCCCAAGAGGTCGGCGCCAGTGTCATCGTGAAGGGTCTGCGGGCCGTCTCCGATTTCGAGAACGAGATGCAGATGGCCCAGATGAACAAGCAGCTCTCCGGGGTCGAGACTCTGTTCATCCCGACAAGCTCCACCCATTCGTTCATCGCCTCCAAGCTCCTCCGAGAGGTGGCGCGCTTCGGTGGCGACGTGACGTCGTTCGTTCCCAAGGTGGTGGCCCTGCGCCTCCAGGAGAAGTTTGCCGATGAGTGAGCTCTTCGAAGATCTCGAGCGACAGCGACTGGCCGGTGAGGAGCCCGACGCCGAGGGCCTCGTGCGTGTCGCCCTCGAGCTCGTCCAGACGGCCAAGGCCATGCCGTTGTCGGCTTCGGTGCTCGTGTCACGCGACGAGCTCGCCGACCTGTTGCAGTCCGTCCTCGACCGCCTCCCCGACGAGCTCCGCCAGGCCAGGTGGCTGCTGAAGGAGCGACAGGAGTTCATTGCCGAAAAGACCCGTGAGGCCGACTCACTGCTCGAAGAGGTCAGGGTCCAAGCGGAGCGGATGATCCAGCGGACCGAGATCGTGCGACAGGCCAATCACGTGGCCCAGCGCATCCTCGACGATGCCAATGAGGAAGCACGGCGCCTCCGCCATGAGGCGGAGGACTATGCCGACCAGAAGCTGGCCAGCTTCGAGATCGTGCTCGACCGCACCATGAAGACCGTCCAGGCCGGCCGGGAGAAGCTGCAGGTCACGCCCATCCCGAACGTGGAGATCGGTGATGGTGGGGACACCACCCTCGCCGCCAGCGTGCTCGGCGGGAGCGGCCAGCACCTGGACGAGCCCGAAGGCTTCTTCGACCAGGACCTCGCCTGATCGAGGAGCCGGAAACAAAAGGACCGACCGTGGGTAAGGACCGATCCGATGTCATATGAGCCAAAGACCGACCCCGGCCGTGTCGACCCCTCGTTCCCGTCCGACCGGACCGGGCCGCGCATCACCCGGCCGTTCGTCGTCCAGGTGGCCGCCCTGCGAAAGGTGGCCGGCACCACCCGCGATGTGCAACGTCGCGGCATCATCGATGACCTCGGGGCCGTCAGTGTCTCGGTGCCGGAGGGGTCGGTCGTCGAGGTCGACCTGGTGCTCTCGTCGTACCCGGGCGGGATCACGGCGACCGGCACGGTGACGGCTCCTTGGCTGGGCGAGTGCCGCCGGTGTGGCGGCTCCGTGTCGGGCACGGTGTCGGCCGACGTCCGCGAGCGCCACGCCCCGGCCGGTGGGAGCGTCGAGGATGAGGACGCCTACCCCCTGGAGGGTGACGAGCTCGACTTGGAGCCACTGGTCAGGGACGCCGTGCTGTTGGAGCTGCCGCTCGCTCCTCTGTGCATGTCCGACTGCCTCGGGCTCTGCCCCCAGTGCGGGACCAACTGGAACGACAAGTCCTGCACCTGTGCACCTGCCGTCGACCCGCGATGGGCGGCGCTCGACGGCCTGCGTGACGACTAGGTCCCGTCTTCGCCTAGGATGCAACTCCTATGGCCGTTCCGAAGAAGAAGA
>PLSY01000100.1:139-388 GCA_003164275.1 Acidimicrobiaceae bacterium | reverse complement strand
CAGGCGATCGAAGTCGACTAGTGGCGCGTAGCGCCACGAGGCCGACCGGCGAGGCATTCACCGCCCTCCCGGTGGCGGTCGATGCGATGGGCGGGGACAACGCACCAGAAGCAATCGTTGCTGGCGCGCGTCAGGTCGCAGAGACAACCGACATCAACGTGGCGCTGGTCGGCCAGCCCGGCGCCATGGGCGACACCGGCGACCTCCAGGTCTTCTCGGCCAGTGAGGTCATCGGCATGGACGACGACC
>PLSY01000100.1:0-130 GCA_003164275.1 Acidimicrobiaceae bacterium | reverse complement strand
TGATCCGACCGGCCATCGCCACGCCCATCCCCAGCCCGCACCGCTCGCACCCGACCGTCCTCCTCGACGCTGGGGCCAATGCCGAGTGCACCCCTCAGATGCTGATCCAGTTCGCCCAGATGGGTTCGGC
>PLSY01000129.1 GCA_003164275.1 Acidimicrobiaceae bacterium | reverse complement strand
TGCGACGAAGATGAAGCTGGAGATCGGTCGGCGTCCTGATGCTCCAACGATCACGATCCCGGTGCTCAAGATGAGTGCCGTGACCAGCAGCTTCACGCTTGCCGACATCACGGACACGGACGCGTTCCGGAAACTTGGTGCCGCTCTGGCGGCAAACCCGGACGACGAGCTGAGCCGGACCCTGGTGGGTGCCCGCGTCGTGACTGGTCCGGACGGCATGAAGCGCACCGAGCTTGTTCGTTCAACCGCCGCCGACAGGATCCACTCCACGCCGACCCTCTTCGCCTTGCAGGACCTGCGGACGCAGTTGGTCGAGATGGTCCTGGCGTCGCCCGCTGTCCCCGCGCGCTCCAACCAAAGAGCCGCCGTCGCTCCGCTGATGGATTCGTTCTTCGACGGTCTTGGCAACAAGGCGGTCGAGGTGCTCTCGGCAAATCTGGAAAGAGCCGGAGCACGGCTCGTGCGGTTGGTGGCCGAGGAGCAGCGGCGATTCATGTCGAAACCGTCGTTCGAGGAGGTCGTTGAGCTGCGCGATTTCAACCCGTCGCGCGCCACCGACAAGACGGTCACGGCCGATCGCCTGGGGCCGTTCTCGAAAGCCTCTGCATACGAGGGGTGGTCGCGCTCGATGTTCCCGGTGGCTTGGTTCGACTCTGAGCCCGAGCGACGAGTGGCGAACATGATCGACGATGACGCAGCCGTCGCCTGTTGGGTTCGATTGCACATCAACGATCTGCCGATCCTGTGGAACTCGGCTGGCCAGTCCTACAACCCCGACCTCATCGTCATCGACGCCGACGAAACGCACTGGGTCGTCGAGGTGAAGATGAACAAGGAGATGACCTCCGACGATGTGCAGGGCAAAAGGGACGCAGCCATGCGGTGGGCGAACCACGTCACCGCCGATGGCAAGGTCGGCGTGAACTGGCGCTATCTCCTCGTATCAGAGTCCGATGTCGACACGGCGAAGGGATCATGGGCGGCGCTCAAGAAACTGGGGACGTAGAGGTGACTCCGCTCCTCGCCCCGCTGACTGCTGACCAACGTGATCTTCTGGGACTTCTCGAACGTACCTATCGGGAGAACAAGGTCTGGCCACCGTGGCAATTCGTCGAGCAGTCGATGGATCTCATGGGCCTGGATGCGATGGGGGTAATGACCTCCCTTCCTCAGCTTGGCAAGAAGCACGGAATCTATGGATTGACCTACGGCCTAACGTGGAGCCACGGGATGGTCGGTGGCGTGGTCTATCAGCCCAGCGACCCCGTTGGTCTAACCATGCTCGGGTTCCATCAGGTAGGTGCATCGGACATTGTCGACATCTTCCTGCGCGTGCTGGCCCTGGCGTGCCGCAAGCTGACAAGCTTCCAGCCGGACCCCAAGGGCGTGGTCACTCTGGAACTGACCAGCGACGAGGTGTTCGCCGAGTTGCAGATCGAGATCCAATCCGCCTCCGTGTCGTCCGGCGAACTCTACGNNGGGGGGCCGCGGGAGGAGTCAGGACGGGACGTGGAGATGGGAGGTCAGCAGGTCAATCCGTCCCTACACGGACGTCCGGACGATCGAGGACTACCTCTCGGTCGTGACCCAGGCGGCAGAGGAAAGTGCGCAGCAGGTCGCGCAGATGGTTCCCCTGTCTCTGCCTTTTCCGTATCCGTTTGCGGAATCGGTGGAGTATTTGCAGCCGGCTCCTGCGTTCGAGCAACCCTTGTTCACGCCCCAGGTGCCGCTTCTCGGTTCGGCAGTGGACTCCGAACTCTGGGAGTACGTGAGACCACTTGTCGACGAGGGCCGTTGGGAGCAGGTTGCCCGTGAGTCAGCGGCGTTCGTCGAGACCAGGGCACGGCTGTGGACGGGAAGCAACAGAGATGCGCTCGATCTGATGAGCGAACTGTTGGCTCCGCCGAGGAACAAGGGACCGCAGGACCGTCAGACGACAGCTCTGCACAATGAACAGGAGGGTTGGCACCTGATGGCCCGCGGGTTCTTCCAGGCGGTGCGCAACCACGTGATGCACAACTCCGTCGGGACCGAGGAGGAGCTGCAATACGGCCTTGGGGCACTCGGAACCGCGAGCCTGCTGGTTCGGCGCATCCGCGAAGCGGCAGCACAGGCATCATCCGGCGGTGGCACGGCCGACGGGTCGACGCCTTGATTGACACGCGTGAGGGCTTCCCAGGTGCGGCTCTGCTGCCGACCCTCGATGTAGGCGAGGCGCCNNCAGAGGACCACGTCGTGGAACTCGGGTTGCTCCGGGTCGTTGGTGGCGATCCGGACGGTGGTGACGTGGATCCCGGATGCGGTTGTGCGCAGTTCGGGCGTTGCGACGAGGCGTCCGACGAGGATCACCCGGTTCACGGATGTGCCCTTCGAGGAGCGCTTGGTCTCCGTAGTCTCCGTGGTCTCGGTAGTGGACTTGGTGCTGCAGGTGTTGGTCTTGCTGGCCATTGGACGTACCCCCTGTTTGGTGGATCGATGCAGCGGTGTCATCCAGATCAGGTGCCGAGCGGAATACCCCTCGCCGC
>PLSY01000149.1:11081-39137 GCA_003164275.1 Acidimicrobiaceae bacterium | reverse complement strand
AGTGCTCACCGGCCACGAAGTCGGGATGGGAGAGGATGGCGATGTCTGCCGGCAGGGTGGTGTCGACGCCGGTGATGACCGTCTCGTCGATGGCCCTCAACATGCGCCGCCGCGCCGCTTCTCGGTCGTGGCCCCAGACGCAGAGCTTGGCTACCAGGTTGTCGTAGTACTGGCTGACCGTGTCGCCCGATTCGTAGCCGGCGTCGAGTCGTACGCCAGGCCCTCCGGGATTGACGAACTTGGTGATGGTCCCCGGTGACGGTGTGAAGGCTCCGCCCGTCGGGTTCTCGGCGTTGATCCGCACCTCGATGGCATGGCCGTCGCGTCGCACGTCCTCCTGGGTGAAGCCGAGGGGCTCACCCGAGGCCACCTTGAGCTGCCATTCGACCAGGTCGAGCCCGGTGACCAGTTCGGTGACCGGGTGCTCCACCTGGAGCCGGGTATTCATCTCGAGGAAGAAGAACTCGCCGTTTTGGTACAGGAACTCGACGGTGCCGGCATTCACGTAACCGCACGCCTCGGCGACCTTGACCGAAGCGGCCCCCATGGCCCGCCTCACCTCATCGGGGAAGTTGGCGGCCGGACTCTCTTCGACCAGCTTTTGGTGGCGGCGCTGGGCCGAGCAGTCGCGCTCGCCGAGCCACAGGGTGTTGCCGTGGGTGTCGGCGATGATCTGCATCTCGATATGCCGAGGCCAGGCCAGGTAGCGCTCCACGTAGCACTCGTCCCGGCCGAAGTAGGCAAGTGACTCGCGCATGGCCGACTCCAACGCTTCGCCCGCCTCGGCTGCGCTGTTGACCACCTTCATGCCCCGACCGCCACCGCCGTAGGCCGCCTTGATGGCCACCGGCCATCCGAACTCTTCACCGAAGCTCGTGACCTCATCGGCCGAGGTGAGGACCTCCGAGCGTCCGGGCACGCCCGAGACGCCGGCCGCCTCGGCCGCGTGCCGCGAACTGATCTTGTCGCCCATGACCTCGATGGCCTCGGGGGGTGGCCCGATGAAGGTGACACCCCGCTCGGTGATGGCCCGGGCGAAGTCGGTGTTCTCGGAGAAGAAGCCGTAGCCCGGATGCACGGCGTCGGCACCGCTCTTCTCGATGGCATCGAGAATGGCTTCGGTGTTCAGATAGCTCTCGGCTGCGGTTTGCCCCCCGAGCGAGTAGGCCTCGTCGGCCAAGCGAACATGGAGTGCTTCCCGGTCGAGGTCGGAGTACACGGCGACCGTGGCCACCCCCAGCTCGCGACAGGTCCGAATGACCCTGACTGCTATCTCGCCCCGGTTGGCGATGAGAACCTTCTTCAGCACGCTGCGCCTTTCGAATCGGATGGACTCGGGTATGTGGGATCACCGACCCGAGGAGCTATAACACTGGCACGGCCCGTAGGGTACGTGCCATGCCGGGTTCGAGGTTCACGGATATTCGTCACCTGGAGACGGTCGATTCGACCAACCGCTACCTGCTCGACGAGGCACGGGCGGGGGCCCCTGAGGGGGTGGTGGCCCTGGCCGAGCACCAGTCGGCCGGCCGTGGGCGCCTCGGGCGCCGATGGGAGGCCCCAGCCGGGGCCAACCTCTTGCTCTCGGTGCTGTTGAGGCCCATTCTTCCTGCTGGCGAGCGCCACCTGGTCTCCGCCGTTGTGGCCCTGGCGGCAGCCGACGCCGTTCAGCTGGAGCTGGGCGTCACCCTCAGCGTCAAATGGCCAAATGACCTCCTGGCCCCTGACGGTCGGAAGGTGGCCGGGGTGTTGGCCGAGGCCGACGTGGTCGGCAACCCTGGTGTGGCCCCCCCGATCGTGGTCGGTATCGGTCTGAATGTGAACTGGCCTGTCGTCGACAGCGACCTTCCCGCCGAGCTGGTGGGTACTGCCACGTCGTTGTGTCAGCTGGTCGGGCGCCCGGTCAACCGCCTGGTGCTCGTCGACTCCCTCCTCCGTGCGCTCGAGCCTCGGGTGGAGGCACTGGCCAGCCCTGTCGGCAGGAGGGGGCAGGCCGCGGATCTCCGTGACCGCTGCAGCACCATCGGCGCCCAGGTCGGCATCGAGCTGGACGGCGAACACCTGATTGGGACGGCCACGGACGTCACCCGCCAGGGCCATCTCCAAGTGGATGTCGGCGGCGCCATCCGCACGGTCGTGGCCGGCGATGTCGTCCACCTTCGTTTTCGGAGCTGACCAGGGACGAGAGGGGCCGGGCCCCCCTGTGCGAGTAAGCTTTCCGGATCATGCGACTACTCGTTACCGGCGGTGCCGGCTTCATTGGGTCCAACTTCGCGCGGTACTGGGTACGGCATCACCCCGACGACGCCGTCGTGGTCTTCGACGTCCTGACCTACGCCGGGAATCGGCCGAATCTGGCCGACATCGAGGACCAGATCTCCTTCGTCCAAGGGGACATCGGCGATCTCGAAGGAGTGTCGAAGGCCCTGGCCGAGCACGAGATCGACGTGATCGTCAATTTCGCCGCCGAATCCCACAACAGCCTGGCCATTTTGGACCCGGCCCGCTTCTTCCGCACCAACGTGCTCGGCACCCAGACCCTGGCCGAGGCGGCACGACGTCATGGGGTGGCCCGCTTCCATCACATCTCGACCTGCGAGGTGTACGGAGACCTCCCCCTCGACTCGGACGAGGTCTTCACCGAGGACACCCCTTACCGACCCCGGACCCCGTACAACGCCTCGAAGGCCGGCGCTGACCATGCCGTCCGGGCCTACGTGGAGACCTTCGGCCTGCCTGCCACCATCACCAACTGCTGCAACAACTACGGGCCGTACCAGTTNNCCCTGTACGCCTCCACCCAGAACCGTCGGGAGTGGCTGCACGTCGACGACCACTGTCGGGCCATCGAGCTGGTGCTCGAGCGCGGTGTCGTCGGCGAGACCTACAACGTCGGGAGCGGAGTGGAGGCGAGCATCGAGCAGATCGCCGACGCCGTCCTCGATGCCACCGGCAAGCCCCAGAGTCTGAAGGTGATCGTGCCGGATCGGCCGAGCCATGATCGCCGCTACCTCCTCGACTCCTCGAAGATCCGCTCCGAGCTGGGCTGGGAGCCGACGGTCGCCTTCGAGAAGGGTCTGCACGACACCGTGCGGTGGTACGCCGATCACCGGGACTGGTGGGAGCCACTGCGCGACAGGGCGCCGGTGGTCGAGGGTGAATGGGCGGCCGAAGGCGCTGCTGACAGGTCGTGAGCTCCCCCGTGAGGGTGTTGATCACCGGGGGGAACGGCCAGTTGGGGCGGGATCTTCACGATCTCCTGTCGGGCCGTGTCCCCGACGGGGGTCGACCGTCTGAGACCGGGGACGCAAGCGACATCCTCGGGCCGGTTGCGACGGGCGCCGTCGACATCTTGTCCACCGACATCGACACCATGGACATCGTCGAGCGGACCGCCGTCCAGTCGACCATCGACGCCTTCCGGCCAGAGATCATCCTCCATGGCGGCGCCTTCACGGCGGTGGACCTGTGCGAGTCCGACCCCGACACCGCCTTCGCCGTCAACGCCCTGGGCACCAGGCACATCGCCGAGGCCTCCGTCCGGGTCGGTGCCCATCTCCTCTACGTCTCGACCGACTACGTCTTCGACGGGACTCTTGACCGTCCCTACGTCGAATGGGACGAGCCGAGCCCGCGTTCGGTCTACGGCCGAAGCAAGCTCGGCGGCGAGCGCGAAGTGGCGACGGTGGCCGGTGGTTCGGCCACGATCGTGAGAACCGCATGGGTCAATGGGGCGCACGGGGCGAACATGGTGAAGACCATCCTGCGGCTCGGCCGTTCCGACCCGAAATCGACGCTGCGTTTCGTCGATGACCAGCGCGGCTGCCCGACGTTCACCGCCGACCTGGCCAAGGCGATCGTCCGGTTGGCCTTCGACCGGCGACCGGGCACCTTCCATGTCACAAATGCGGGCGAGACGACCTGGTTCGGCTTCGCTCAGGCTACGTTGGCCGCCGCCGGAATGGATCCGGGCCGCGTGGAGCCCATCGCCACCGCCGATCTGGACCCGCCCCGACCCGCGCCCCGGCCGGCCAACTCGAGGCTGGACAATGCCGCGCTTCGGCTCTCCGGACTGCCCCCTCTGCCGGAGTGGCAGGATTCGTTGTCTCGCCTGGTCAGCGCATTGGGGCCAGCGGAGTGACGGCCACCATGACTTCAGAAATCACACAAAGCGACCGACAGAGAAAAGACGCCAAACCCGGAGTCGGTTCGAAGAAATGACAAGGATCCAACGTTGATGTCAGGGAGCTCAGGGATAGTCGGAGGCGCGTCGAGTGGAAGAGGCGGTGACTCCGAGTCGGGTGCCGCTGGCTCCTACTTCGGACACGGAGGCGCGGCCGTCAGGGTGCTGCCCCACGGCAAGGCCCACACGGTGGCCGTCATCGGCGTCGGCTATGTGGGACTTCCGACTGCCGCCACCTTGGCCCATCTGGGCCACAACGTGACCTGCGGAGACAACGACCCGGCCAAGGTCGCAATGCTGGAGGCCGGGAAGATCCCCATCGTCGAAGAGCACCTCGAAGATCTGGTGAAAGAGGGCCAGGCTGCGGGTCGTCTGCGGTTCGTGGTCGGCGCCACCGCGGCCGTCGAGGGAGCAGATTTCGTGTTCTTGTGCGTACCCACCCCTCAGGGCGACGACGGTTCGGCCGACCTCTCCTACGTGGAAGCAGTGGCGGCGGAGATAGGGCCGCACCTCACCCCCGGGACGGTGATCGTGAACAAGTCGACCGTTCCTGTCGGCTCGACCCTGGTGGTCGAACGGGTTCTCGGTCGCCACGACGTGAAGGTCGTCTCCAACCCCGAGTTCCTGCGGGAAGGTACGGCTGTGCCGGACAGCCTCCACCCCGAACGCATCGTCGTCGGCGCCGACGACCAGGCGGCGGCGGCTTCGGTGGGTGACTTGTTTGCCGGAACGCACGCTCCCTTGTTGATCACCGACGCCGCCACCGCTGAGACCATCAAATACGCATCGAACGCCTTCTTGGCCACCAAGCTGAGCTTCGTCAATGCGGTGGCGGGTCTGTGCGAGGCTGTGGGAGCCGACGTCCGAGATGTCATTCTCGGGCTCGGCTATGACAAGCGGATCGGCTTTGAGTACCTCCGCCCCGGCCCCGGCTGGGGCGGAAGCTGTCTCCCGAAGGACACCAGGGCACTCGTCTACATCGCCGAGCAGGCGGGCTACGACTTCTCGTTCCTGAAAGGCGCCATCAAGACGAATGACGAGCAGTTCGTCCGCGTGGTCGACAAGGTGAAGGCCGCAGTGGGCAACGAGCTCGAGGGCGCGGTGATTGCCGTGCTGGGTCTCACGTTCAAGGCCGGGACCGACGACCTGCGCAACTCTCCCGCCGTGGAAGTGGTGCGACGCCTGGTCGAAGGCGGGGCGATCGTGCAGGCCTTCGATCCGACCGTGGCAGTCGCCAACGGCCAGAAATCAGGCCTGGTGGAGGGACTCGATCGGGTCATCGACCACGATGACCACGATGTCGCCAAACTCGTCAGGGCATTCCCCGATGCCTACGGGGCCTGCAAGGGCGCAGTGGCTACCGTCGTGCTCACCGAGTGGGACGAGTTCCGATGGCTGGACTTCACCAAGGTGCGAGAGGCCATGGCCACGCCGGTGGTGGTCGATGCCCGCAACCTGCTCGACCCGGCACAGTTGCGAAGGCTGGGCTTCGAGTACACCGGGATCGGGCGACGATGACCGGCCGACTGGTGGTGATGGGTGGCGGTGGCTTCCTCGGTTCCCATCTGTGCGACCAGCTGTTGGCACGCGGCGACGAGGTCGTGTGCGTTGACGACTTCTCGACCGGCCGCCGGTCGAACATCGCCCACCTGGACGGCCACCCCGGGTTCACGCTGATCGAGTCGGACGTCTCGAAATCCATACCTGTCGACGGAACGGTGACCGGGGTGTTCAACTTGGCCAGCCCGGCATCGCCACCGGACTACTTGGCCCTCCCGCTCGAGACCCTGGCGGTCGGCAGCGAGGGAACCCGGCTGGGACTGGAGCTCGCCGAGCGAAACGGCGCGCGCTTCTTCCTCGCATCCACGAGCGAGGTGTACGGCGAGCCCAATGTCCATCCGCAACCCGAGAGCTACTGGGGCAACGTCAACTCGGTCGGCCCGAGGAGCGTCTACGACGAGGCGAAGCGGTTCGCCGAGGCCCTCGTCATGGGCCACCATCGGACGTTGGGGACCGACGTCGCCATCGTGAGGATCTTCAACACCTACGGGCCACGCCTCCGGCCCGACGACGGCCGGGTGGTGTCCAACTTCCTCCTGCAAGCCCTCCGCGGCGAGGCCCTCACCGTCTACGGGGACGGAACCCAGACGAGGAGCCTGTGCTACGTCGAAGATCTGGTCAGGGGCCTCATCGCCCTGTTCGACTCGGACCTCGTCGGCCCGGTCAACATCGGCAATCCCGACGAATACACCATGTTGCAGCTGGCCAACACCATTGTCGGGCTCCTCGGCTCGACCTCAACGATCGTGCACCTGCCTCTACCGGTGGATGATCCGACCCGCAGGCGTCCAGACATTACGCTGGCTCGCTCGGCGTTGGGTTGGGAGCCATCCACCAGCCTGGAGGTCGGATTGGCTCGCACCGCGGCGTTCTTGGCCGAGGAGACCGGGGTTCGGCCGCGGTTGCCGGCCGAATGATGACAGCGCCGACGGAACGGCGGAACGATCAAGGAGAGAACCTGCAATGAGTGACAGCGACGCCTTCCCCGGTCCCGGGGACGAGCTGACTGGTCGATTCGACTACAAGCTGCTCTCTGTCATCGTGCCCGTCTTCAACGAGCGCACCACCGTGGCCGAGGTGATCCGCCGGATCAGGGCGGTGAAGCTGCCGGTGGACCTCGAGGTCATCGTGGTGGACGACGGCTCCTCCGATGGGACGGACAAGGTGCTGGCCGCCGTGGGTGACTCGACCGTCCGGGTCATCAACCACCCGCAGAACAGAGGGAAGGGAGCAGCCATCCGGACGGGGATGGGAGCGGTTCGAGGGGACCTCGTGCTGATCCAAGATGCCGACCTCGAGTACGACCCCGAGGACTGGACCAAGCTCTTGGACCCGATCCTGAGGGGCAAGGCGAGAGTGGTCTACGGAAGCCGGTTCACGGGCGAGCGCAAGAACATGCTCCCGCTCCACTGGATCGGCAATCGGTTCTTGTCGTTGGTCACGAACGTCCTCTACTCCTCGACCCTGTCCGACATGGAGACCTGCTACAAGCTGTTCGACCAGCGGGTCCTCCAAGGCATCACCATCGAGTCGGACAAGTTCGACTTCGAGCCCGAGATCACGGCCAAGGTCCTCCGCCGTGGCTATCGCATCTACGAAGTGCCGATCTCCTATGCCGGTCGGGAGACCGACGAGGGGAAGAAGATCACCTGGCGGGATGGATTCGGAGCACTGAAGGCACTGGTCAAGTACCGATTCACCCGGCTCGAACCGTGACCGAACGCGCCGATCGGCGCGACCTAGATATTGCCGTTGTCGTCGTCAACTACGAGTCGGGGGAGGCTCTGGGCCACTGCGTCGCATCGTTGTCGGCCGAATCGCCGGCCGAGCTGGTGGTGGTTGACAATGGGTCAACGGATGGGTCGATCGAGGCCCTCCGGGCCCGCTTCCCGGACGTGGCGGTACTGGTCACCGGGCAGAACCTCGGCTACGGGGCGGCCGCCAATCGCGGGGCCGCAGCCACGACGGCCGCCACCGTGCTCGTCTGCAATCCCGACTTAGAGGTCCGCCCCGGCGCGCTGGCGACCCTCTTTGAGGCACTCGAGAGCCACCACCGGCTGGCTGTGGTCGGACCCCTGATCCGGAACCCGGATGGTGGGCGCTACCCCTCGGCCCGTCGCTTCCCGTCCATGGTCGACGCCGCCGGTCACGCCCTGCTCGGCATCTTCGCTCCAGACAACCGGTTCACCCGCTCGTACCAGCAGCCTCACCTGGGTTCGGGAGAGGCCGAACTGCAGGTCGTCGACTGGGTCTCGGGGGCGTGCTTCCTGATCGGACGTGAGGCCTTCGAATCGGTTGGCGGCTTCGATGAGACCTACTTCATGTACGCGGAGGACGTCGACCTATGCTGGCGCCTCGGCCGTAATGGATGGCACGTCGCGTATGTGCCCGGGGCCGAGGTTACCCACGTCCAGGGCGTCTCTACCGACCGCCATCCCTACCGGATGATCTTCGAGCACCATCGATCACTATTGCGATTCGCCAGCCACTCTTCTCAGGGCTGGCGCAAGGCCCTGCTTCCCCTGGTTGCCGTGGGCATCGCCGTCCGGGCGGGGCTGGCCTGCGCGGCCCGGATGACCCGTTCGTGAGTTAGCCGCGGCCAGGGGCGCCGACCACAGGCTGTAGGGTGTCGTCCGATCATGGCGAGCAACTCGACTGGAAAATGGGTGGAGCGCGCGGCCACCACGGGTGGCGGGCGTACCTACCGTGGGCAGATGCCCGTCAACTGGTACGCCAGCCTGGCGGTCATCATCATCGTCGGTCTCTCGCTCGTCGGCTTCAGCCGCTATCAGCGCACCCATCAGACCTCGTCATCAGCCGGGCCGCCGACGACCAGCCAGACCTGGCATGTGGCCCTCGGCATCGATGTCTGCGGCACCACGCAGCCAAACCTGCCCGCGAGCACCAACACGAAAAAGACCGGCCTCGTCTCCAATGGCAACGGCGTGCTGACCATCGCTCCGAACAACAGCTCGGAGTCGGGCTCGAACGCCACGCTGGGCAAGTTCGTTTCCGGGTATAAGGGCCTGGTCCTCAACTCAACCACCCTGCAGTACCCGGGCAAGACGTCATACAGCAACGGCGACGTGTGCCCAAAGGGCACCCCGGATGCCGGCAAGCCCGGGGTGGTCATCGTCGACAGCTGGCCGAACTTCACGTCCAAGTCCAAGGGCACAGAGACAAGCGGTCCGCCCGAGGACCTTAAGTTCGCCGATGGCCAGCTCATCACCATGGCCTTCATCCCGGCCACAGCCACGGTGCCCAAGCCTCCCGCCGATGCCATCACCAACCTGATCACGGCAGTGACCAGCGGCACGACGTCCACGACGACCACATTGGCCCCGACCACGACCACGACCACGACCACGACAACGACCACGACCACGACGCCGCCGACCACGACGNNTACGACGGTGCCGCCGACCACGACGCCGACCACGACCACGGCACCGACTACGAGCACGACGGCGAAGAGTTCGGGCGGATCGACCAAGTGAGGGCGGTAGTGCTGGTG
This sequence comes from Acidimicrobiaceae bacterium, assembly GCA_003164275.1. Next base: position 29,880 of record PLSY01000149.1, on the reverse strand, counting down.
GGCGGGGAAGGAACCCGCCTCAGGCCACTGACTCTCACTGCCCCGAAGCAGATGCTCCCGATCGTGGAGCAGCCCATGATCGAGCGGGTCATCGGCCATCTGGCCGAACACGGGATAGATGACGCCGTGCTCTCGCTCGGCTACCGGCCAGACGCGTTCATCAACGCCTACCCCGGTGGATCGATCGCCGGCGTCCGCTTGTCGTATGCCGTCGAGCCCACTCCGCTCGACACGGCCGGAGCCATCCGGTTCGCCGCTGAGCACGTAGGCATCGACGAGACCTTCGTCGTGGTGAATGGCGACGTCCTGACCGATGCCGACCTGTCGTCCCTCGTCGCCTTCCACCGACAGCGCGGGGCAGAAGCCACCATCAGCCTCACTCCGGTGGACGACCCGAGCGCCTTTGGAGTGGTGCCCACCGACCGACAGGGCCGGGTGAAGGCCTTCATCGAGAAGCCCCCTCGCGACGAGGCACCCACCAACTTCATAAATGCGGGCACCTATGTGTTCGAGCCCTCTGTGTTGCAAAGGATCCCGGCCGGTCGTCGTGTCTCCATCGAGCGGGAGACGTTCCCAGCCATGGTTGACGCGGGGACCCTGTACGCCCTCGGCTCCGAGTCGTATTGGTTGGATACCGGGACACCGGACGCCTACCTCCGGGCCCATCGCGACCTGTTGTCGGGCCGTCGCAGCGGCCCGCCCTCGCCCGGCGCCGAGCTGGACGCCTCCATCGGTCGAGGTGTGTGGCGGATCGGTGCGGTGGACGTGGCCAGCCGATCGGTCTCCGGATCGCTCCTCGGTGAGGGAGTGTCGATTGCCTCCGACGCCGTCGTGGAGGAGTCGGTGGTCGGGGCTGGATCGGTCATCGAGGCGGGAGCGTCGGTCATTGGCTCTGTCCTCCTTCCCGGCGTGCGCATCGCGTCCAAGGCCACCGTCGAGGGCTCGGTCATCGGCCCGGGTGCCATCGTGGGCCAGCGCTGTGTGATCAGGCCCCTCTCCGTTCTCGGCGCCGGTGCTGTTGCCGCCTCGGGAACAGTCATCGACGGCCAGCGGGTCCCCTCGGGGGTCTGAGCATGCGCATGCTCGTCACCGGTGGTGCCGGATTCATCGGCTCCACCCTCGTCGACCGACTGCTGGCCGAGGGGCACGAAGTGGATGTGGTGGACGACCTGTCAACCGGCTCCCTCTCCAACCTGGCCGAAGCCCGAGGCGATGCCGGGCGCCGGCTCACCTTCCACCGGATGGACATACGCACCGCCGAGGTCATCGAACTGATGGGGCACAGGCGGCCCGAGGTCGTGTTCCATCTCGCCGCCCAGGCCGATGTCAGGGTGTCGGTGGCAGACCCGGTGTTCGACGCCGACGTGAACGTGCTCGGCACCCTCCGGGTTCTCGAGGGGGCCCGGACCTCGGGTGCCGGACGCGTCGTGTTCGCGGCGAGCGGAGGGACCCTCTACGGCGAGCCGGACGCATCGGAGCTCCCGCTGAAGGAGTCCCTGCCGCACCGGCCGCTCTCGCCCTACGGGGTGTCGAAGAAGTCGGCCATCGATTACCTCGTCGCCTATCGGGAGCTCCATTCGCTCGAGTTCGCGGCCTTGGCCCTGGCGAATGTCTACGGGCCCCGCCAGAATCCCCATGGCGAAGCCGGCGTGGTCGCAATCTTCGCCGACCGAATCTTGCGCGGCGCACCCATCACCATCTTCGGCGACGGCGAGCAGACCCGCGACTTTGTCTACGTCGACGACGTGGTGGACGCCTTCGTGCGCGGCGCCACCAAGGGTGGTGGGCTCATCTGCAACATCGGCACCGGTCGGGAGACCTCGGTGAACGAGTTGGTGCGTGAGATGTCGACCCAGGCAAACGTCGAGGTCACGTCCAACTTCGAGCCCCTGCGGCCGGGGGAGCTCCAGCGGAGCGCGCTCGACCCGAGCCGGGCGGGTATCCAGCTCGGCTGGCGCTCGTGGACCGGGCTCGGCACGGGCTCGGGCGCTGTGCTCAAGTTCATCGAGAAGCGCCAGGCGTCCACCGAAGAGGGCTGAGCGCCCCGGGCAGCGTTGGTCGAAGTGGGTGGGAAACGCCCAATCGACGCATGGTCGATCGGTGCGCGAGCCGGCCTTTTTCATGTGATTGCCGCCTCTGCGCAGGTAAAGGGCACAAAAGGCACTAACCTAGGGTTGTCCTGGTGCACTGAGTCTGCGACAGGCCACCCCCTTAGACACATCCCGGTGTCTTCCCCTGTCGCACGAAAGTACCCTCATGCCCCCCTTGCAGCCTTCATTCGCCTCCCTTGGCGTGCCCACGGACATTGTGGCCGCCCTCGACCGTAAGAACATCACCGAGCCCTTCCCGATCCAGTCGGCCACCATCCCCGATGCCCTGGCCGGCCGTGACGTGTGCGGAAAGGCCCCCACCGGCTCCGGCAAGACCCTGGCCTTCGGCATCGGTGCCGTGGCCAGGCTGGCCGGCAAGCCGGCTCGTCCGAAGCACCCCCGGGTCCTCGTGCTCACCCCGACCCGTGAGCTGGCTGCCCAAGTGGCGGCCGAGCTCCAGGTACTCGCCACCCCCCGGAACCTGCGGGTGGACTCGTTCTACGGAGGAGTGGGATACGGACCCCAGCTGAAGGCGCTCTCCCGAGGCGTCGATGTGGCGGTGGCCTGCCCGGGCCGCCTCGGTGACCTGATCGAGCGCGGCAGCATGCGCCTCGATGCCATCGAGATCGTGGTCATCGACGAGGCCGACCGCATGGCGGACATGGGATTCCTCCCTGATGTGCGCCGCATCTTGGACCTGACCCCGGAGAACCGCCAGACCTTGCTGTTCTCGGCCACCCTGGACGGCGACATCGACGTCCTGGTCCGCCGCTACCAGCATGATCCGGCCCGCCACGAGCTCGAAGTGGACGAGGACGACACCAGCGCCGCTGTCCATATGTTTTGGAAGATCCAGTCCGGTGACCGGGTGGAGAAGACGGCCGAGATCGTAGCCGCCGCCGGTCCGACCATCGTGTTCTGTCGCACCAAGCACAGCACCGACCGCATCGCCCGCCAGTTGGAGCAGCGTGGCGTACGCGCCGCCGCCATCCACGGCGATCGAAGCCAGAAGCAACGCGAGCGGGCACTCGACTCGTTCGTTCGCGGCGCCGTCGACGCCTTGGTGGCCACCGACGTCGCTGCCCGAGGTATCCACGTGGACGGCGTGAACGCCGTCGTGCACTTCGATCCCTCGGCCGACTCCAAGGACTACGTCCACCGCTCGGGCCGCACGGCCCGGGCCGGGGCCACCGGCGTCGTCGTCAGCTTCGTCACGCCGGACAAGGCCAGTGCCGTGAAGCGGCTCCAGCGGGACCTCGGTGTGTCCCTTGGGACCACCCACCCGGACATCTCGGCCATTACGGCCGTCCTCGGTGAGCCACCGAAGCGTCGTCCGGTCCAGCCTGCCCGCGACGAGCATCGCGGCTCGGACAGCCCGAACAGTGGTCGTGGCGGGGACCGCTCGAGGCGAACGGGCAAGCCGTGGAAGGGGCGTCCGGCCTCGTCTCGCAACGGCTCTTCTTCAAACGGACACAGCGGTGACGGCGGCTCGGGCCGTGGCTCATCTGACCAGTCGAGCGGCCCACGGACGCCTTCGGGTTCGGGAACCTGGGAAAAACGGTCGAAGCCTGCAGGCAAGCCCGGCAAGCCGGCACGGTTCGGCAAGCCAGGAACGCCAGGCAAGCCGCGGACGGCGAACGGCCACGCCGGCGGGGGACAGGCCGGAGGCAGCCAACGGCGTGGAGGACCGGTCGGAGCGAAGCGCGGATCGTCCGGATCACAGGGCTCGGGTCGCGGTCGCTGAGGAGTTCCGCCAAGGCCGAGCGGCCATCTACAGTCGTAGCCATGGCATCTGACACGAAACCCACCGTCACCGTTCCCGACGGGCCGCCTCCGGGCGAGTTGGTCATCGAGGAAATCGAGATCGGGGACGGTCCCGAGGCTGTCCCCGGACAGCCGGTCAACGTCCACTACGTCGGTGTCGCATGGTCCACAGGGGCGGAGTTCGACTCCTCGTGGAGCCGGAGTGAGCTGTTCTCGTTCCCACTCGGCGCCGGACACGTGATTGCCGGTTGGGACCAGGGCGTCGCCGGCATGAAGGTCGGCGGGCGCCGTCAGCTCACCATCCCTCCGCACCTCGGATACGGGCAGAGGGGTGCGGGCGGGGTCATCGGCCCGAACGAGACGCTGATCTTCATGGTCGACCTCCACGACGTCGGCTGACGCTCAGCCGAGGCCGTCCGGGGGGTCGGTGAGTAGGCCCGGAACCGACCAGCGATCAGCGAAAAAGGTCCTCGGACGGAGGACGCACGATCTCTGAGGCCACCGAGGCTGGCCGGAACCAGCCGGGGTCGACGCCACGCAGGACGGCGGCTGGGACTCCCCGGTCTTTGCCCATGACAAGCTCGGCCGCGCTGGCCAACTCGTCGGCCACGCACACCTCGGTCGCCTCGAGGATCCGTCCCGTGGCGTCCGGGGTGCCCCTCAGGTCGATGACGGCGGCGATGCCGGCCACCCCAATGGCGATGTCGGTTACACCTCGTCGCCACGTGCGTCCGAAGGTGTCCGAGATGACGACGCCGACGGACACCCCATACTGGTGTTCCAAGACCTCCCGGATGCGACGGGCCGACCGGTCCGAGTCGAGAGGCAAGAGAGCGGCCGTTCCGGCATCGACGTTGGACAGGTCGACCCCGGCGTTGGCGCAGATGAACCCATGGCGGGTCTCGGTGATCATGAGGTCTCCCCTGCGACGCAGGACCCGCACGGACTCACTCTCCACCAGGGCACGTTTCGCCTCTGGGTCATCGGCGTCGATGGCCACGATGCGACCCTCGGCCTTCGACACCACCTTCTGGGTCACGACGAGCACGTCTCCGTCGGCGAGGCCTCCGGGAACAGAGGCCTGCGCTGCTGCTCCGGTGACAAGTGTCGCGGCGAGCAGCCCGGCGAGGTCCGCTCCGGCCCGCACCTCACCGAGACCGGTCACCGGGTAGACGGACAGGCCTACCGGCCCGCCAGGCCCCGTGTCCACCGCCGGGTCAGATGGCATGGAGGACCGTTCGTGACAGCTCGGCCGAGCGCTCGACCGTCGACATGACGGTGGGGGTCACGATGCAGTGCAGCCCTTCGGACTCCACCGTCCCGGCCAGGTCGGCGTCGGCCTCGTCGATGACCAGTGTGCCCATCCACGGGGCGTACCAGCGGGCCACCCCGACCACCGAGGACTCGAAGCCCATCTCCCGCAGGAGTCGATCTGCCGGGCCTTTCAATGCCGACCCGGCGATGATTGGTGAAACGCCGATGACGCGGTCCCGGAGGGTGCTGAGCTGTTCGAGCAGGCCGGGAACGGCGAGCAAGGGGCCGATCGAGACGACAGGGTTCGATGGGCACACGACGATCGCCTCCGCCTCGGCCAGTGCCTCCAAGACCCCGGGGGCGGGCGCTGCCGCCTCCGCCCCTTGGAAGCGGACGTCGGCCACGGCCACGTCGTGGTGAAGGTGCACGAAGTACTCCTGGAAGCCGACCTCGGGCCCGTCGGCCAGCTGCAGCCGGGTGCGAAGAGGGTCATCGGTCACCGGGAGCAGCCGGACGTCCACGCCGAACGAGGCGCACAACTCCGCGGTCACCTGGCCCAGGGTGGCTCCCTCACTCAACCGCTGGGTGCGGTAGCAGTGGGTGGCGATGTCCTTGTCGCCGAGGTTGAACCACGTGACGCCCCCAAGCTTGCCGAGGGACTCCATGACCTGCCAGCTCTCGCCGGCGAGGCCCCAGCCGGTCTCGGAGTTGATGGCATCGGCCAGGGTATACATCACCGTGTCCAAGTCGGGGGAGATATGGAGCCCGTGGAGGTCGGTGTCGTCTCCGGTGTTGACGATGGCCGTGATGTCGCCAGCTGGGACCACCTCCACCATCCCCCGGAGCAGGCGGGCGGCCCCCACGCCCCCGGCCAGGGCGGCGATCATCCGGGTCGGTCCTTTGGGCCCGTGGTTGGTTTGTTCATCGGGGCAGGCTACCTGCCGACGGTGCGTCACTGGCCTTGGTTGGCGATGTGCAAGGCTCCCAGGGTGCCGCCGGAGCGATCTGCCACCGCCGACTCGGAGCGGCTCGCTGTCGCAGTCGACGCCACCCCCCTGCTAGGCCGCCCTACCGGGGTCGGCGCCTTCTGTGCCGGAGCGCTGTCCGGGTTGGTCGAGCGTCAGGACCTGGCCATTTCCGCCTTCGCCATCAGCTGGCGCCGGCGTCGTGGCATCGCCAACCTCGTGCCCACCGGGGTTGCGGTCCGCCAACGGGCCATGCCCGCCCGACCTCTCCTTGCCAGCTGGTCACGTTTCAACCGGCCTGCGGTCGAGTGGTTCATCGGTCGCCATGATGTCGTCCACGGCTCGAACTTCGTGGTCCCGCCGACGCGGTGGGCGGCCCGGGTGATCACCGTCCATGACCTGGCCGTCATGCTGTTCCCTGAGCTCTGCGACCCGCCGACCCTGGCCTTTCCCGACTTGATCAGGCGGGCGGTGGCCGACGGGGCATGGGTCCATACCCCGTCGCAGTTCGTGGCCGACCAAGCGGTCGCCGAGCTCGGTATCGACTCCGAGCGGGTCCGGGCCGTCCATCTTGGGATCCCGGCCCTCCCGGCCAGCACTGGCGCCGAGGACCTCGGCTTCCAACTGCCCGAGGGATGCGGGCGATATGTGCTGGCCATCGGGACGATCGAGCCTCGCAAGGACTATCCGCTCTTGGTGTCAGCCTTCGCGTCGGCCACCGCCGATTGCCCGGACGTCGCCCTTGTAGTGGTGGGCGGTGACGGATGGGGCACCCGCCAGTTCGAGGAGGCGTGCGCCCAGTCGCCGGCCAGGGCCCGCATCGTGCGGTCCGGGTACATCGAAGACGCGCAGCTGGCCGCCACCCTCCGCCAGGCAGCCATGTTGGCCTACCCGTCGGTCTATGAGGGGTTCGGGTTCCCACCCCTCCAGGCCATGGCCGAAGGTGTGCCGGTGGTGGCGACGGAGGCTGGTGCGGTGCCCGAGGTGGTCGGGGACGGGGCCCTGTTGGTCGACCCCGGGGACACAGACGGACTGGCCGCGGCCATCGGATGGGTCCTCCAGGGCGGCTCGTCCGTCGATGAGCTGGTGGCGAGGGGCCGCCGACGGAGTAGGCAGTTCAGCTGGGAGGCGTGTGCCGCCGGCCTCGACGCCATCTACCGGGAGGCGGTGTCGGCCCGGCCGGTGGACGGCCACCGCCCATCGTCGGGAGCGCCGTCGTGAGCGACCTCCGGGTGCTGGTCATGGTCGAGCAGCTCCGACGCAAGGCCTCGGGGGGCATCGGCACCTATGTGCATGGCCTTCTTCAGGGTATGCACGCCATGGTGGGGGCAGAGCGTCCCGTCATCGAACTCGCGGCCAGTCGGCCGACGGGCCCGCGCGGCGCCCCCGATCCGTTGGCCGACCTCGGTTACCCGTTGCGAAGCTCCTGGCTGCCCGGTCCTGCGCTCACCCGCGCCTGGGACTACGGGATCCTGCGGACCCCCACCAGCTTCGACGTGCTCCACGCCACCTCACTGTCCACCATGGAGCCCGGGCGCTCCGCCCTCGTCGTGACCGTCCACGACCTGCTCTGGCGACGGATCCCCGAGGCGTACCCTGATCGGGGGCGGGCCTGGCACGAACACGCCCTCCGGAGGGCTCTGGCGAGGGCCGACCGCTTCATCGTGCCGGCTGACGTAGTGGCCGACGACTTGATCGAGGCGGGTGCACCGCCAGATGCCATCACGGCCATCCCTATGGGCTCAGACCATCTCCCGCCGCCGGACATGGCGGCGGCCGGTGCCCTCTTGTCCCACATCGGCGTCAACGGCCCGTTCCTCTTGAGTGTGGGCACCCTGGAGCCGAGGAAGAACCAGGCCCGACTCATCGAGGCGTATGGGAGCATTCGTCAACAGCTGCCGGACCCGTGGCCGTTGGTCCTGGTCGGCCCGACTGGGTGGGGGGAGCGGATCCGGCCGGAGGCGGGGGTCATCCTTGCCGGACTGGTCTCGCCCACCGAGCTCTCCGCCCTCTACGCCATGGCCCGCCTGTTGGCCTACGTCCCGCTCATCGAGGGCTTCGGGCTCCCGCCGGTTGAGGCCATGGCCATGGGGACCCCGGTGGTGGCCAGTCCACTACCCAGCACGGCCGGGGCGGCCTACCAGATCGATCCCCGTGACGTGGAGTCGATCGCCGAGGGGATCCTCCAGGTGGCGACCGACGACGGGATCCGCTCCCGGCTGCAGGCTCTGGGTCTGGCCCGATCGGCGGAGCTGACCTGGTCGAACATCGCTGAGCGCCACCTGGCCGTCTGGAGCGAGGCCGGCGCGTCCCGAGGGGAGCGACGTGGCTGAGCCGGTCCTGCGCCTGTCCGTCGACGTCTCGGCCGTTCCGGCCAGGCCGGTCGGCGCCGGGTACTACACGATGGAACTGGTCACCGCCCTGGCCCGACGCCCCGACGCTGATCTCGTGGTCATGGCCCGTCGGTCCGACGCCTCCCGCTGGTCCTTGGCCACATCGGGACAAGAGGTGGTGGCCGACGCCCCGGCATCTCGCCCCCTTCGTCTGGCCTGGGAGCAGATCCGACTGCCGAGCTTGCTCACCGGCGCCCGCGTCTCGGTCCATCACGGCCCCCACTACACGATGCCGGAGTGGTCGTCGGTGCCGAGGGTGGTGACCGTCCACGACCTCAGCTTCTTCGAGGCCCCCGAGTGGCACGAGCGGTCGAAGGTGTTCCTCTTCAAACGGGCTATCAAGGTGGCTGCTCGCCGAGCGGCGGCCGTCGTCTGCCCGAGCCAGGTGACGGCCGAGGAGCTCCGCCGCTGGTGTCGGGTGGACGCCCAGGTCTTTGTCGCTCCCCACGGGGTAGACACGGGCCGGTTCCATCCCGACGAGCCCACACCGGGCGCAGATGCCGAGACGCTTGCCGCCATCGACGGGCGCCTCATCGGCTCGGCTCGCCTCTTGGTCTTCATCGGCACCCTCGAGCCCCGCAAGGACGTGCCCTCGCTGATCAGAGCGTTCGCCGAGGTCGCCGGCCGACACCCCGACGCCCTCTTGGTGCTGGCCGGAGGCGCGGGGTGGGGTGCGGACGAGGTAGACCTGGCCATCGACGCATCCGGGCTGGCGCCCCGGATCGTGCGGACCGGCTACGTCGCCGACGAGGCCATCCCCGCCCTCCTGCGCTCGGCGACGGCGGTCGTCTATCCGGCCCTGTACGAGGGGTTCGGCCTGCCGGCCCTGGAGGCCCTGGCCTGCGGGGCGCGGCTCGTGACCACCTCGGGCACGGCCATGGAGGAGGTGGCGGGTGACGCCTGTGTGCTCGTCCCCCCCGGCGACCGCACCGCCCTGTCCGCGGCCATCGAGGCCGAGCTCACCGGAGCGGGGGAGCGGAGCCAGGCCGACGATGATCGACGAGAGCGTGGCCTCGCCATTGCCTCCCGGCACAGTTGGGACGAGAGCGCGGCGCGCCACATGGAGGCCTATCGACACGCGGCCGCCCGCTGACCGACAGGGCTTGAAATGCCCGGGGCGGCTGAGAACCAGTAGGGTGAGCCGTCGTGCGCTCCCTCATCACAGGCGGCGGCGGCTTCGTTGGCCACTGGCTCGCCGACCACCTACGCAGCCTTGACGACACCGTCGTGTCCATCGACCAAGAGGTCGACGTCACCGACCCGTCTGCCCTCTTGGCCGCGGTGTCCGACGCCCAGCCCGAGGCCATTTACCACCTGGCAGCAATGACCCACGTCGGCCAGTCCTGGGTCGAGCCCCTTCGCGTGCTCGAGGTCAATGTGATCGGCACAGGGGTCCTGCTCGCCGCCGCCCGGCAGTGCGGGAGCGACCCGCGAGTTCTTGTGACGAGCTCGGCCGAGGTCTACGGGGCGGTCACCGACCCGTCCCAGCTCCCCCTCACCGAGGCATCGCCCACCGCGCCCCTCACGCCGTACGCCGCCTCCAAGCTCGCCAGCGAGGCACTCGTGGCCCAGGCCTTCCTCGGCCACGGTCAGCACGTCATCACCGTCCGCCCGTTCAATCACATCGGACCCGGTCAGAGCCCGAACTTCGCCGTCCCGGCCCTGGCCAAGCGGATCGTCGAGGCAGATCGGCGAGGGGTTGAGACCATCCCAGTCGGGAACCTGTCGGCCCGTCGGGACTTCACCGACGTCCGGGACGTGGTCCGCTCCTATCGCCTGCTCATCGAGTCGGGCGAGCCCGGTCAGGTCTACAACGTCTGCTCGGGCCAGGATGTGGCCATCCGAGAGATCGCCGACGGGCTCTTGGCCCTGGCGGGAACAACCCTGGCGTTCGAGAACGACCCGGAGCTGATGCGGCCCGTCGAGGTGCCGGTGCTGAGGGGTGACCCCGGACGGCTCATGGCCGCCACAGGATGGAAGCCCGAGATCCCGCTGGACGACACGCTGGCCGACGTGCTGGCGTACTGGCGAGAGCACGCCGACTGACCTCGGGACGGACGAGAGGACGACCCGTGAAGCGGGTCGCCCTCTCTCGTTCCATCCGGGTGCTCGGAGCACGGCTCCGAGCTGGTGGGTCAGGCCGCAGCCGTCGTGATCATGGTGCGCAGCTGGGTGCGAGCCTCTTTGGCCTGCACATGGGCCTGCTTGGCCAGGTCCCGGGCGCTGGCCGGGAGACGGTCCTCCAAGGGCGCTACGGCTGCCTCCAGGCGCTCGATGATCTCCTCGAAACGCTCCATTGCGCCCTCGACGGTCGTGTCCACACTGTGGAGAGCCTGGTTCAGGTCGTGGCGCAGGGCGTTCACCCGCTCCTCGAGGCCGGCCTTCGGGTCGCCCAGGCGCTTCATGAACTCCTGGCGCTGGACCTGGGCCTGCTGGAAGCCGAGCACGCCGGCCCCGATGACGACGTAGCCGGCATCCTTGGCCACGGCGGCGAGGTCCTTGGCTGCTTTGGTGAGGTCGGTCGGGATCTCGGGCATGGTGTCTCCTCTGTTGGTCGTGAGAGGCGCAGGGCTCCGGCTCCGGGGTGTTTGACCAGAGTCGGGGTCGCTCTGGACGCCTCATGGTGAATACAAGTGTATCTGTAATGATAAACATTTGCAAGCACCCCCGAGCGGTCCGGTTCTGCGACGAATCGGGCCGGCAAGACACCAACTCGGGGTCGATTGCCATTAGCCTCTGACCCCTGATGGACACACTGGCTCCGCCGGTGGTCGCTGTCGTCGTCGCCCACGATCCTGGACCGTGGTTCGAAGAGACGCTGGCGTCACTGGCCTCGCAGGACTATGCGGAGCTATCGGTCCTGGTCCTCGATGTGGGCAGCGACGAGGACCTGCCGGCCAGGGTGGCAGCTGTCCTGCCTACGGCCTATGTGCGCCACTTCGAGCAGAACCGGGGGTTCGGGGCCACGGCCAACGAGGTGCGGACCATGGTGGATGGCGCCGCCTACTTCCTGTTCTGCCACGACGACGTCGCCCTGTTCCCCGATGCAGTCCACCTGATGGTGGAAGAGGCGTTCCGTTCGAACGCCGGCATCGTGTCTCCCAAGGTCGTGAGCTGGGAGGACCCTGAGCGCCTGGTACACGTGGGCATGACTGTCGACAAGGCCGGATCGGTCGTGGACCGGGTCCAGCCCCACGAGATCGACCACGGCCAGCACGATGCCGTCCGGGACGTCTTCGTGGCCCCGGGTGGGGTCACGCTGGTCCGAGCCGACCTCTTCGAGGAGCTCGGCGGGTTCGACCCCTCCATCGTGGCCATGGGGGAGGACCTCGACCTGTGCTGGCGAGCCCAGGTGGTCGGAGCCCGCATCATCGTCGCCCCCGACGCCCGCATCCGCCACCGGGAGATGCTGGCCGGTGGGGCCCGCCCGCTCGATCCCGGACTGTTCGCAGGAGTCGACGACCAGTCCCCCGACGCCGAGCTGGCGACCCGCCCACCCACCTTGCAGGAGCTCGAGCGCCGTCACGAGCTCCTGGCCGTGCTCAAGTGCTACGGGCTGTTCAGCCTGATCAGGGTGGTGCCCCAGATCGTCGTGCTGACGTTGGCCGAGATCATCGTCGCCGAACTGGCCGGCAACCGGGCTCGGGCGAGGGCCGTGTCCAGGGCCTGGCGGTGGAACCTCGGGCACCTCGGTTCCATCCGTCGTGAGCGCAAGGTGCTGAAGGGCCACAGGCGGCTGGGGGACAAGGAGATCCGCCTGCTCCAGATAGGGGGCAGCGCCCGGCTCTCCACCTACGGCCGTCGCGTCTTCCAGCACGGTTTCCACGGGGCCCACGCCGACGAGCTGGCCGCGGCCGCCGACGCCGAGGAGTACGACTCGGCCGAACACGACGTGGCACCGGCACCGACGCCACGACCTGCTGAGCCGGCCCCGCCGACACGCGGCCGGCTCAGTGGGCGGGTCCGGGTGACGGCCTGGGTGATCGCCTTGGTGGTGGTGCTGATCGGCAGCCGTGGGGTGATCTCGGGGCGGCTCCCCGCGGTTGGCCAGTTCGTGCCCTTCCCGAGCTGGTCATCCACCTGGGCACAGTTCGGCACCGGGTGGCACCCCTCGGGGGTGGGAACGACTGCTCCGGCCACGCCGGCCCTGGCCTTGGCCGGGTTGGCCGGCACCGTCCTCTTCGGGGCCATGGGCCTGACCCAGAAGGTCCTGATCTTCGCCTGTCTGCCCCTTGGCGCCTGGGGGGTCGTACGCCTCCTTCGCCCGTTCGGGTCCCAGCGCGCCTCCCTCGTGGCCGGGTTGGCGTACCTGGCCGTCGCCCTCCCCTACAACGGGCTGGCCCTCGGGCGGTGGGGGGCGATGGTGCTCTATGCGGGCATCCCGTGGGTCCTGGCCCGACTCTTCCGGGCCACCGGGACGCCGCCCTATGCCGTCGTGCCGCCAGCAGTGGGGGCGGGCAGGTCGACGGGTCCTGGGACCTCGCTCCAGGACGCAAGCCGGCTGTCGGCCTTCGGTAGCCGGCTGGCCGTCTGGACGGCCCGGCACTCGGCGCTGCGCCAGACACTCGCCCTCGGGCTCCTCGAGGCCGTGCTCGTCTCCTTCGCCCCGGCTGCGGCGATCGTCGGCATCCTCTGCGCGCTGGCCCTGGTGGCCTCGTCGGCCATCTTCGGGGACTGGCCCTCGACGCTTCGCGCCTTGCGCCTGGCTGTCGGGTCCACGCTCGTGGCCGCCCTCATCTGTCTCCCGTGGGTGATCGGGGTGCTCTCGGCCGGTAGCGGCGCAGTCTCTGTGTTCGGCGTGCCCATTCCCGCCTCGGACTCGGCCACATGGGGCTCTCTGCTGCGATTTGCCGTCGGGCCGATCGGGGACTCGCCCCTGGCCTGGGGGTTCGCCGTTGCCGCCGTCGTCCCCTTGGTCCTCGCCCGGGGCACGAGGTTCCGCTGGGCCGGTCGGTTCTGGTCGATCGCCCTGGTGTTCTGGCTGGTGGCCTGGGTGATGGGCCGAGGATGGACGGGCAGCCTGGTCATCGATCCGCTCGTGCTGCTGGCCCCGGCGGCCGCGGCCATGGCCGCAGCGATCGGCCTCGGGGTCGCCGCATTCGAGGAGGATCTGCGGGCCGCGGACTTCGGGTGGCGCCAGTTGGTGACGGTGTTCGCCACCGGAGCGGTGATCCTCGGAGCCGTGCCGACGGTGCTCTCCGCTGCCCCCGGGCGCTGGGACCTGCCGACGAACGACTTCAGGCAGTCGGTGGCCTGGATGCACGCCAAGGCCGCTTCGGGGTCGTTCCGGGTCCTTTGGTTGGGAGACACCCGGTCGCTCAATCAGGGCTCATGGGCGTCGGGCGACGGACTGTCCTATGCCACCTCCGAGGACGGCGCCCCTGATGCCCGGTGGCTGTGGAACGCAGCCGGAGCGGGGCCGGCCGCGGCCCTGTCGACGGCGGTGAACCTAGCCCGGAGCGGGCGCACCAATCAGCTCGGTCGGATGCTCGCACCATCGGGGGTCCGCTATGTCGTGGTCTTGACGTCTCTCGCCCCCGAGATCAGCGGGGAACAGAGCCCGGAGCTCTATCCGGTCCCGAACGACCTGGTGCCCGCTCTCGGTCGGCAACTCGACTTGAGCCCCGTCCTGTCGGGGACCGGTATCACTGTCTATGCCAACTCCGATTGGATTCCCTCACGCGCCGAGGTGACGGCCAGCGGCACCACGGCGACCCCATCGTCAGCGTCCTCGATGCTCACCCAGCCGCCGGGTTCGAGCCTGGTCACCGGGGCCGTGCCCGTACTGCCTGGTCCCATCGCCTCTAGGTCCTTCACCGGCCCGCTGAAGGCCGGCACCGTGTTCGCCTCGCTCGCTCCGGCCGGGCGGTGGTCCCTGTCGGGTTCGAGCGGCCGGACAGCCGTGCGGTCGTCATCGTTCGGGTGGGCAGCGAAATATGAGGTGCGGTCACCCACCGTCGCCACGCTCAGCTTCTCGGGCGGATGGATCGCCCCGGTGTCACTGCTCGTCTCCGTCCTCACCTGGCTTGTCGCCATCGCCTTCCTGCTCTCCACCCGGGTGGGGGGCGTGGCTACCAGGCGCCGCCTGATCCGACGCCGTCGGGTCCGGCGAGCCGACGAGGCGACGGCCGAGGACGAACAGGCTCCGATGCCGGACCCGGTCGAGGCGCTGTCGTGAGCGAGGAGGAGATCCCGGTAGCCGCAGAGGGGCGGAGTCCCGACGAAGGCGACGGAGCAGCACAGGCCACCACCCCAGGGCTCCGGGCCCGTCGTCCTAGCGTGCCGCCGGCCCAGGGGAGGTGGGCGGTCATCATCTCTGTCGCCGTGGTGGTGGTCGGGATCGCCATCATCGCCGCGTTGGATCCGGTGTCATCGTCCAACCCGGCGCCGACGCCGACCGACGCCGTTCCCGTGGCTCCGGCCGGAGCGGTGTCCTCTTCGGCCTTCTGCGCGGCCGGGGCGGGCACGGCCGCCGCCACGACGATCTACCTGACCAACTCCACCGCCAAGGTGGTCACCGGGACAATGACCACCATTGGACCGGCGGCGAGCGGCGCTGCCGTTCCGACGGTCCATACCCCGGTAGCCGTCCCCGCCCATGGCACGGCGGCGATCAACCCGGCCACCGGCCTACCGGCGGGAAACAACGCCTCGTCGTTCGTCTTCGCCGGCGGCGGCGTAGTTGTGACCCAGGTGGTGTCGGGTCCGAACGGATGGAGCACGGCGCCGTGTGCCTCGGTGACCTCGGGCTCCTGGTCGTTCGCCGGAGGGTCGACGACTACCGGGGACACCCTCACCCTCACCTTGTTCAATCCGACGGCCACCGGAGCGGTGGTCAGCATCTCGTTCCTCACCACAACCGGGGTCGTAACGCCCCAGGCCTACCAGGGGCTCGTCGTCCCCGCCGGCTCGATGGTGGAGGAGAACGTCGGCGACTTCGTCCAGGCGCAGGCAGCCATTGCCACCTCGGTCACCGCCCTGTCGGGTTCGCTCGTCAGTACCGAGTTCCAGCAATGGTCGTCGGGCGCCAACGGTGGGCTGTCTCTCCGGCTCGGTTCTCCGGCTCTGTCCGAGGTATGGAGGTTCGCCCAGACGACCAATACGGCGAAGGCCACCATCGACTTCTACCTGGCCAACCCGGCCACCACGCCCGTTGACGCCACCGCCACCTTTGGCCTCTCATCGGGCTCGGTTCTCCCTCGGCACATCGTGCTGCCGCCGCTCTCGCTCACCGTCTTCACCGCCTCGGGAACAGCGGGCCTCCCGCAGCAGGTGCCCTTCGCAACGACCTTCTCGGCCACCGCACCGATCGTCGTCGGACGGTCGGTGCAAGCCGCAGCGGGAGCCAGCCCACCGGTGTGGGGGGCGTCGTCGGGCACCGTTTCGGTTGGCCGGCACTGGCTTGTACCGGCCCCAGGCACAGCCACGGCGCCGGGCACGGCCAACGCCGCAGTGAACTCCCTGGCCGTGGCCGATCCCGGACAGGGCCCGGCGGCGGTCACGATCACTCCGCTCGGAGCGACCCGTCCGATCGCCATGGTCACCCTGGCTCCGGGTCATCTTGTCGTCCTCGACGGAAAGAACCTGGGCACGCTGGCCACCGTGGTCGTCACCTCCTCGGAGCCTGTCAACGTCGAAGAGGACAACGGGCCGAGCGGGGCGGCTGGCATCGTGTCATCGACGGGATTCCAGTTGACGGGCTGAGAGAGGACCGGGACGTCGACGCAGCACTCAACCTCGCTCGAGAAGGTGCCCGTCTGCTCGAGCAAGGATCCATCGGAGGATCTGACCTGCAACTCGTCGCCGGGCTACGGCCCAAGACGAAACCGTTGACCCGCGATGGCAGAAGGCCACATGGACACACGCTTCGGTGCCAGCCGACGCTTGAGGGCACGACTTCGCCGAACTTGCCCGGTCATCTCGTCGGGGCAGTTCTCCAGACATGGACAGGGAGCGGGTAGCGATGACCGGTTCGACGGTTTGGGAGGAGGGTCGGCATCGATCCCTCCCTCACCCTGCTTGCGAACTCAGGACGTTCTGATCCGGGCGATGAGCTCGATCTCGACGGCGATCCCGAACGGCAACTCGGCCAGTCCGACGGCGCTGCGGGTGTGTCGGCCTGCCTCTCCAAACACCTCGACCAGGAGGTCCGAGCATCCGTCGATGACGGCGGGGGTGTCGGCGAACCCCGGTGCGACGTTGACCATGCCGAACACTTTGACGATGCGTTGGACCCGGTCGAGGTCGCCCAGGTCCTCGGCCAGGGTGGCGAGGATCGAGAGCCCGGTGAGCCGGGCGGCCCGCCTGCCGTCATCGAGTGAGAGCGTGCCACCCACCTTGCCTCGCACGATCTCGCTCCCGTTCACCGGTCCATGCCCGCCGATGTGGATCATGTCGTCGACCACCACGGACGAGACATAGTTGCCTACCGGGCGCGAGACGGGTGGAAGTTCGATGCCTCGGGTACGGAGTCGATCGGCGATCACACCAATAGCCTACGGGCCGACGATCGGGAACAGGAAAGATGGAAGAGCGCGAAGCACACCAGATCCTCGACGGTGAGCGCGAGGACACAAGGTTCCGTCTGGCCTCGATGAGAGCCGAGTTCGATGCCATCGTTACCGGGTCGGCGGACGCAAACGTGGACGACGAACACGATCCGGAGGGATCGACCGTCGCCTTCGAACGGGCTCAGTTGGCGGCCCTGATGGCCGTGGCTGATGGCTACCTAGCCGAGCTGGAAGACGCCGCCCTACGTCTGGAGGCCGGGGGCTATGGCATCTGTGAGGCGTGCGGAGGAGTGATCAGCGATGACCGGCTGCGAGCTCGGCCGGCCACTCGAACCTGCGTCCTTTGCACCGTGTCACGGAAAGCCCGGCGAGTCGGAGAACGACCCTCGTAGTCGGTCCGTGGCGACTTCAGTCGCGGCTCAGCTGGAGGCTGGCGGGGGAGGAGGAGGGGGCCATGGCGACTGGGTCGGCCAGTGCCCTGGGGCTGGTTGGGCCGGCAGGGGTGAAGGGGCCTGGGGCCAGTGTCCTGGGGGCGGCGGGGGCGGGGGCCACGGCGAGCCCACCGGCGTGTCCGTCGGCTGCTGCTTCTGCCCCGTCGGCTGGGTGGCACCGGTCTGATCGACGGCGTGGGACACGCCGTTGTCGGCCGAGCTCCCACTGGTGCTCGAGCCGGCTGGCACGGTGTCGGCATCGCTCGAACCCTCGGGCCCGGTGCCGTTCGTGGTCTCTCCAGGAGGACCGTCGACATTCCCCGACCCGGTGGGACCGTGTTGGGAGGCGACGAAGATGGGAGGGACGGACTTCACGCCGTGCTCATGCACGGGACACCCGTAGGCGGTGTCGACCAGGCGGCCAACCGTCTCCCCGTCGATCGTCTCCTCGTCCAACAGGGCCCGGGCGACGGCGTCCAGGCCACCCCTGTGGCGGGCTAGGACCTCGAGCGCCCGCTCCTCTTGGGCCCGGAGGATGATCTCCACCTCATCATCGATGATCTGGCTGGTGTGCTCGGAGTAGTCCTTCGTGTGCATCAGGTCCTCACCGAGGAAGACCTGGCCCTGGGATCCCCACGCCATGGGGCCGATCTTGTCGCTCATGCCCCACTCTCGGACCATCTTGCGGGCCAACTCGGTATTGCCCACCAGGTCGTTGCTGGCCCCGGTGGACAGGTCGCCATAGACGAGGAGTTCGGCCGCCCGGCCGCCCATGCGGACGGCCAGCGAGTCTTCGATGGCCTGGCGAGGATGGATGTGGCGCTCCTCCATCGGGAGCTGCATGGTCACACCGAGGGCCATGCCCGTCG
Organism: Acidimicrobiaceae bacterium; assembly: GCA_003164275.1. The sequence continues at coordinate 11,604 of PLSY01000149.1, read as the reverse complement.
GGAGGATGGTGACTTTGTGGACCGGGTCCGCCTCGGGCAGGACGTAGGCCAAGACGGCATGGCCACCCTCGTGGAAGGCCACCCGTTCTTTCTCTGCGCCGGAGAGCACGAGGCTGTCCCGACGCTGGCCCATGAGCACCCGGTCCCGGGAGGCCTCGAAGTCCACATTCTGGATGACCTTGGAGCCGCGTCGCACGGCATGCAGGGCGGCCTCGTTCACCAGATTGGCAAGGTCCGCGCCGCTCATACCTGGCGTGCCGCGAGCCACGGTGCCGAGGTCGACCGTCGGGTCGACCCGCTTGTCCTTGCAGTGCACCTGGAGGATGGGCAGGCGCTCGTCGAGGTCGGGGAGCGGGACCACGATCTGGCGGTCGANNGGGACGACGATCTGGCGGTCGAAGCGACCAGGGCGCAGGATGGCCGCGTCCAGGATGTCCGGCCGGTTGGTCGCGGCCATGACCACGATCCCCTCGGTCGGATCGAAGCCGTCCATCTCGGAGAGCATCTGGTTGAGGGTCTGCTC
>PLSY01000149.1:235-11058 GCA_003164275.1 Acidimicrobiaceae bacterium | reverse complement strand
GCGCCTGCTTGCGGGCCGTGGCGAACAGGTCTCGGACCCTGCTCGCTCCAACGCCGACGAACATCTCCATGAAATCCGAGCCGCTGACCGACATGAAGGGCACACCGGCCTCCCCGGCCACCGCCCTGGCCAACAAGGTCTTTCCGGTCCCGGGAGGGCCGACCAAGAGGATGCCCTTCGGAATGCGGGCGCCGATCTCTTTGAAGCGGGCCGGCGTCTTCAAGAAGTCGACCACTTCGCTGATCTCGAGCTTCACGCCGTCATAGCCGGCGACGTCTCCGAAGGTGGTCGATGGTTTCTCGGTCGAGTAGAGCTTGGCCTTCGAGCGTCCGATGGACATGATGCTCCCCATCTGGCCCTGCGCCCGCCGGCTGATGAACAAGAACAGGCCGACCAAAATGGCGATCGGGAGCAGCCAGCCGAGGATGCCGATCAGAGGATTGGTGGTCGGTGTGACCAACTTGTAGTTGGAACCGAGGGGCTTCAGGGCGCTCAACTCCGAATCCGTGACCGGGTTCGGGCCGTTTGCCGTGTAGGAGCGGCCATCGGCCAATGTCCCGGTGATCACTCCGGTCGTCTGGTCGACGCTCGCCGTCTTCACCTGCTTGCCCGAGACGTCGGACAAGAACGAGTTGTAGGTCAAGGTGTTGGTCGTGGTCTTGTGGAACAGGTTGGGGATGACCAGGATGGCGAGAACCGCCACCACGATGACCACATACAGGGCCATACGATTTTTGTTCTGACCGGGTGAATCTTGTCCCGAGCCGCCAGTCGCAGGCGGGCCACCGGGCACATTCGGGTTGGGCGGAGTCACCCCTTCATGCTATGCGCACAACACGTCATTTGGCGCATCGCCCTCCCCCCGGTTGCGGGCTGCCTCCTTCGGGTGGGATTCCATCGGTATCGTGGCAGGGTGATCGAGCGGTCCGAACAGGGAGCGGACCCTTCTGTAGAGCCCGACCTCTCGCAGGTCGGCCCATCGAAGACGAGCCCGCCGTCTGGCGCTCGGGGCCCTGGTCGGTCGGCACCACCGCCGCCTGGGGCGTCGGCAACATCAGCCCTGCCTGGACCGTCGCCCACCGGCCCGGACATCCCCCTCAACCGCCAGCTCGATGCCGGGGCGGCGCCCGATGGACGTCCAGCCGCATGGATGTGGCTCCTGTTCGCCGCCCTGGGCTTTGTCGGAGGCCAAGTGGTGGCGGCCGTGTTCGTGGCCGTCACCGCTGCCATAGAGGGGAAATCGAGCTCGCTCACTGCCATCTCCCAACTGAATGAGCCGCCGACCTGGTACGTAGTGTCGACGCTTCTCGGACTGTGGGCGGGATTCTTTGGAGCAGGCTGGCTGGCCACGGGCGTACGAGGGACGAAAAGCTTCGCCCGCGACCTGGGCCTCCGCTTCAAATGGATTGACTTCGTCGGCATCCCGATCGGGGTGGGAGGCCAGATCCTCATCGGCCTCCTCTACATTCCCATCTCGCATCACGTCCACGACTTCAACCAGCGCTTCAACGGACCGAGCCAGCGCCTGACCGGCGGCTCGCACGGTGTGGGCTTCGCTGTGATCGCCGTGTGCACCATCGTCGGTGCCCCTTTCTTCGAGGAGCTGTTCTTCCGGGGGGTGCTGCTTCGGGCCCTTGCCCGTCTGTTCGGTGACTTCGGTCGGTGGATGGGTCCCGCCCTCGCCATCATCATCACCGGAGTGATCTTCGGACTGGCGCACGCCGAGTCGCTCCAACTGCTTGGGCTAGCGCTGTTCGGTATCGCCTTGTCCTATGTGTCCTTCCGGACAGGGAGGCTTGGAATGAACATGGTGGCCCACGCCAGTTTCAACGCCGTGGCCGTGGCCTTCGCCGTCGTGCTGCCGCTGCTCGGCCTCACCGGCCCGCCCTTCTGAGATGACCGCCTCGGTTGGGACCCGGCCCCTCGAGGCCAAACCCGTTGAGAGCCCGACCGGCGGTGGCCAGACCGGCACTGGCGCCTGGTCCCGGCTGGTCGGACGGCCAGCGTGGCCTGGATGGGCGAATCTGGTCGTGGTGGTCGGGGTGACGCTGGTGGCCCTCAGCCAACTGCACCCGTCCCTGCTCTTGGCCAACACCACCACCGCAGGCGGTGACACGGGCGCCCACGTCATTCTGCCCGCCTTCATGAAGTCCCACCTCCTCACCCATGGGCAGCTGACGGGATGGGATCCGGACTGGTACGACGGCTTTCCCGTCTACACCTTCTATTTCCCTCTCCCCGGACTCATCACCGTCCTGTTCAACGCCGTCGTGTCCTACGACGTCGCCTTCAAGCTGGTCACCGTGCTCGGCACCTTGACCCTGCCGGTGTGCGCCTGGGCCTTCGGTCGCCTAGCCCGCTTCAGGGACCCGATCCCGGCCGGCTTGGCGGCAGGCACCCTGCCGTTCCTGTTCGAGCCCAGTTTCTCCATCTATGGGGGCAACATCTTGTCCACATTGGCTGGCGAGTTCTCCTACTCGTTGAGCCTGTCGTTCGCCCTGTTGTTCCTCGGCGTGGTGGCGGCCGGCCTGCGGACGGGCAGACACCGTGCCCTGGCCGCTGCCCTTTTTGCCGCCACCCTTCTCTGTCACCTGATCCCCGCCCTGTTCGCCGCCATCGGGATGGGTGTGTGGCTGCTCCTCGACGCCGACGTGACACGAGGGCTTCGCATGGGCGTCGGCGCCCGCCTGGCCCGGCGACGATGGTCACGGCGGCTGTGGTGGGCGGTGGTCGCCGGAGCCATCGGTTTGGGCCTGACGGCGTGGTGGCTCGTACCCTTCGCCACCGGGCAGGCCTTCACCACCGACATGGGCTACACGAAGGTCTTCGGCTTCCCCCATCTTCTCTTCCCGGCCTCCGCTCGATGGGTGATGGCTGCCGACGTGGTCGGTGTGGTGGCGATGATCATCCGTCGCAGTCGGCCGGCGCTGTTCATCTGCGTGATGGGCGCCATCTCGGCGGCCATCTTGTGCCTAGACCCCACACCGAAGCTCTACAACGTCCGCTTCTTGCCCCTGTGGTTCCTCTGTATGTACCTGCTGGCCGGCTATGCCCTGGGCGAGGTCGTCGCGGGAGCGGCCAGGTGGAATCGTCGCCGCCGGATGGATCAGTGGGTCACCGTCGTAAAGGACAGGTTCGGCTCCTGGAAGGGCGTGGCATGGCAACCGGGGGTCCGCATCAGCCGGTTCAGGCGACCGACCCCGAGCACGAATGCCCCCGGCGCCGTCGTCGGCCCCTTCATAGCATTGGCCGCCGCCTGCCTCGCCGTCGTGCCACCACTGGTACTGCCGGCCGCCACGCTGCAGCAGGTGGGCGTCACCGTCGGGGCGAACCAGCCGAGTGCCTGGGCCGAGTGGAACTACTCGGGGTACGAAAGGAAACCGGACTTCCCCGAGTACAAGGCCGTGATCCAGATGATGGCGAAAGTGGGCCTGGACCAAGGGTGCGGTCGGTCCATGTGGGAGTACGACCCGTCGCTCAACCGATTCGGAACGACGATGGCCCTCATGCTGCTTCCCTATTGGACAGGCGGTTGCATCGACTCGATGGAAGGACTGCTGTTCGAGTCGTCGTCCACCACGCCGTTCCACTTCATCAACCAGAACGAGCTCTCCGTCACTCCGTCCGACGCCGTGGTCGGCCTCCCGTACGGGGGGCTGAATGTGCCCCTCGGCATCGAGCACCTCCAGCAACTCGGGGTGAAGTACTTCTTGGCCTCCTCGACCACGGTGGAAGAGGCGGCGGCTGTCGATCCGGACCTGACCGAGATCGCCTCCACCGGTCCGTGGACCACCAACTACAACGGTGAGGCGCTCAATACGACCTGGAAGGTGTACGAGGTCAGGGACTCGGCCCTGGTCCAGCCACTGGCCAACCGCCCCGTGGTCTGGAACGGGGTCGGGGCCGGCCAGACCAGCTGGCTCGCCCCTGCGGTGAGTTGGTACGACCACCCGGCCCGATGGAGCGTGGTGCCGGCCGCAGATGGCCCGTCGTCATGGACCAGGGTGCCGATAGGGGACAAGTCACCGCCAGCGGTTGCCGAGCCGAAGGTGGTGGTGTCCCATATCGCCCAGAGCGACGATTCTGTTTCGTTCCACGTCGACCGGGTCGGAGTGCCGGTCGAGGTCAAGGTCTCGTACTTCCCCAACTGGAGGGCCACCGGGGCAGACGGCCCGTGGCGAGTCGCCCCGAACTTGATGGTGGTTGTGCCGACCAGCCACGACGTCGTCCTCCACTACTCCAGCACCACATCCGACAAGGCCGGCGAACTGGTCTCACTTGTAGCCCTGGTGGCTGCCATCGCTCTCGCCATCGCCGGGCGGCGGTCCCGGCGCCGGTCGCACCATTCGGGCCCGGAGCCCCGATGAGCTCGATCGTCCCATGACCCGGACCATCGGAATGTTTCCGCTCTCAACCGTGCTGTTCCCGCGGGCCTGGCTCCCGTTGCACGTGTTCGAGCCGCGCTATCGAGCCCTCATGTCCGCCTGTCACGAAGGCGATGGCGAGTTCGGGGTGGTCCTCATCTCCCGGGGCTCCGAAGTGGGTGGCGGAGATCAGCGCGTCGACGTCGGTGCCGTGGCCCGGATCGCCAGATCGTCGGCACTCGACCACGGCCGGATGGTCGTCGTGGCTGAGGGCCGGACCCGCTTCCGAATTCTGCGGTGGCTCGACGACGACCCCTATCCCCGGGCCGAGATAGAAGACCTCGAGCTCACGCCAGTCGGAGAAGCGGCCGCCGCGCTGTCGGCGGCCGAAGCCTCCGTCCGGCGCTTGCGATCACTCCTCTCCGAGCTGGGTGATGTGCCCGCTCTCCCTCATGACCTCCTCGTCGAGGGCACCGATGAGGAGGTCGCCTGGCAGCTCTGTGAGCTCGCACCGGTCAACCTCATGGACCGCCAGCAACTGCTGGCCTCTGACGACCTCGTGAGCTTGCTCGCTCATCTGGCCGATCTGTGCGATGCCTCGACTGCCGACGTCATAGCCATGTTGTCCGGCGGCCAAGGCGACCTGTCTGGTGGGGCGGGCGACTGAACTCAGGGGATCTCTTGGACCCGGAGGAAGTTCCCAATGCCGTCGGCCAGCCCTTGGGCCGCCTGCTGGCGCCACTCAGCGCTCTCGGTGAGAGTCGCATCGTTCGGATTCTGCATGTTGGCGCACTCGATGAGGACCTTTGGCACTGTGGTCAGGTTGAGGCCTCCGAGGTCACTTCGCTGATCGATGCCGTCGGTGCCGGAATAGTCCGAGGCCGGCTCTCCGGTGGCCGCGCCGAAGGCGTCCCGCACATCTGAGGCTAACTGCGCCGACGCCGGAACGATCGCCGTGTTGTTGCTGTAGGCGCTCACCACCGGGCCCGGTTCGATGACATCGAAGCCGCGGCCCGATACCGGGCCGCCATCAGCGTGGATCGAGATGGCTGCATCGGCGTGGGCCGCATTGCCAATGGCCGCCCGTGTGTTGACGCATGGTCCGACACCCGAGTCGGTGGTCCTGGTGAGAACCACCGTTGCCCCCTCGGACTGCAGTATGGCCTCGAGCCTGACGGCGACGTCGAAGTTGAAGGCGTGCTCGGTGTATCCCGATCCGGTCTCGGTGCCCACCGTGTCGCACGACTCGCCGCCCGCTCCATTGTCGATGGGCTGGGATATGAAGCCGGCGGCCGACCCATTGCCACCGTCGTGGCCCGGATCGATGGCCACGATCTCCCCGGCCATCGGGGGGACGTAGACCGAGCCGAGGAAGGTGGCCCCCCCGAACGCGTAGATGCCACCGTCAGCGGACATGATCCGATAGCCCGGGCCTGCCGAGGTGATGGCGACGGCACTCCTCTGCAATGAGCCGGTGCCCGCTCCGGCGAAGGCTGCGTCACCGAAGGCGAACACCCCGCNNACCCCGCCGTCAGAGGCGACGAGCCGGTAGCCGCCACCGTCGGGGGTGGCGGCTATGCCGACCACCGGGCGGTTGAGGGCGACGGCACCGGTGGAGCCGAAGAACCGGGCGTCACCGAAGGCGAACACCCCNNCCGCCGTCAGAGGCGACGAGCCAGTAGCCGCCGCCGTCGGGGGTGGCGGCCATGCCGACGATGGGCTTCGACAGCGTGAGCGCACCGGCAGAACCGAAAAAGGGCGCCCCGAAGTTGAACACCCCGCCGTCGGCGGCGACGAGCCAGTAGCCGCCTGTCGCTGGATCATCGCTAGAGCCCACGATGGGATGCAGGCTGGTGGGCCTGGTGGCGGCAGCAAGGGTCTCGTGGCCGATGCTTCGCGCCCTCGGAGTCTGTCCGAGGCCGGGCGCTACGAGAGCCATGATGGCCAGCACCGAGGCAGCCGAGGTGGCGAACGCGGAGGTAAGGGCTCTTCGGCGTGCCTGAGGCTTCGATGTCCAGTGGGGCATCGTCGAATCCTGGCACAAGGCCGCTCAGACTCTCCGGTCGCCCCTGGGCCTTCGAATTGATTGAGGAGGCCTGGCTAGGATGGCCGGGCCATGACCTCCCTCTCCAGTGTTTTCAAGGCCTACGACATCCGAGGGGTAGTTCCCGACGAGCTCAACGCCGACCAGTTCAGAGCCATCGGAATCGCCGTCGCCCGGGTCACAGGGGCGACGAAACTGCTGGTGGCCCGCGACATGCGTGAGTCGGGGGTGGAACTCTCCTCTGCATTCGCCAACGGTGCGCGCTCAGAGGGTGTCACGGTCATCGACCTCGGGCTCGCCTCCACCGATCTGCTGTATTTTGCCGCGGGCAGCTTGGATGCGCCGGGGGCGATGTTCACTGCTTCGCACAATCCGGCCAAGTACAACGGATTGAAGCTCTGCCAGTCCGGGGCCCGTCCGATCGGCCGGGGCACCGGTCTGGCTGACATCCAGGCCATCGCCGAGAGTCTTCTCGACGAATGGGGGACCGATGGGCCGCCACCGCTCGATCCCAGCCAGCTCGCCCCCTTGGAGGAAACCTCGGTACTCGAGGCCTATGCCAGCCACGTCCGGTCCTTCGTCGACGTCAGCGCGCTGCGACCACTGCGTGTGGTGGCCGACACAGCCAACGGCATGGGCGGACTCGTCGCGCCGAAGGTCTTCGAGGGCCTCCCGTTCAAGGTCGACATACTCTTCCCCGAGCTCGATGGGAACTTTCCCAACCATCCTGCCGATCCCATCCAGCCTGAGAACCTGGTCTCCCTGAAAGAGGCGGTGCTGGCCGAGCACGCGGACATCGGGCTGGCCTTCGATGGGGATGCGGATCGCGTGTTCCTGGTCGACGAGTTGGCTCAACCGGTGTCGGGATCGTTGACCACAGCCCTCGTCGCCTCGTCGATGCTCGACAAGCATCCCGGCTCGACCGTCCTCTACAACTGCATCTGTTCTCGCGTCGTGCCCGAGGTCATCGCCGAAAAGGGTGGGGTGGGCATACGCACCCAGGTGGGTCACAGCTTCATCAAGCAGGTGATGGCGGAAACGGGTGCCATCTTCGGCGGCGAGCACTCGGGGCACTACTACTTCCGGGACAACTATCGTGCCGACTCCGGCATCATCGCCGCCATGGTCGTCCTCGAGCTCCTGAGCGTCACCGGCAAGCCGCTGTCCGAGCTCATCGAGCCATTCAAGCGCTACAGCGACTCAGGCGAGATAAACACGGTGGTAGACGACCCGGCCGGGGCCGTCGAGTTGCTGGCAACACAGGTCGAAGAAGCCGGAGGGGCACTCGGCACCGCCGACCGCCTCGACGGGCTGACCGTCGACCGAGGTGACTGGTGGTTCAACCTCCGGCCGTCGAACACCGAGCCGCTCTTGCGATTGAACGTCGAAGCTCCCGACGAGGCCTCCTGTGCGACCCACGTCGCCGAGATCCAAGCCGACATCGCCCGCCTCCTGTCAGACTGACCGTCTCTCGATGAGCTCGAACCGAAAGGAACTGATGACCCTCGACCCGCTCCTGCTTGATGTGCTCGCCTGTCCTGAGGACAAGGGCCCGCTCCTGTACTTCCCCGACGAAGGCTTTTTGTACAATCCCCGGCTGCGACGGAGCTATGAGGTGCGCGACGGCATCCCGGTGATGCTCATCGACGAAGCCACGGCCGTCGACGAGACCGAGCACGCCCGGCTCATGGCCAAAGCGGATGCAGGCGGAGTACGTTCCACCGGTAGCGCTTCGTGAGCCTTGGGGCGGTGAACGGCGGGGGGCCGAGCCCGTTGCCGGTCGACTCGCTGGACATGTGGGGGGCGACCGTTGCTTTCCCCGAGCAGGTTGAAGCGGCCGTGGCTGCGGCCCGCGGCATCAAGGACCTGCCCTCCCACGACCGCGTGGAGAATGTGGTGGTGCTGGGCATGGGCGGAAGCGGCCTGGCCGGCGATGTCCTGGTCGCAGCGGCCGCTCCGTTCATGCCGGTTCCCGTCACGGTGGTCAAGGGCTACGAGCCTCCGGACTACGTCGGGACTGGCTCATTGGTGTTTGCCATCTCGTTCTCCGGTGACACCGAAGAGACGCTCGAAGCCGCCACCAGCGCCTTCGAGGCCGGCGCCTCGTTGATCGTGGTGGCCGGCGGAGGAGCTCTCACGTCGCTGGCCGGAGAGTGGGACGTCCCCGTCGTCCCGGTGCCGACAGGCATACCTCAGCCGCGAGCCGCTCTGGGGGCCATGGCCATTCCTCCACTGGTGCTGCTCGAAGAGATTGGGCTCTTCCCCGGGGCCCTCCAATGGGTCGACCAGGCCGTGGACCAGATCCGGGTCCGTCGCGATGAGCTGGTGCGCCCGGGCAACATCGCCGAGAGGCTGGCCCGGTCAATCGGTCGGACCATCCCCCTTGTGCACAGCTCGGGCGACCTTGGCGCCGCTGCCGCCCTGCGCTGGAAGGCGCAGATCAACGAGAACGCCAAGTGCCCCGCATTCTGCAACGTCTATCCAGAGGTGTGTCACAACGAGGTGGCTGGATGGGGACAGCACGGTGATGCCACGAGGCAGTTGATCACCCTGGTCAACCTGCGTCACGACGCGGAGCACCCCCAGGTCAGTCGTCGTTTCGATCTAGTGGTCGATGTCCTGCGAGAAGTCGTCGCCGACGTCCTCGAAGTGACTGCGGACGGCGAGGGCGACCTGGCCCAGCTGCTCGATCTGGCCCTGATCGGCGATTTCGTCTCACTGCACCTGGCCGGCAATGAGGGGATCGACCCTGGACCGATCCCTGTCCTCGACGACATCAAGCTGCAGTTGGCGACTGGCTCCGACTGAGCCCACCAGAAGGCATCGAGCCCGACGGAACCGGGTGCACATGGAGCCCTTGACCAGGGTTCTTCCTTCCATCTGCTTGTGCCTGTCGGACCACCGTCGCCAGTTGCCGTTTCGTGACGCCCTGATAACAACCTTGTGAACTCCTGGGCCTCGCCCATTCCAATTGCGCAGGGTCGGCGTACACTTCAGCAGTGAGCTGCGTGCGGGTCTGTGGTTGCAAGTCGAAGCCAGTCGCAGGCGAAACGACCCACGTAAGGCAACTCGTGGTTGCTGAGCATGGTGCGGCTTNNGCGGCTTAGGAGTAAGACCTGCCCGTGGCGTTCCCGGCTGTCGGGGGCGGGCGGAGATGAGGTGACGCGGTCCATGAGCGAGTCCGTTGGGTCCCCGATCGGAGACGGTCGGTGCCGCCGGAGTCCGGCCGCCACTCTCACTGCAGGCGAGTGTGGGGTCAAAGACCAGGTCAGCCGCCCGCAGCTCACATCACTATCCCAACGACCGATCAGGAGGACCGGGCGACCGCAGTTGTAGTTCCAAACACAGCACACCTATGGAGGTCAAGAAGTGGACGTTGTCATCGCACATGGCAGAAGGATCGTTTCCGACCAAGTGAGGGCCCTGACCAAGGAGAAAGTCGGCCGACTCGGTCGCCTCTGCCCGGGGCTCGACCGTGCCGAGGTGCACTTCTCCGAGGAGCACAACCCGAGAATCGCTGACAAGGAATGCTGCGAAGTGAGCATCTTTGGCCACGGTCGGGTGATCAGGGCTCATGCGTCGGGTCCGCTGCCGTTGGTGGCCGTTGACCTCGTGGTGGACAAGCTCGAACATCAGTTGGAAAAAACCAAGGGTCGTCTGGTTGCCCGAACCCATCCTCGTCGCCGACCGGCCAACTCGGTTTCGATTCTGCGGGAGCGAGTGCGGACCGCCTGACCGGACAGGCCCTGGGGTGTCGATCGCTCGCTCGACGAGGTGAAACGAGGGGCCGCGGCACTCCAGGGCTCGGGCGGGCCCGTCCGGGTCCCATGAGCCAGAGATGAACACGCTCGACGGTAGAGTGAGTAGCCCATGAGTGTGCTCACGAAAGTCCTTCGCGCCGGTGAAGGCAAAAAAGTCCGTCGTCTCGCCGAGTTGGTGCCACTGGTCAACGCCCTCGAGCCGGAGATGGAGGCGCGCTCGGACGAAGAGCTCCGAGCCATGACTGACGTGTTTCGCGAGCGCCTCGACCAAGGGGAGAGCCTGGAGGACGTCCTCGTCGAGGCCTTCGCCCTGGTCAGGGAGGCAGCCTGGCGGGTGTTGGGTCAGCGGCACTTCGATGCCCAGTTGATGGGTGGCATGGCGCTGCACTTCGGGTGGATCGCCGAGATGAAGACGGGTGAGGGAAAGACCCTCGTCAGCACTCTTCCCGTCTATCTGAACGCCTTGGCTGGCCAGGGCGTCCACGTGGTGACCGTCAACGACTACCTGGCCACCAGGGACTCGGAGTGGATGGGCCAGCTGCACGAGTTCTTGGGCCTGACCGTGGCCCGGGTGGGCCCGGACATCGACGACCCGGCAGCCAAGCGTCTGGCCTACTCCTCGGATGTCACCTACGGGACCAACACCGAGTTCGG
>PLSY01000149.1:0-138 GCA_003164275.1 Acidimicrobiaceae bacterium | reverse complement strand
AGGTCGACGAGGAGAAGCGGATCGTGGTGCCGACCGAGTCCGGTATCGAAAAAGTCGAAAAGCAACTCGGCGTGTCCAACCTGTACGACGCCGTGGCGGTCAACTATGTCCATCACCTGACCCAGGCCCTCTACGCCA
>PLSY01000198.1 GCA_003164275.1 Acidimicrobiaceae bacterium | reverse complement strand
TCCTGATCGCTGTGCGCTGGTACCTGCGCTACGGACTCTCCTATCGGGATCTTGAGGAACCCCTCGCCGAAGGCGGCATCGAAGCAGTCCATGTGACCCTGTTCCGATGGGTTCAGCGCTTCACTCCCTTCCTCATCGATGCAGCGCGTCCGTGCCGGCACAGCGTGGGTAGTCACGGGTTTGTCGACGAGACGTACGTGAAGGTGTCTGGGCCTTGGCGATACGTCTACCGGGCCGCTGACCAATGCGGGCAGGTCATCGACGTGTTCGTATCCAAGAGGCGAGACCTGAAGGCCGCCACGAAGTTCTTCGCCGATGCAATCGGTACCCATGGTGAGCCGGCAGAGACCACCACCGACCGGGCCCACGCATTGGTCCGCGNNCCCAGTACGCCGACAATCGGATCGAAGCTGACCACGGACGGCTCAAGGCAAGACTTCGCCCGATGCGGGGACTCAAACGGGACCGAACCGCGAGTGTTGTTGTCCGAGGGCGGCATTCATCCAGAACCTGCGGCGCGGCCACTGCGAACTCGGGGTGCATGCACGACCCGGTCTGACTCTTGCCGCAGAATTCGACGGGCTCGGGCTGGTGATCTGAGCGGCACATCTCACCGAGGCTGGTCCACACGCGCCCGAGGATCAGCCAAAGCAACAGAGCCCTCTTAGCGGACGATGGTCANNTGACGGAGCCGAGCAGGAGGCCCTTAAACCCCCCGAGGCCTCTCGAACCAATGACGAGAAGGGCAGCTCCGTCGCTGGCTTCGATGAGCGCATTTGCAGGAGACTCTTCGTGCGTTCCGCTCGTCGTGGTCACCCCAGGTGCCACCTCGGCAACGTGAGCCACCGCCGTGACGATCTCTCGATCCATGGTCCTCTGGACCTCTTCCGCGGTAATGAACTCGTAGCCCGGCTCATAGGCGGTATGAATGTCCAGAACAGCACCCCTCAGATCTGCCTCCACTGCCGCATACTCTAGGGCCCTCATCGAATGCTCTGAGCCGTCAAACCCGACGACGATTCTCTGGCCGTCTTCCGCACTTTCAGAACCCGATTGTTGTTCGCTTGGCATTGTTGTCCCGCCTCTCCGAGTTGCGACTCCTTCAAGAGTCCCACACTCGGCAAGCTAATGCTGACGGCCGAACGCGTCAATCATGGATCGGCAAGTAGTCCAGGTGGCACAGACATGAGAGTCCCGAATTGGCAAATGTGGATGCGGGTGGCTGCCATCGCGTCACATGAGGGAGTCGGCCGCGGAACCACGGGACCGCACCACTGGACCCCGAACGTCGCTGCAGCCGAGCGTCGGTCGCTATCCCCGTGACGGGCGGGCGTGGGAGCGATAGGCGGTTGTCTGCCGTCCGAGTGGTCCGGAGGCTTCCGGATGCCGAAGATGACTGGTAGATCCGCGTGCGGGATGTGGCCTTCGGCCCTACATCGCGAGCTCTGGCCGACCTACCCTGCGTGAAGGTGCCGCGTTCGCGTTGGTCACCACTGGGGAGCGGAGGGATCGGGGACTCAGACTCCGAGGTGCCTTCCGCAAGCAGCACAGGGTGGGGAGGACGTGGATGGTGATAGCCACGACAGAGACGGCGGATACTCGCCAACGCAGGCCGTGGTATGCCCTAGGAAACAGGCAACTCGACACCTATCCAAAGACCATTCCACGCCTAGGGTATTTGGGGATCGTGACCCTGACAACCATCATGCTCTACTACCTCTACTATGAGGAGGGGGCCCTTACCCCGTTGATGTTGCCCTACTATCATATGTCGTTCCAGTACTTCCTCTACCTGCTCGTGGTGTCAAATGCAATCGGTGCATTTTCTGCATTGATCGGAGGTCTNNGCCTACTGCGTCATCGGATTCGTGGAGGGGGTGATCCTCGTATCCACACCGGCGATGATGCGCGATTTCTCGCCACAGATGGGCAGAGGTGCCGCCATGGGCTTCTGGGCACTCGGCCCGACCATGGGCAGCCTGGCTGCGAGCCTCGTCGCCACCCACACCCTCACTCACCTTCACCCGTGGCAGGACCAGTTCTTGATCTCGGGGATGGTGTGCCTCGGCGTGGTGGTTATCTCATTCTTCTTCCTTCGGGAGCTGTCTCCACAGCTTCGCGACCAGCTCATGGTCTCCGAAGGCGACCGGGCTCTAGTCGAAGCCAAAGCAAGGGGCATCTCGCACGAGGAACTGATCACCGCCACGGTTCATCCATACCGGTCCATGCTTCGACTCGACCTGATCTCGTCGTCCCTGGCGATCTCGTTGCTTCTGCTCTTCTACTTCGCGTCAGTCAGCATCCTCACCCTCTACTGGGTCGTCGTGTTCGGTCGTTCGACTCCCGATGCCAACGGGATCAACGTGTGGTATGCCGCTGTTCTCTCGGGAACGCTCGTCCTGTTCGGGGTGCTGTCCGACCTGCTCCGCGTGCGAAAGCCGTTCATGTTGGTCGGGGCTATCGCATGCATCGTCATGACCGCGTTCCTGATCCTGCAGACGGATCATCCCGAGACGGGGTACTACTCGAACGTTCTGGTCATCGTGCTGCTCGCCGTATCCATCGCGTGTGCCTACTCGCCATGGATGGCTGGCTACACCGAGCAAATCGAATGGCACAATCCGGCCCTTACGGCTTCAGGCTTGGCGATATGGGGGTGGATTCTGCGTATCGTCGTGGCAGTATCCTTCCTGGTCCTCCCGTGGGTGATCACCACGTCGACGACGCTGGTCGACAACCAGGGAGCGGCCGCCACGTTGCAGGACATCCAGGCGGCCGTGCCCTACGCTCCCTCCACTACGGCTTGTTCAACGAAGGCCGCACCAGCCGGTGTCATCGCCAAGTTGATGGCCACCGACGAGCCGGGGCCTCAGACACTGGCCAAGGCGATCGTGTCTTGCGACCAATCTCACAACCTGGCGACAGCGCTCGCCTCGGTGGGCGGGCTCGGCAACCCGCAGGTCGTCGGGCTCCTCGCCTACAACCCATTGGCGATCGCCATCGAAAAGGGGCAGCCGGTAAGCGATGGCGAGATCGCAGCCAAGGTGAGTACCCACTCGAAGGATCTCGGCAACCTGCTTCTCGCGGAGAAGAAGCTCATCCCCACGCAGAAGGCTTCGCCCAACGAGTGGAAACGCTGGTGGTGGGTCTGCCTCGGAGGGCAGGTCATATTCGGATTGCTGGTATTCACCATGCGGGGGCCCTGGAGCCCGAGAACCGCCAAACGCGATTTCGAGGACCACGAGCGCATCGTGAGAGAGGAACTCGAGAAGCTCGAGCGGGAGAACGCCTTCATGGAGCCGATGACATCGACAACGTCAACATGAAGCGGACCAGGCCACGAGACTGCAACAGTCCATCGCCCCCTAAGACCAAGCTGGTGCGCGTTCCCATTCACGACCAGATCTGAACTGCCCCGGGTTCCATCGAGACTCTGGCCTGTCCCGGAATTGGTGGAGCTGACTGACCGCCCTCACGCCACTGTCGTCGGTGTCCGTCGAGCCTCGAACTCGATCGGAGACATCATGCCAAGCGCCGAGTGGCGACGCTGGCGATCGTGGACGATCTCGATGTAGTCGAACATCGCCGAGGCAAGCTCGACACGTGCCTTCCATCGCCTGCGATCGAGGAGCTCGACCTGCATCCGGCTCCAGAACGACCCGATCATGGCGTTGTCGTAGCAATTGCCGACCGATCCCATCGATGGCAGCAGGCCGGAGTCGACGGCTCGCCGGGTGAAGACCCAGGATGTGAATTGACCGGGCTCAGCCGGTCGTCGTGGATCACCGTCGATCCGTCAGACTTGCGCTGATCGATGGCCATGCCGGGTGCGTTGGTCACGGGTGTTGCTGACGGGCTGGCTTCGATCGACCAGCCGACCACCCGCCTCGGGAAGGCGTCGAGCACGACGGCGCAGTGGATCTTGCCCCCCCCTGATCGGGTCCTCGGTGACGTCGATCACCTAGAGGCGGTTCGGATGGTCACGGTTGAACTGGCGCTCGACGAGGTCTAAGGCTGTGGCCAGGTTCAGGACCGGGCGAAACCGCGGACGCCCCGAGATCCCCTGGATGCCGGCTCGGTGCATCAAGAGTTCGACCGCTCCGTGGCTGACCTGGATGCCATGCACCAGTGTGAGCTCGGCGTGGAACCGGCAGGCCGGCTGGATGGGCAGCTGCTCGTCGGCCATCACCGCGATCGCCGCCCACCTCCTCTTGGGTCCGTTGAGCCCTTCAGCAGCTCCGTGGAGTGGCGGTGGATCTGCAGTTCGGTCTCGAGTTCCCTGATCCTGCACTTGGCCGCCGCCAGCTCGCCACGTTCGCTGGTCGTCAGACCGGCCTCGTCACCTCGATCGATCCGCTCCTGGCGGCGCCAGTTGCAGATCGTCTGTCCGGTGACGCCGAGATCGCGGGCGACATCTGCCACCTTGCGGCCCGATGCCACGGGTTCGAGCACCCGCTGTCGGAACTCTGCGGGGTATCCCCTTCTTGCCGTGCTGCCCTCCCTATCGGGACAGCGGCATCAAGGTCCAGTGGTCCAACTCCACGAAGGTCGGGCACACCACGGTTCCTTGCGCAGCCGCACGATCGCTTCCTCGACCACTTCGCTCGTCCGCTCCGGCGAGCGAACCGGACCCCAACACCGCCTGGAGGGCGACCTCGACGAGCACGGCATCGACGACCATCCGACGGAGCACCATGGACGTACCTTCCAAAGAGCGTGTCTGCCATGTCTCGCGACATGCTGTCCAGAATGTCCTGAACTCGCACACCCCCCCTCGCCCACGCATGGGGTACCCACAGAACCCGTGGGTTCGCGTCGACTGGAACTCCTTCAGTTGGACCTGCCTGGGGTTCGGGACGGTTGTGGGCCTCCTCGCGGAACTCCTGCGTGCTCGATGCAACAGCGCCGTTGAGAGCGGGGCGGAAACGGGTAGTTCGCCCCTGGTCCTGCATGCGCCTCCGGCGCATACTGATGGTGTGGGATTCGAAGGGTTCCAGGAGTTGGGAGTCCGGTCGGGTTCCCGAAGGAGGCGCTTATGGGTACTAGACATGAAGAGCCATCCTGAGAGCGGATGGCAAGGGGATTGACCGGCAGTCGTTCCGGTAGGCCCAACGAGACGATCGGCAAGCAGCTCGGAGTGTGAGCGTTGCGACGGCACGGGGCAAGGAGGCCCCAGTTGGTTGCCATTCCCCGAAGTGTCCGCTCTCGGAGTACAAGTGAGTAAAGCGCCCGATCCCCGTCAGTTCGTGGGACGGGCGCTTTCGCGTGGGGCACAGTCTCGTTCTTCGTTCCGGCAGCCCACGCGTCAGGCCTGTCTCACCTGCCCGTTGCAGGACTCCTCGGATCATCCGGGTCGCATCGTCGAGGCTCCCGGTGTCCGACACCCGTTCGACCTGGTCGGTTCGGAAGCTCGAGATACACGCGCCGCGTCAGCAGCCGGGCGCTACGGGGATTGTCAGACCAGCGGAACGAACGCGAATCCGGGATGCGTTCTTGTCCGGTACTCGTCCTCTGCGGCCTGTGTGACCTCGAGGATGTCGTACCCCACGGGAATGACCAACTTGGCTGGAATCGCCAACTGGTCCAGCAATTCGACTGGAAGTTCCCGCGCGCTGGCGCTCACCAGGATCCTGGAATAGGGAGCGTGTTCCCGTAGGCCGTACTCCTGACGCGCCTGGAAGAACAACGCATTCTCAAAACCGAGGCGCCGGCAGTTGTCTCGACCGAATGTCACCAACTCCGGTATGCGCTCGACGGCATAGACGGTGCCCTGCGGTCCGACGATGTGTGCGAGCAGCGCGGTGGTCCATCCCGAACCGGACCCGACGTCCAGGACCACGTCCCCGGGCATCGGATCCAGCCAGGAAACCATGAGTCGTACGGTGGTGGGCTGACTGATCGTCTGACCGAACCCGATGGGCAACGGGGCGTCCACGTCTGCCTGCTCACGGAACTGAGGGACGACGAAATCGGCGCGTGACACCATCCGCAAGGCTTCCTGGACCCTATCCATGCTGCTGAGTCTCGCGTTTCGCCGTGGACGCCGAGAAACCATCCGAGCAGGTGATCGATCGTCGTCACCTCGATTCTGGTTCGGGTCCATGACGGAGGACCCATCAGGCGCTCCCTGGCCTCACCGGCAGCCAGCCCTGTCGTCCCACGGGTCCGAAGGACCTCGTCACCTGACTGAGACGTGGCGCCGTGCTTCCCACAGGTCGCTACCTGGAAGCGACGACGATTCGGATCCACGAGGGTGCGGGTTGGTGCGGGTCAACTCCAGTGGTCAGCGCGGCAAGTCCCACCCGAACCCACAGGTGCGCGTCCCACGGCCAATCGACGCAACAGCGCCTCCGGACGGAGCAGCGTCCTCGAGCAGATGCGAGAAGTGGCCGGCGTCGTCGCTCCTCCCTGTTCACGCGGTCCTTGTCATGACAGCTTCCAGTTGTGAGGTCCCAGGTGGAGGCGCACGCCGAAGTGGCCGATGTCACCGTGCGCGCGCTCCCAGCCCCCGACGATCGTCGCTCGGCAACTCGCCTCCCCCGAGCGTTTGACGGCCTCTGCGATCTCCGGGCCGTACCGTGCCGCGTCGGACCGCGAG
>PLSY01000007.1 GCA_003164275.1 Acidimicrobiaceae bacterium | reverse complement strand
GTCAAATCCGCGACAGACCACTAGGCCATACGCCGCCACCGCCGAAGATGTTGGCTTCATCGCCGCTCCGCCTCCTCACAGCCGAAAGGGAGCGGAAATGAAGGTCAGCCATCTTGCCGACCGTTGCCCTACCCCCAGCGCCCTACCAAAGGCTATACGAGCCACCCTGACGCATCGCAATGAGTTTCTACTGAGAGGCGACAGTCGAACGCTCCATGTGAGATGGCCGATCAAACATCTCACTCGGAGCGGGATATTCCACATCGAGTGAGCTACAGGTAAAGTGGCACCGGTCCCGACGAGATGGTGTGCGATTTGCGCTGGAGGGCTGCGCCAAGTTCTCCGACGGTGACGAGGCGATGCACCTTGCCTCCGATGATTAGTTCAACGGTTCTGCCTCGGGCTGCGGTGTTCGTGGGGAAATGGTCGCCGACCGGTTTGCGTCCGCGTAGTCACCGACATTGGTCGGATGTCCCTGTGACACGATAAGGTGACAGAGCAATCATCCAGATGGGACGAGAGACCAAGCTCGACGACTCCCAGCCAACCAGCCGAAGAGGCAACGGTGGCAAGGCTTGGCGATGAGGAGCACCACATGTCCTACGGCGAGCCCGCACCGTCCCGACCCTCCAAATACCCGAAGCTGCACCGATGTGGCAGGTTCGGCGGCGGCCACATGGTCCACCACATTCCGGCCATTCGGAGTAGCTCAGCGCAGCACCGCCAGGGTCAACTCACGGCGGTCGAGGGGAATCTCATCGCCATTGAGTTCGGTGTAGGTGATGTCCATCTCTTCTTCAACCATGAGCCCCGACGCCTACTGGAGATCATCGGGATCGGGGGAGCGGCCAGAATCCCGGAGGGCTTTGGAAGCATCCTTCGCAATGCCGGAGGGTTTTGCTTCAGCGTGGTCCCAGCCGAAGGCAACTGGATCCCGTGCGGAGCAGAATCGGCTCGGCCCATCCCCTTCACTGTTCCCCAACGGCAGCCCATTCGCACTATTGAGTCGCAAGTGCCGATCATCGCCCCCGCCCTTCATGTGCTGCACGGGGCAATCGAGGAGTGGTTCCCCCTCTCCAACAAGGTCTCACGGCTACAACTGGCATTTGCTCTGGCCCACGATGTTCTTCAAGTCGCCCATGTTGAGGGCGAGACTTGGATGGCAGCCATCTCAGTCGATCCGGCTGGACCTCATCCCACGGACGGCACCCTCGTTGACCAGATTTACGCGACGCTCAGGTGTTGGTACCGCCATCATCCGGCGGCCGTGTCCAGGAAGCTGGCCGACGTGATTGTCCATGATGTACTTCACGCCAATCACGTGCTGGGTGAGCTGTGGTCGTTGCGAATCGCCAGCCAATCAAGTGCCGACCACGAGGGTCATCCATGACCAAGAAGCCAGGACGGCAACTACGGCGCACGCTGGCTGGACCGGTCAAACCGACGGAGCACCCCTTGTTCACGATCAACAAGCACAAGCTGGAAGACCCGGAGTGGCGCGAACGACTCGGGTACGCACGGGACCCGCAGGAGGAGACCGATGAACACTGACGCAAATACAGACTTCGCCGAGGAGCCCGACCAAGAAGAGCCTCTCGACGGTGAGGAGGAGCCAGAGGAGACCCCGCCAGGATGGGCCGGGTCGATGAGCCTGGACCTTGGCGACGATTTCGAGGACGAAGACGATGTCGACGAGTGACCGGCTGGGTCGTCGCCATCGACGGCGGTGCGGGAGCTGGTAAGTCGACCGTTGCACGAGCGCTGGCATCGAAACTCGGACACGCTGTCATCGTTCCCACCGACGACTTCGCATCGTGGGATAACCACTGGACTGGACACCGCGCTTCATGGAGCAGGTGTTGCTTCCCCTCTCAAGGGGCGAATCGACGCTCCGGTATCAGCGTTACGACTGGGAGACGCGCCGCCTGGCCGAATGGATGGAGGTCGTGCCCGGTCCCTACCTCATTATCGAGGGCGTGAGTTCGAGTCGCCTCCAGTTCGCCCCGTACGTCTCGTTCGCGATCTGGGCCGAGACTGATCGAGATGAGCGACTGCGGCGAGGTGTCGAGGACATGACTGGCTACTGGCTGAGGTGGATGGCCGAGGAAGATGCCTACGTACTCCGTGAGTCACCCCAGGAGCGCGCCGACCTTGTGGTCGGAGGGGATAAACCGACGCCATGACGCGGAGGGCATGTCCAACTAGCCCACCGAGCAGCTGAGAGAGACTGATTTCGTATCGCCGGGAGCAAGTGTGACGACAACGGGCTTCTCGGTGGACGATTGAGTGGCGCTGTAGGTGCCGGGCGGAAGCGTGATTCGGAACGGGACTTCACGGCGCACGATGTAGGTCTTCGTCTTGTTGTCGCTCGTCAGAGTGATCGGCATTCGTGGGTGCTGATTTCCTGGCTGAATGTCACCACAGCCGGTTGCACTGCCCGTGAGTGTGGCTGGTGCCGCTGTCGAGCTTCCACACGCCGAAAGGAAGATGGCCAAAAGGGCTACCGCCGCTACTGCTGTTGTCCCAAGTCGCCGCCTACGAGTGCCTCGCATCACGATGCC
>PLSY01000200.1 GCA_003164275.1 Acidimicrobiaceae bacterium | reverse complement strand
ACGGATCCTACGTATAACGCCGGGACAGTGGCCCACTACGGCACAGGTAGGTCACTGAGCATCCCTGGCTCCGCCGTAGCGTCGTAGGCGAACCTATGACGGACTCCCGCTCGAACCTCTACGAAATCGGTACCACCGTTTCCGATCGGCTGGGTTGTCATGCAAACCAGGACGGTGGCTGGTTCGACAAAGAGGTTCGGTATTGGAGCGAACCGGGTGGCGTTCGACTCCATGCGTTTGAGCTGAGCGACCTGGGTCGAAAGATCGTGGACTGGATTGCCGAAGGAACCATCGACATTCCTCGGTCGGTCTTCGAGGAGATGGAGGAGATCCTCCGTTTGGGATTCGGAACCGATCGAGGCAGTGCCGAAAGAGGCTTCTGTCTGGAACTGCTCGGGGGTCTGGATGCTGAACTCGAAGACCGCCGAGAGTCAGATACGCAGCTCTATCTGTCCGTGATCGATCAACTCTCAAAGATGATGGCGGACGAGACGAAAATGGAGTGGGTGCGAGTTGGATCCGCTGGTTGATCCTCGACGCAGCCCCTGTCCCTGATCGCCTAATACACATGTGATCTTTCTGGTATCTCAGTGTTTTCTGTGCAGCGCTGGGAGCATGCTCGGATGACGAACTTCCCGTGCATGAAACGATCGCACTCGGCCGTCGGAGAGACCCGATATTCGCTCGGTGATCCGTTGGTCGACTCCTATCTCGAGTTCGTGGCCGGTCGGGCCAGACCGAACACTCTTCGGGCCGTGGCCTTCGACCTGAAGACCTTCTTCACTGTGGTTGGAAAGGACCCGGTCGACGTCGCACCGGTCGATGTCTTCGAGTTCCTGGCCGACCAACGAGGCGACCGCACCATCGTCCGCCTGGCCGACGGGGAGTCGGGGCTCTCGGCCCGGACCATCGCCCGCCGACTGTCCTCGGTGTCCGGCTTCTATGCGTACTTGGTGGCCAGGGGCGGCACGCCGGTCGAGACGAACCCGGTTCCTCGAGGACTGTCCACCCGACGACGGGGCGGGCGGGTGCGGACTGTTCCTCTGGTCCGGGTGCCCCGCACCCTGCCGAAGATCCTGTCGCCGGCTGACGTCGATGCCTTGGTCGGCGCGCTCCGCACCCATCGGGACAAAGCGATGGTGTTTGCCATGTTGTTCGGCGGACTGCGGCGCTGCGAGGTCCTCGGACTGCGCCTCTCTGACATCCAAGTCGGTGAGCGCTCATTGTTCATCGCCGAAGGCAAGGGCGGCCACCAGCGGGTGGTGCCGATCTCCAATGCCTTCTTTGCCGAGCTCGGTGAGTACCTGGTCAACGAGCGACCGAAGGATGCGTCGACCGACAAGGTGTTCGTCACCTTGAAGGGACCGAGTCGGGGGCATGGTCTGAGCGCCCAGGGTGTCGAGACCATCTTCTTGAGTGCCCGACAACGGGCCGGACTCGAGCGGGCGACCTGTCACCAACTGCGCCACACCTGCCTGACCCGACTGAGAGAGGCGGGCATGGCCTTGGAGGCGGTCCAAGCCCAGGCCGGGCACATCTCGATCGAATCGACCCGGATCTATCTGCACCTGACCAACGAGTGGCTGGCCAAGGAGTACCACCAAGCCATGAACGCCGTCGATGCCCACGCCGCCGAACTCATCGCCCAGTGGGAGGTGGCCAAATGAGCCTCGCTGAAGCAGTGCCCGATCCATGGATCCCGAAGGACTGGTCACACCGAGAGTGGGCCACGCTCTCGGCCCAGTCGCCACAGTTGGCCGCAACCATGCGTCGCTACTTGATCCAGCTCACCACCTTCCTCGCTCCCCGCAGCGTGGACATTGCCGACTCCACCCTTCGCCAGTTTGCTCGGTGGCTCATCGCCGAGACCGACGTCGTGGTGGTCGCCGACATCACCAGGCGGAACATCGAGGACTACAAGGTCTGGCTCGCAGCCCAGCCCGGTTGCAAGGGCCCGAGGCTGGCCAAGAACACCCAACGCCAGCGCCTCAAGATGATCCGGATCTTCCTCGAGCGACTCATCGAATGGGACTGGCCCGAGGCCCATCGCCGGAACCCGATCCTCCACGGTGACATCCCGCCCCGGCCCGAGCCCCTGCCGAAGTTCCTCTCCGACGAGGACCACGCCAAGCTGATGGCCACAGCCAGGGCCCACCGCCTTCCTCGTTATCGCCTGGTCGTCGTGATGTTGGCTTGGACGGGCATGCGGGCAGGGGAACTGTGCGAACTGGCGGCCGACGCCGTCACGGTGATCGGCGACGAGCACTGGATCCGCATCCCCGTCGGCAAGCTGCGCAACGACCGGATGATCCCGCTCCATGCCGAGCTCATTCCATTGCTGGCCGCCTGGACGGCCGAGAACCATCAGCACATCCGGGCCCAGAGGCGACTCATGGCCGATGGACACGCACCGCTCGACCGGCGAACGATCCACCGCATCGTGGCCACCACAGCCAAGAAGGCGGGCATCGGACACGCCCACCCGCACCAGCTCCGTCACACCTTGGCCACCCAATCCATCAACCGGGGCATGCGGCTGGAGACCATCGCCTCCATCCTCGGCCACCGGTCGATGGAGATGACCCTCACCTATGCCCGCATCGCCGACCGGGTAGTGGCCGACGAATACGCCGCTGTCACCGCTCAGATCGACGCGCTCTACAGGACGGTCGGGCCGGCAGCCGCACTACCTGCCGAGATCGAGACGGCGGCCATGACCCGCCTCCGCAAAGAAGCCCACGCCCGAATGCTCGGCAATGGCATGTGCACTCGACCGGCCGAGCTCGATTGCCGCATGGAGTCAGCCTGCGAAACCTGCGCCTACTTCCGCACCGGACCGGAGTTCGTGCCCGTGCTGCTGCGTCAGCGGGATCATGCCAAGGCTCACGGCCAAACTGACCGGGTCGCGCTCTTCGACGGCCTGGTCAATCGAGCTAACGAGGAGTCGGCTTGACACGGATTACATGTATAACGCCGGG
>PLSY01000248.1:213-20693 GCA_003164275.1 Acidimicrobiaceae bacterium | reverse complement strand
CCGCCCCAGGAGCCGTCGGCCTCCTGGCGTCGGACGATCCACTGCTCGGTCCGGCGGAGAGCAAGACGCCGTAAAGAGCGCAGCGGGCGCTTCTCGTAGTGGTGCAGGAGCCGGTCGACGTGCTGGAGCCTTCGGCCCCATCGGCTCGGAGCCTTCGGGGTGGCCATGGCCGGGCCCCGCAGCTCGTCGATGGTGATCGGGATGTCACGGACCGGTCGGTGGGCGCTGATCACCGTCAGCGCAGCCACCGTCTGACGGGCCCAGCAGCCGAAGTCGTAGATGTTGAGCGGCACCGACGGAGGCAGCAACATGAGCTCGGGCGGCATCACCGGCAGCTCTTCCCACGGCCAGAGGCCGAACAGCGCCATCCAGATCCGCGTGAACACCCGGGCCTGGCCGAGGCCGCCCTCCTGCTTTACGAAGCGGGAGGCAGCCGCCATATGGGGGGCCTCGGGGACGTCACCGGCCAGTCGAAGGGCCACGTAGGCCTCGATCGTGGTCGACAGATCGGCCGGGCCGCCGAAGAACGTGGCCCAGGTCCCGTCCTCTCGTTGCTTGGACCGGATCCAACGGGCCGTGGCCTCGGTCTGCCGCTCGGTTCGGATGCCGAGGAACTGTCGCAACAAGAGGTCCTCGGCGTCGATGGTCACATTGGTCTCGAGCTCGCCCTTCCACCAACCCTCGGCGCTCTGCAGGCCGACGAGGGTGGCCCGGGCCCGCTCGGTCACCTGTCTCGCCCGCTCGACTGGGGTGTGCCGTCGGCCGGCAGACTCGACGAGCAGCGGCCGGTCCCCGACGACCACCGGTCCGAACGCCGACATCACCGGTTCCGCTCGGTGACGAACTGGGCGATGGCGTCGAGCTGGCGTCTCGGGGTGCCCTCGAGATCCACCCGGTCGAGCGCCCCCATGGCTGCCCGTAAGTGGTCGTCGGCCAGCTGCAGGGCACCGGTACGACCTTCGAACTTGTCGACCAACTGCGCGGCCCGATCCACCTCACCGGCGCTGTCGAGGGAGGCGAGGAGGTTCTCCAACTCGTGACGCTGGTGGTCGGCTGCCTCCAGGGCGATGACCACTGGAATGGTCAGCTTGTGCTGCAACAGGTCGTTCCCCGCCGCCTTGCCCGTCTGGGTCGGGTCGCCCCAGATGCCGAGCACGTCATCGACGGCCTGGAAGGCGATGCCCAGATGCTGGCCGAACTCACACAGCGCGTCCACGGTCTGCTTCGGAGCACCGGCCAGCACGGCGCCGAGCGACGAGGCGCAGGCCAGCAGCGCCCCCGTCTTTCCCGCCGTCATTCGAAGGCTCTCCTCCAAGCTGATCGAGGTCCGGTCTTCGAACGCCATGTCGTCGGCCTGCCCGGCGATCATCTCCTGGGTGGCCCAGGTCAACGAGACGGCGGCGGCCACCCGCTCGGGGGTGGGCTCGTCCAACAGGACCTGGGTGGCGAGGGCAGCGAGGGCGTCCCCGGCGATGATGGCCCGGCCCACTCCGAACTCGGCCCATACGGTCGGGCGGTGCCGGCGCTCACGGTCCCCGTCCATGATGTCGTCGTGGATCAATGAGTAGTTGTGGACCAGCTCGATGGCCACCGCCCCCGGCAGGCCCACCCGCTCGGCGGCACCGGCTGCCGCTGTCGACACCAGCACCAGACCGGCCCGAACCCGCTTCCCACCGCCCGCCAGGTGATGCCTGACGGGCGCGTAGAGCTCCGGGTTGAGACGATCGACGGCCAGGTCGATGGCCGGAGCGACCACATCGGCGGCGTGGGACAGGACATCGGTCGCCTGCCCGAAGAAGTCATTGGCGGGGCCACTCATGGGGCTGCCCCCTCGAGGAGGGAGCCATCGCCCGTCGGGCCCCGTGACCGAGAGGAGGACAGGTGGCCGACAGCCACCGAGGCGGCCGAGTTCCCACTGCGGACCGCCCCCTCCATCGTCGCTGGCCAGCCGGTGTCGCACCACGCCCCGGCCACCGCCAGACCAGGAAAACTGGTGCGGGCCGGAGGGCGGAGGGCGCCGGTGCCGGGGGCGGGGCGAAAGGTGGCTGCGTGCTCACGACTGACGGCGCCGTCCACCAGCACGGCATTGCGGGCCGCCGGAAAGATGTCGCCGAGTGCCTGATGGAACGTCCTCACCAGTTCCTCGGGCCTCTGCCCTATGAACCGGTCGGCCCCTGACAACGAGATGGCGAGGCACTGTCCGCTGTCCACCCCCGATGATGCCGTGCGATCGAAGACGAACTGCACCGGTGAGGCGACGCAAGCGGCCAGGGGAAGGTCGGTGACCTTCCGGTCGAGGACCAGGTGGATGTTCACGATGGGTGACTCACCCAGTCCGGCCACCGGGCCGATGGCGCCCTCGGGCATGAGTTGTGCCGCTGTTCGGGGAGGGGTGGCGACGATGGCGGCATCGACCGGGAACGAGGGGCCGCCGTCCCCCTCGGTCGTCACCGTCCAGCCTCCGTCATCGGTCGGCGCGACGTGGTCGACCCGGGTGAGGAAGCGCAGCTCGACTCCGGCCCGGTCAAGGGCACGAGTGGCGTTCTCAGCATGGAGCTGGCGGAGGGGCACGGCCGACCACCCCATGTCACCGCCGTCGTTGTCATCCAGCAGACCGGTGCGGAAGACCTTGACGGCCATGGCCAGTGACGCTTCCGCGGAGGTGACGTTGAGAGTCGGGAGTGCGATCAGGTCCCAGAGGTTGGCGACGGCGTGGGCGCTCTGGCCGTGTCCGGCCAGCCACTCACCGAAGCTCACCTGGTCGAGTGCCGGGTCGTCGGCGTCGAGCCGCATCAAGGGCAGAACGGCCCGGGCCAGGCTGGCCCGCTCCCAGAGGGTCAGATGCCGGTAGCGGGCGAGGGAGGCGGCCAGATGCAGGGGCGTCGGCAGATCGGACCGGCTGATCGACGACTCCACTCCGCCCGGGGCGAGCACCGGGACGTCCAAGCGAGGCTGGATGACCACTTGGTCGCTGGCCCCGATGCGCTGGAGGAACGAGCGATACGCCGTACAACAGCGGAGGAACACGTGTTGCCCGTTGTCGAACCACAGGCCCTTACGGGCAAAAGACCAGGTGAGGCCGCCGAGCCTCGATCGGCGCTCGAACAGCACGACCTCTGCCCCACTGTCGGCGGCAGCCAGTGCGGCGCTGACGCCGGCCAGACCGCCTCCGATGACGGCGACGCGCAGGCCGCTCATGGCGTCCGCCCGGCCAGGCTGCGGGCGGCGATGCCCGCTTTCTCCCAGACCGGAAGCGAGACCCGTCGTTGCGTGACAGCCATAGGGTCCCGCTCGATGCGATGGAGGAGGTGGCGGTAGATGCCGGCCATGGCTGAGACGCAGGCCCTGCTCCGGGCGTCGAGAAGAGGCAGGAGGGCGAGGCCGCGGTCGAACCACTCGCGGGCCCGTACGCACTCGAAGGCCACGAGGTCGGCGATCGGTCCCTGTGGGCCGCGGAGGTCCGGTTGGCAGCCGACGGCGTCGGCATCGTCGGCCGGCAGGTACACCCGACCCCTCTCCCTGTCCTCCACCACGTCGCGCAGGATGTTGGTGAGCTGGAGTGCGACTCCGAGGTCGTCGGCGATGGGATCGGCCTGATCCCGGTCGGCCACTCCGAAGACAGCCAGCGACAGTCGTCCGACGGAGCCAGCCACGCGTCGACAGTACGAAACGAGGTCATCGATGGTGGCGTAGTAGGTTCCCGCCACATCCATCTCGCATCCGTCGATCAGGTCGCCGAAGGCAGCGAGCGGCAGGTCGTAGCGCTGGCTGGCATGAGCCACGGCCACCATCACCGGATCGTCACCGTCGACGGACAGTGACTCGAGGGACTTGCGGACATCGGCGAGCTCGGCGAATCGCTCGGAGGCCGAAGCCTCCCCGTCACCGATGTCGTCGATGCGCCGGGCCAGGGCATAGACCGCCGACAGGGCCTGGCGCTCAGGCCGGTGGAGCAGGCGGATGCCGTAAGCGAAGTTCTTCGCCTCCACCCGGGTGATCGTCTCGCACTGGCGATACGCCTCTTCGACGTTCACGCCGCCCCGCCGGTCGTTGGCCGGGCCAGTACGTCGAGCATCCGCACGGTCACCTTCATGGGTCCGGGCCGGTTGCGGAGCCCGGCCACGTCGAAGCCACCATCTTGAAGTGCGTCGAGAGCGGCGAGGCCACCTCCGGCGAAGCCGGCAACTGCCACCCGCTGGGCGGGGGGAAGGGTGGCGGCCAGGGCACGGCCCGAATCGAGGAGCCGGCGGGCCCGGGCAGCCTGGACGGCCACAACCCGCTGCAACGCCGGTCGGGTGGGCCCGACGAGAAGCTCCGAGTCTTCCACGCCGGCCGCCCGCAGCTCCCGCTGCGGCAGGTAGATGCGTCCTCTGGCCGCATCCTCGGCCACATCTTGGAGATGCTCGACGATCTGGAGCCCGATACAGACATTGTCCGAGTCAGCGAGGCGTTCGGGGATGTTGGCCCCGAAGACCGAGAGGACGAGCCGACCGACCGGAACAGCCGAGAGCTGGCAGTACCCGACGAGGTCCTCGAACGTCTCGTAGCGCGAGACGCTCTGGTCGATCCGATTGGCTTGGATCAGGTTGTTGAACGGCTCGAGCGAGAGGTCGAGCTCCTCGATGGTGGGGGCTAGTCGGCGGACGATGGGATGGAGCGCCTCCCCGGCCCGGGCGCGCCCTACATCAGCCTCCAGCCAGTCCAGCTGCGCCAGCCGGTCGCCCATCGACTCGTCGCCGATGTCGTCGGTGAGGCGGGCGAAGCCGTAGATGGCGAGCAGATGGCCGCGGACCCGACGGGGGAGCAACCGGGAGGCCACCCGGAAGTTCTCACTCTGGGCCTGTGCAAGGACAGTGCCCGGATCGAGTCCCGGAAGGGAGGGAATGACCTCCATCGAAGTTGTCACGCTCGGCCGGCCTTCCGTGTAGTTGCAGTGACCCGACGTCTACCATTGTTATACGTGGATTTACGTTGACGTCAAACACCCCGCCGGGGGTCATGCACGTGCTTTCGGAAGGCCGGAGCTTTTGGTCCGAGGAACCGTCAGCCGAGTCCCATCGACGGCCGCAGCAGGCGCAGCAACGCCGCTCCGGCCACCCGTCGACTGGCGTCGAGAGCGCTCTGGCCCTTGGCCAGCAGATGGGGGGACACCCGACCGGCGATGCCTTCGGTGATGCCGAGGGCGATGCCTGCCACGTCCGTCTCGCCCCTCAGCTCTCTCGTGATGACCTCAAGGTAGAGGGGCACGAAGGGACGGAGCAGGGTGGCGAGCTCGGCGATGGCCTTTCGCTCGCTCATCGGTTCGTGGAGGGCATCCAGCCCATCTCCCACCGCGTCGACGGTGGAGAGAGCAGCAGCGAGGAAGATCTCCTGCTTCGACCCGAAGTACAGGTAGAACGAGCCCTTGGCGATCCCCGCCGCTTCGCAGATCTGGGCCACGTTGACCGCGCCATAGCCCTCCCCGGCGAACAGCATGCGCGCCTCGACGACCAGGCGGGCGGCGGCGAGCGACGCCTTGGAACGGTCCAGCCGCTCGGTCAGGACACGGTCCCACTCCTCGGTGGAGAGCGGTCCCTGGCGCTCCAAGGCCAGTAACTCGGGCAACAGCTCACCGATGACCGGCAAGGAGATGCTCCAACGCTCCCTCAAAAGGCGGATCAGGTTCAGGGCCTCGACGTGCTGCTGGTCGAAGAGCAGGCGTCTCGATACCGCCACTGAAGGCGGCAGCAGGAACATTCGCCGGTAGTGGTGGACGCTGGCCACCGAGACTCCGGCGGCGGCGGCAAGCTCGCCGACGGTCAACAGCAGCGGCTCGTCGATGGGAGCGGCGATAGGAACGGGCAGCACTCCCTCCATCTCGTCTGACACCCCTCGTTTGCGTGTCATCCGCCCTCCTGGGTCATCGGTGGCACGAGCCTCCCACTCAGTTTGCCAGAGGAATGTCCCACATGCACCGGCAGGCGAGGGGCCTCTGGCCGAGGCGGCGAAACGCCTCTTCAACACCGAGAAGCCTGTGGTCAACCATGGCCCGTCTCGCCAATCGCCCACCGTCGCTCATGCCTCGGGCCATCACCCAGGCAACACCAGTGCTCGGGGCAGGGCCGCCACACAGATGTCTGCGCTCACCTCGGTCCACCAGGTGCCAACGCGTTGAGCTGACGTCGGGTCCGGACCGAGGAGGCAATCCGCCGTCCGGACCCGACGCATCCTTCCTACCCGGAACGAACAGCCTGCACGCCCGGGACTGAGGTCGGCATCGTTTTACCGGGTGTCGGTTCGGGTAGCGCCAAGAGATGACCGTTCCCCCGCCATCTGAGCCCATCCCCGTCGATCCCGAGCCCCAGCCTCTCCAGCCTGGCGTGCCTGGCAGCCCTCCGACCCCGGTTGATGCCCTCTCCGAGAAGGACTAGCGGAGGACGGATGCCGGTGGCCGGGCGAGGTGAGGCCCGATGAGTAGTTCGCGGGCGAAGCATATCTACGACGGCTGGAAAGACGGCCCCTGCGTCGTCCGATGTTCTCAGCGGAGACGGGCCGGCCAAAGGCGGCTCGACAGGAGGTGGTCCGGACACGAGGGGCGAGCGAAGCTCTGAGAACCCAGGCTGTGCGTTCGCCAGCCGGACCGACACCGCCACACCCCGGTCAGCGGCGGGACTGACGGCGAAGAGGACGGCTGGGAAGGGAGAGATCGGACTGAGCGGGAGAATTGCGCCTCAGCAGGGGGACTGGCCAGGGACGGATGTCTGGCTCAGCCAGGCGTCGACAGAGAACTGGTCCAGATGCTCGTTGGCTGGCGTTGGTCTGAGTTGCTTGGTCCGGGTTGGCTTGCGTTGCGTCGGCCGCTGATAGTCGCGACGCTGCATCCACGGCAGGAGTTCGGCGTCGACGATCTTGGTCGTCAATCCGAACTTGCGAGGATGAAGGTCCCCCCTGCAGATGGCTGCCCGCAAGGTCTCGACATCAACATTGGCCATGGCTGCGGCGTCGGGGAGCGAGAGCCAAATGGGCGTGGGACTCATCGGTACCGCTATCGACTCAGAAATGGGGTTACTTGAGCAACATTTCGGTCTTTTCTCGAATGATGCCTGACGGCAGGACCGACAACCTCGCCAGGCGCGCAAACCCTCTCGGCTCACAAGGGCCCCGTACAGGGCCTCCGATCAAGACACATTGAACCGGAACTCGACGACGTCGCCGTCCTGCATCACGTACTCTTTGCCCTCGACCCGAGCCTTGCCGGCAGCCCGAACGGCGGCCAGGGATCCCGCCTCGATCAGGTCGTCGAATCCGACGATCTCGGCTTTGATGAATCCCCGTTCGAAGTCGGTGTGGATGGTCCCAGCCGCCTGCGGGGCGGTGTCCCCCTGGTGGATGGTCCAGGCCCGGGACTCCTTCGGCCCGGCGGTGAGGAACGCCTGCAGGCCAAGGGTCCTGAACCCGACGTGGACCAGCTGAACCAGCCCGGACTCATCTTGGCCGTAGCCGGCCAGGAGCTCGGAGGCATCCTCGGGGTCGAGTGCGGCGACCTCTGCTTCGATCTGGGCGCAGACCACGACCACCTCGGCCGGGGCCACAAGGGCCGCGAGCTCCTGGGCCAGGCTCTCGTCGCCAAGGGAACCCTCGTCGACGTTGAACACGTAGATGAANNTGAACGGCTTGGCGCTGAGCAGGTGCAGGTCGTAGACGAGGTCGGCGTCGATCTCGCCCGACGCGATGGCCGAGGCCACCGTGCGACCGCCGTCGAGCACCTCGCGGGCCTGCTCGGCCGCCCGCAGCTGGGGCACCAGCTCGGGTTGCTTGCGCGACTCCTTGGCCAGTTTGACCAGGCGATTGTCGACCGTCTGCAGGTCGGCCAGGATGAGCTCGGTGTTGATGGTCTCGATGTCGTCGCCCGGCGCGATCCTGCCGTCCACATGGATGACGTCCGGATCGGTGAACACGCGGACGACCTGACAGATGGCGTCGCTCTCCCGGATGGCGGCGAGGAACTTGTTCCCGAGGCCCTCCCCCTCCGAGGCACCTTTCACGATCCCGGCAATGTCGACGAAGGTGACCATGGCCGGCACGATCTCTTTGCTCTCGAACAGCTCAGCCAGGCGATCGAGGCGGGGATCGGGAACGGCCACCACCCCGACGTTGGGCTCGATGGTGGCGAACGGATAGTTGGCCGCCAACACCTCGTTACGGGTCAGTGCGTTGAACAGCGTCGACTTGCCCACGTTGGGTAGGCCGACGATTCCGATGGACAGTCCCACGGGTGCTTCCTCCGATAGTGCAGCGACGCCGCTCGGCGTCCGACCAACGAAGAAGCGTAGGTGATCGAGGGCCCCGACCCGGCAGCCGGGACGACGGGGGCCTCGGCTCGGGGCGACGAGGAGGGGGTGAGCGACTTGACGAGGTACTCACCCATGATGGCGCTGCGCAGCGACCGAGATCGAGGACGGCCTCGACGCTGGCCATCGTGGTCGCCCTTGACCCTAAGACCAGCGGCCGCTCGATGGAAAAAGGTCATACCCCTCTGGGGCGGCCGGTGAAGCCGGACGTCGCTCAGGATGTGGCGTGGGCCGGGACCCGACAGGCCCCGTCGATGTCGAAGACCTGGTTGAACCGGCCGAGAGCGAGCCAAGAGCCGACGCACAGGGCCAGATCGACGAGCTCATCGTCGCTGTAGTGGTCGTGCAGGCGCCCCCAGAACTCCCCGTCCATCCCCAGATGGTCGGTCGAGTACCGCTCGGCGAACTCGGCAGCCAGGCGCTCCCGGTCGTTCAGGACGGCAAGCCAGGCGTGGGAGCCCACCGACTCGTAGAAGGACTCGGGGATCTCGTCCGCGGCCGCACCACGGCTCGGGACGTCCCGTGCCGTCCGCCAGTCCATGGAGATGGCGCACTGGTTGATGCGGGCCATGGTGACCCGGGCCGATTCGAACTCCCGCAGCGAGAGCGATGACTTCTCGTAGACGGCATGGCTGTAACCCCCCGCCGCCGCCGTGAGGGGCGGGGCCAGCTCGCTTCAGACGTAGATCAGCGGATCCTTGTCATCGGGCACGGTTACTCTCGGCATCGATCCCCCTTCGATTCCTTGGCGCCGTGGGCAGCTGCCCGACGCCGGACCCTACGCCTCTGTCGTCACCGGCAGCCGACGGACGACCCGGCCGGCCAAGCCGGTCAGGTACTGGATCCACTGGCGGTCCCCCATCAGCCACAGCCACTGCTCGCGCTTGTTGGCGAAGACCAGGTCGATGAACTCCTCGCGGTACATGCCCCTGGGCTCGAGGGCGGCCTGCCATTGGGCCCAGAGCCACAGGCCGACCGACAGATCGTCGCTCGAGTCGTCACGCCAGTTCCCGCCGTCCAACAGTGCGCCACGGAGCCGGGACTTCAGCTCCAAGGGCTCGTCCGGGAGCTCCATCCGGGGCCCGCCGTCTACCTCGAATACCACCATGGTTTCACCCTACCCATCTGTTTGCCACATCGTGGGTCATCGCTCCGTCGACCTGGGGAAATGAGCGACATTGCCATGGAACCGACATACTGGCGGCCCTTGTCGGCCCTCGACCCCGCCGCAGTTAGCGGTCGGCGACCACTGGGGCACGATCCGAGTCCTTGTAGTTCTCCAGGTGCTCGGCGTAGTCGATGAACAAGGGGGCGTCCGGGTCGAAGTCCCGGCGCAGGCTGTCAAAGGCGATGCGCTTGTCGAAGGCGTCCAGTTTCCCCAGGGCCCCGGGGTTGTCGAGTTCGCGGAAGTCGAGGCGCCCGCGGGCATTGTCGAGTGCCCTTCGGCCTCGCTCCGTGCGAACGAGGACACTCGACCATCCTGCCATCGAGCCGACACTGCCGACCGAAAGGTCTGCGCTCCGGCCGAGGAAGTCGGCGCACTCGTCGCAGCCCTTCAGGGCCGCCCCGTGGAAGTTCTTGATGGGCTCGTCGACCGCCACCTCGCCGTCGCGATATTCGACGATCATGCGGCCGTGGATGACGTCGACCTTGGATACCCGCTCGATGTCGATCCCGCGGTCCTCTCGGAGGAGCTGGAGCATGAGGCCCTGGTAGTCGAAGCTCTTCGTGCACAACAAGGCGATGGTCAGAACCACCGCGTCGATCCGATGCGCGCCGGTCGGCCAGCGCCTGGACTGCATGGCCCGGATGCCCTGGATTTCACAAGGGGTGCCGACGACGGCGATCCGGGGCTTCGGCGGGAGGTCGTAGGCGGAAAGGTCGAGCTCGGCCAGGGCCATGGTCTGGTTGTAGTAGCTGCCGGCTGAGTCGATGATCTCCTTCGCCGTCGTGGCCAGGTGAGCTACGCCCTTCCACGGCTCATCGGGATCGGCGCTCGGACGGGTGACGAGGGCTCCGTCGATCTCTCCGCCAGCCAGCGCGGCAATCAGCAGCGCGGTGACCACACCTCCGTCTTGGGCGTACTCCGGGCGTGCTCCGGCACGGACGGCATAGGAGTCGAGCACGGCGCCGAGGCCGTCCCCGGGGGGGCCGCCCGTGATCTTCCAGTAGTTGTCGGCCGAGTCCGAGCGCACCACCGTTTCTTGGTTGGCCTCTTCTGCGACGAGGGTCGACGGCGGCCACAGAGCTTCGTAGCGGAGTCCGCCGCGAGGGCAGAAATCCCAGCACAGCGAGCAACCCGTGCACATCTTGACGAGTTCGGGCAACAAGGTGTCCTCGTCCACGCCGATCGAGTTGGAAGGGCACGCCGCCACACAGGTCCCGCACTGGATACAGCGGTCGGCGTCGATCACCCCGGCCTGCAGCTCCCAGAACCAGGTCTTGCCGGGTGGCTCGGTGATCCCATTTATCTCGTCGCGGATCCTGTAGGCCTTCATCCGATTGGCTCCTGCTGCTTCGTGGTGATGAGGACCGGGGTGCCCGTGCCTTCTGCCGCCAGCGTCATGCGGAGGTCGTCATCGGGCGTGCGACGGGCCCAGTTGTAGAAGGGCTCGTCCTCGCGCCGCTCACTCTGATAGCGACGGACCACCCGCAACAGCGCATCGGGCACGTCGTTCACAGGCCGGGCGTGCTCGATCCAGTCGATGAAGCCCGGATCGGCCCCGAGCGAGCCGCCCATGCCGATGTCGACCGCCTCGGCCAGATGGTTCCCCACCTTGGCCACTTCGCCTCGGAACCCGATGTCTGCGATCTGAGGTTGAGCGCAACTTGCCGAGCAGCCCGAGAAGTGCATGCGAATGACTCCGGCATCCTCGCGGGGCCCCGACCGCCCGGCCGGCGTCGGAGCCGCACCGACTGGCTCTCCGGCCAGCTGCTCGTCCAGGAACCGGGCCCACTTGACGGCCCGCTCTTTCGTCTCGACGATGGCATATCGGCAGAACTCGCTTCCCGTGCAGGCCACAACGCCGCGCGAGAACGGCCCGGGGTAGGGCGAGTACTTCTTCATCAGGTCCTCTGAGAGCAGCTCGTCGACCCTGGCCTCGAGCACACCCGTGAGGGTGATGTTCTGGTCGGTCCCAATGCGCACGGTGCCGTCGCCGTAGGTCTCGGCCAGGCGAGCCACCTCGACCAGCTCCAAGCCGTTCATGCGACCTACCGGCACCGAGCAGCCGACATAGACGAGGCCCGGCTCCTTTTGGGGATGGACGCCGACATGGTCGCCCCGGTAGCGCCGAGTCAAGTCCTCACCGGCCGGCACGAGGTCGAAGCGGGCCCGGGCGGCGAGCTCGTGGCGGAAGCCCTCGGGGCCGAGCTCTTGGACCAGGTAGCGCATGCGGGCGAGCCCCCGGTTCTCACGGTTGCCGAGCTCGCCGAAGAGCTGGGCGACGGCCCGGGTGACCTCGACGGCCTGATCCTGGCGGACGAACACGTCGATGTCCGAGGCCATGCGCTCGCCGTCGGACAGTCCGCCGCCGACCAGCATGTTGAATCCGAGGGTCCCGTCCTCGGCCCGGGCCGGCCAGAGGCCGATGTCGTTGATCTCGGCCTGGGCGCAGTCCTCGACGCACCCGGTGACCGACATCTTGAACTTGCGGGGCAGGTTGGCGTACTCGCGGTTGCCGGTGAAGAAGTCCGAGACGGCCCGGGCGATGGGCAGGGCGTCGAAGGCCTCATGGGCGTCGACGCCCGAAACCGGGCAGCTCAGCACGTTACGGGCCGAGTCGCCGCAAGCCTGCACCGTGGTCAGCCCGACAGCGGCGAAGCGTCGCCAGATGCGTGGGATGTCCTCGATGCGAAGCCAGTGGATCTGGATGGTCTGGCGAGTGGTCAAGTCGGCATACCGAGAGCCGAAGACCCGGCTCTCGGTGCCATCGGGTCCTTCCCCGAAGGCGTCGGCCACCACGCCGATCTCCCGGATCTGCGGGGCGGTCACGAACCCCCCGGGGATCTTCACCCGCATCATGAAGGCGTCGCCGCCCTGCTTTTGCGGATAGATCCCCGCCCACTTCAGTCGCTCGACCTCACCGGGCACCTTGGCGATGCCGGCCGGCCCCTCGACCGAGTACTTGTCGATGATGGCGTCGGCGATCTCCAGTGGATGGCGCTCGAGCTTCCACTGCTCAATCTCGTTCAGCTCGCCCTGGGTCCGGTACGGATTGATGAAGGGCATGGGACGATCCGTTCCACGTATGTGGAGTCCATACAGCTCGTCCCTGTCTTTGGTCATGTCAGACGTGGAGTCCGCACTCGACCTTGTCCGAGTCGGCCCAGCGGCCGGAGCGGGGGTCCTCACCGAAGGCCACCGGCCGTGTCGTCGGCGCACAGCCGATGGACAGGTAGCCCTTGGCCTGCAGGGGGTGGCGGAGGATGCCGTGATCGGCGGCGTAGCCGGCAATATCCTGCTCGGTCCAGGTAGCCAGGGGGTTCACCTTGACCATTCCCCAGTTCTCGTCGTAGGCGACGATGGCCGCTTGGCTTCGGGTCGGGGCGTCGACCCGCTTCAGGCCGGTCATCCAGGCCTCCTTGCCGTCCAAGGCCTGCTTCAAGGGACGGACCTTACGGAACTCGCAGCACTGGGCGGTGCCGCACGGCCACTGCTCGGCTCCCTCGACGGGGTGGGCCACAGTGAGGTTCAAGTCGTAGCGGCTCTTGATGGTCTCGACGTACTCCAACGTCTCGGGGAAGTGGGAACCGGTGTCCAAGAACACCACCTCTATCGACGGGTCGACCTTCACGGCGATATCGATCAGCACGGCCTCTTGGAACGAGGCGGCGATGGCCAGCTTCGATCCGAAGCGCTCGACCGCCCAGGAGACGACCAGGCCGGCCGGGGCAGACTCGAAAGCCCTCGACTGCTCGTCCAGCTCCTCGCGCAACTCGCCGAGCTCCGACTTGGTGACCACGATGCTCACGTTTGCAACCCTCTCAGTCCTGTGTCGCCCGGCGTGCCGCGCCCTTGGGGGCGCTCGAACCGCACGGGGTGTTGATCTCGTTTCGCTGCTGGTCGATCTATACCCACCCGAGAAGAACCCATTTCACTCCCTGCGCATTCCATGACAACCTTTACGGCTGCCGGCTCCAACCAGGTGTGGACCCGTCGGGAGCAGAGAACTACCTGGCAGCGACCTTGCGGGCCGGCCCGACATTCGACAGCTCCTGGCAATGACTATACATGACTAATCAGATCAAGATTTAGAACAATCCCCACCGGATCACCAGGAAATGGCCCGCTCGTATGGTGGCAGGCACCCTGGAGGGCTCCCCGCCCGACCGCCCACTCATGACCGATACCGCGCCGCCCACTGACCCCCGCACCTACGGCGACTACCCCGTCGTGCTCCGCCTGCAGGGACGACCCTGCCTGGTCGTCGGAG
Organism: Acidimicrobiaceae bacterium; assembly: GCA_003164275.1. The sequence goes on along the minus strand of PLSY01000248.1, from coordinate 6,928 downwards.
GGGGGGCCGTCGCCGCCCGGCGGGTCGCGGGGCTCATGGCCGCCGGGGCCCGGGTCACAGTCGTCGCACCGCTCGTCGATCCATCCATCGAGGCGGAAGCGACGGGCCCCGTGCCTGACGCGTCACCGGGCGGTGGACTTGTGGTGGCCCGACGGCCCTACGGGGCCGGAGAGGCGGCCCGGTTCTACTTGGTGGTCACCGCCACCGGTAGACCCGAGGTCGACGCCATGGTGGTGGCCGATGCCGAATCGGTGGGGGTCCTGGTCACCAGCGCCGACCGGGACGACCGGGCGTCCCTCCTGCTCCCGGCGGTGCGACGATTCGACCGGGTGACAGTGGCCATCTCCACCGGGGGCTCTGCTCCGGCACTGGCCCGTTGGCTGGCCGACCGGGTGGCCGCAGTCGTCCCCGAAGGGATCGGGGCGCTCCTCTCCCTCTTGGAGGAGGCACGGGCCGCACTCCGCGCCAGTGGCCGTCGGACCGACTCGCTTCCGTGGCCGGACCTCTTAGAGCACGTGCTCGTCCCGCTGGTCGGCGACGGGCGCACCGACGAGGCGCGGGCCCGCCTTCTCGAGCTCTGCCAGCCAGACGTGCCACCTGGCCCGTCGCCCGACTGAGGGCTCGGCTCCTCCGGCCGCACCTAGGGCTTGGCCACCATAAGGACCGTGGCCGCCACCAGCACGACCATGACGCCGAGGGCCATGCCCGCCACCCGGAGGCACTCTTTTTGGACCTCGACGGTCCCGGCGGACCCGTCGGGACCGTCGACGGCCAGTTGCAGCTTGCGCTCGGTCGGCCACAGGGCCATCTCGGCGATCAGGGCGCAGCCCAGCCAGAGCACGAGGCCGATGGCGATCCATGCGTCCGAAAAGGACCAGTCCCCGTCGCTCATGGCGACAAGGGCCACTCCGAGCACCGGCACCAAGAACAGCACACGACCAGCCCAGTTGACCCCAGGTCGGTAGTACCGGCGCAACGACTCCGTGGACGCCCCCCTGCTTCGGAGAGCCCAGGCGTAGGCCCCGGCAACGGCCACGGCGCCGAACGCGACAAGTGCGGCGAGGACGTGGGCGACGAGGACTATGTCGTAGGCCGCGTCCCGGGCACGGCCGGTTGCCAGCATGACGTCGAGGGGCATGTGCATCGCAGCGATTCTGACATCAGGGCCGTCGCATGCGGTCCGCGAGGCTTGAACCATGCCTTGGTCGCGGAATTGCTACGTTAATGAGTGGACTTCGTCACCGTGGGGCCATGTGGGCCAGCGGCGGGCGTCGATGATGAGAACGAGGTGGCACTAGCCGTGCGTAACAACACCACACCGGACAGGAGCAACGCGCACTTCTGATGAATCAGCTCCGACTCGACCCCCTCACCGGCCGCTGGGTAGTTGTCAGCACTGAGCGTGCGAACCGGCCGTTGGCCTTCGCTCCCCGCATGACCCCCATCCAGGCCGACACCTCGTTGCCGTGCCCGTTCTGCCCCGGCAACGAGGAGAGCGTCTCGCCCACCCTCGAGACTGAGGGCCCCGACGGCCAATGGGTCGTCCGCGTCGTCCCGAACCGCTATCCCGCCTTCGAGGGGAACGCCCCGTTCGTCGTGACCAACCGCGGTCCGGTGTTCACCCAGGCGTCAGCCGGCGGTATCCACGAGGTTGTCGTCCTCTCCCCCGACCACAAGGACTCGTGGTCGATGCTGAGTGACAAGCAGACCTCGGCTGTCATGTCGGCTATCAGCGAGCGCATCGAAGAGCATTCCCAAATCCCCGGCCTGCGCTACAGCCAGGCCATCGTCAACTCCGGCCGAGAAGCTGGGGCGTCCATCGAGCACCCCCACGGCCAACTGCTCGGCATGTCCTTTGTCCCTCGCGAGCTGGTGGAAGAGCAAGCGGGCTTCGCCCGCTTCGCCGGGCGCTGCCTCCTGTGCACCACCGTCGATGCCGAGGAGAACGTGAATCATCGGGTCGTCTACGCCGACGAACGGGTGGTGGTGATCTGCCCGTTCTGGAGCGGTGTCCCCTACGAGATGCTGGTCATCCCCCGCGCCCACGGCCCCCATCTCCACCACAGCCCTCCGACCGATCTGGTGGCTGTCGGCAAGGCCCTGAAGGTGGCGCTCGGGAGTCTCAGGGACGTGGTGGGCGACGTCGCCTACAACCTCGTGTTCCACTCGGCCCCCTATCGGGCGCCAGAGCCGTACCACTGGCACGTCCATGTGGTCCCGAAGCTCACCACCGTCGCCGGTTTCGAGCTCGGGACCGGCGTGCTCATCAACATCGTGAACCCCGAGCAGGCCGCCGAGGAGCTCGCCGTTCGGGTTCCGGTCTCCCACGGCAACTAAGACCGAGCCACCCGGTCCGAGCGGGGCTACTGCCTCAGGCCAGCTCGAAGCACTGTGATCCGTAGGGGGCCAAGGTGACCCGATAGGGCTCGGTGCCGATGAGCGGGAAGGCCACCCGGCCGAGCAGCTCGATGGGTTGGCGCCCCGCCCATCGCTCCACGGTCAGCTCGGCGGGCTGGGCCAGACGACTGAGGTTGTGCACGCAGAGCACCGGGTTGACCGGCCCGCGGCCGGCCACCGGCGGGAGCGACCGAACGAAGGCGAACACCGCCGGGTTGGCCGACGAGATGACATCGAGGTCACCGGTCCCGAGCACTGGGAACTCCCGTCGCACGGCCAGGATGCGCCGCATCCAGTGCAGAAACGAACTCGGGTTGCGCTGTTGGGCCTCGACATTGACAGCGGCATACCCGTAGACCGGGTCCATGAGCGGCGGCAGGTAGAGCTGGGCGAAGTCGGCCCGGCTGAACCCGCCGTTTCGGTCGGGCGTCCACTGCATCGGGGTTCGCACCGAGTCGCGGTCACCGAGGTAGAGGTTGTCCCCCATCTGGATCTCGTCGCCGTAGTAGAGGACCGGGCTCCCGGGCAGGGTGAAGAGGAGGTAGAAGAGGAGCTCGGACAGCCGGCGGTCCCGGTCGAGCAGTGGGGCGAGGCGCCGACCGATGCCCATGTGGCGCTTCATCCTCGGGTCCTTGGCGTACTCGGAGAACAGGAAGTCCCGCTCCTCTTCGGTGACCATCTCGAGCGTCAGCTCGTCGTGGTTGCGCAAGAAGATGGCCCACTGGGAGCTGCCAGGGGCCTCGGGCGTCTGGGCCAGGATCTCGGTGATGGGATAACTCTGCTCGCGGCGCACGGCCATGAACAGGCGGGGCATGAGGGGGAAGTTGAAGCACAGGTGGCACTCGTCGTCATCGCCGAAGTAGTCGGCAACGTCCGCGGGCCAGCCGTTGGCCTCGGCGAGGAGGATCCGTCCGGGATAGTGCTCATCGAGCTCAGCCCTGACCCGCCGGATGAAGGCGTGGGTCTCGGGCAGGTTCTCACCCGCCGTCCCGTCCTTTTGAAAGAGGAACGGGACGGCGTCGAGACGGAACCCGTCGAGCCCGAGGTCGAGCCAGAAGCGCACCACGTTGAGCATGGCTTCCTGCACTTCGGGGTTCTCATAGTTGAGGTCGGGCTGATGGGAGTAGAAGCGGTGCCAGTAGTACTGGTTGCGGACCGGGTCGTAGGCCCAGTTGGACCGCTCGACGTCGATGAACACCACCCTTGCCTCGGGCCAGCGCTGATCATCGTCGTTCCAGACGTACCAGTCCGCCTTCGGATTATCCCGGCTCTGGCGGGACTCGATGAACCACGGGTTCTGGTCACTCGTGTGATTGATGACGAGGTCGGCAATGACCCGGATGCCGCGGGCATGGGCCTCGTCGAGCAGCCGCCGCAGGTCATCGACGGTGCCGCTTTCGGGATGGACCGAGTAGTAGTTGCTGATGTCGTAGCCGCCGTCGCGGAGGGGCGACGGGTAAAAGGGCAGCAGCCAGAGGCAGTCCACGCCCAGCCACTGGAGGTAGTCGAGTTTGGCGATGAGCCCGGGTATGTCGCCGACCCCGTCGTTGTTGCCGTCGAAGAAACCCCGGATCAGGACCTCGTAGAAGACGGCCCGCTGGAACCAGAGGGGGTCCTCGGCGGCCGGGGGAAGCGGGGCGATGCTCCCGGGCTTCGGGACTCCGCCGGGGAGGGAGAAGGGGGCAGCCAGCCGGGGCCGGCCCGTGTTCGATTCAACAGTCACGTGCGCACGCTACCTGAGGGCCATACCTCCGGGGCTCATCTGGACGGCCCTCGGGACTGACTTCGGGGCGCTCCCATGGCCTCGGACAGCATCGAATCGGCCGCCTCGTAGGGGTCGACCTCACCCCTGCCCATGGCGGCCATGAGGTCGGTGTACTGCTCCGACGCCTCCAGTGCGACCATCCGCTCTTCCACCCGGGCCGTCACGATCTGGTGGAACTCGCGCTCGAGCCGCCGTTGACGCACGGCCTCCAGGGTGTGGGACGCGATCTGGTGGGCCCGGTGGGCGCCGATGGCCGCCCACAGCTCCTCGATGCCCTCGCCGGTCGATGCCACCGTCTCCACGATGGGCGGCCGCCATGCTCCCCCATCGGTCAGCTCGAGCATCGACTCCAGGTCCCGGCGGGTCTCACGGGTGCCGGGACGATCCGCCTTGTTGATGACGAACAGGTCGGCGATCTCCAAGAGGCCGGCCTTGTTGGCCTGGACGGCGTCGCCCCAACCGGGATTGACCACAACGACGGTCGAGTCGGTGGCCGCCGCCACCTCGACCTCTTGTTGGCCCACGCCGACCGTCTCGACCAGCACCACCGGCATACCCACGGCCGACAACAGGCGCACGGCGTCGGGGACGGCGACCGACAGACCCCCGAGGTGGCCTCTTGTGGCCATCGATCGGATGAAGACACCGTTGTCGAGCGCGTGACCCTGCATGCGCACGCGGTCCCCGAGGATGGCCCCGCCCGAGTAGGGGGATGAAGGGTCGACGGCCAACACGGCCAAGGTCCGCCCGCCGTTGAAGCCCTTCGATCGACCGACGGTGACCAGGCGGTCGGTCAAGGTCGACTTTCCGGCCCCGGGGGCACCGGTGATGCCCACCGAGTACGCGTTGCCGGGGGACCTGAACGAGAGACCGGCGACGATCCGGGACGGCTCCCCACCTCGCTCGACCAGTGACAGCAGCCGGGCCAGTGCCGCTCGGTCCCCGGCGACGGCCGCCTCGAACAGGACGGCGGGATCGGACCGACGGGTCACGGGCATGGCGCGCAGATCGTGGACGGAGACTCGGGCGGTCAGGCCCGAGAGACGTGGGCACCGAGAGATGCCAACTTCCCGTCCAGATCCTCGTAGCCCCGGTCGACATGGTGGGCGTCGGTGATCTGGGTCTCCCCATCGGCCACCAGTCCGGCCAGGATCAGCGCCGCCCCGGCCCTGACGTCAAAGGCTCTGACGGGTGCCCCGGAAAGGCGCTCCACCCCTCTGACCACCGCGTGGTGGCCCTCGGTGCGGATGTCTGCTCCCATGCGTCGGAGCTCCTCCACGTAGCGGAAGCGTCCGAAGAACAGATTCTCGGTGACGATGCCCACTCCCTGGGCCACGGTGAGGAGGGTGACCAGCAGCGGCTTGTAGTCGGTGGCGAAGCCGGGATAGGGAAGGGTTGCCACATCGACGGCCTGGAGCCGATCGCTCCGATCCCTGGTGGCTCTGAGCCCCTCGGGCTCCATCGACACCTGGATGCCGATGGCCGTCAGTTTCCTGATGAGCATGTCCATGTGCTCTGGCCGGCCGTCCTCCACGACCACCTCGCCACCGGCCAAGCCGGCCGCCACCAAGAAGGTGGCCACCACCAGGCGATCCGGGATGACGGTGTGGCTGGCCGGAAAGAGCTCTTCGACCCCCTCGACCTCGATGTGGGAGGTCCCGGCTCCGGTGATGCGCGCCCCCATGGCATTCAAGAACTCGGCCAGGTCCTTCACCTCGGGCTCACGGGCGGCGTTCTCGATGATGGTGGTGCCCTTGGCCAGGGTGGCGGCCATGAGCACGTTGTCGGTCCCGGTGTGGCTCGGATACTCGAGGACCACCCGGTTCCCGACCAGCCGGGGCACTCCGCCGACCGTCGACTCGGCCCGGGCCTCGACGTTTCCGTGGGACGAGGTAAACACCGCTCCCATCGTCTCCAGGGCACTTATGTGCATGTTGATCGGGCGAGGGCCGAAGTCGTCGCCCCCCGGCATCGACACCGTGGCCCGGCCGCAGCGGGCGAGTAGGGGGCCGAGGACGACCACGGAGGCCCGCATCTTTTCGACCAGCTCGTAGGGGGCCTCCGGGTTGAGTTCGGCTGGCGTGGTCACGATGAGCTCATCAGGGGTCTTCCCCCTCCTCACGTCGACGCCCATGGCGCCAAGGACCTCGCCCATGATGTCCACATCGGTGATCTGGGGCACATTGGTCAGTACGTGTCGGCCCTCGGCCAGCAGGCAGGCGGCCATGAGCTTGAGCGCCGAGTTCTTGGCGCCGCCGGCACGCACGGTTCCACACAGAGGCCCGTTGGGCGCGACTACGAAGCGATCCACCCCCTCAGTATGGACCCTCGAGGCCCCGCCGGCTCTCGATGGTCAAGACGTGCCCCCTCGACCGGTGCCCGGACGCGCGCCCTTCGGTGGCCTCCGGCTCGCCTCGCACCCCGGTCGAAGGCCCACCGGCGACGGAGCGGAGCCGGTGGCCAGGGCCGACGCCATTTCGCTCCTCCGCCAGCCACTATCGTCTCAATCCGTGACCACCGCACCGCAGGCACCCGACCGCAACCTGGCCATGG
>PLSY01000248.1:0-127 GCA_003164275.1 Acidimicrobiaceae bacterium | reverse complement strand
CGCCGCCCAAGGCCGACATCGCCGTGGACCCGATCGACGGGACGACACCCACCGCCCTCGGACGGGGGGGGGCCCTGGCGGTCATCGCCGTGTCCGAAGAGGGCACCATGTTCGACCCGGGACCGTG
>PLSY01000107.1 GCA_003164275.1 Acidimicrobiaceae bacterium | reverse complement strand
TTAAAAGGGCGTTCTCGGATGTCGCTTCGGGTCCGGTCCCGTAGCGGGTTGTACCATTTGCCCAGTTCAGGGCCGGTGCGCTGACGAGCGTCTGGGACGTCGTCCATCGGGTTGCGACGCAGAAGGACGGAATTGTTGGGTGAATTGTTGGGCAGAATTCACCTCGCTGTCATCGCCACCCAGATATCGCGACGACGCCAGTGAAAGCGTCCCCTACCGGCACATCGTGGCGTGTGGACAACGCATGAAACAATGAGCCCGTGACCGCCGTCGAGTGCCTCCAGCAACTCCGCAACCAAACGGATCTGAGTTTGATCTTCGAGGGTCAGGCACCGGGCGGGGAAGTCGGTGCACATTTCGCACGCTCCGCCGATGGTCAGCGCTTCGTCTTCAAGTGGAGTGACGAGCCATCGGATGTCGGGTATTTCGAGGGCATCGTCTATCGGGTCGGCCTGCTCCGCCAGGTCGGTTACCCAGTTCCCCGCTACTTGGCCCCGGTCGCTCTCCCAGGTGGAGCGGTAATCGTGCAAGAGGCTGTAGACGGCGGGTGGAGTGACGAGGTCGACCACGAGCTACTGGATGCGATCCTTTCGATAAACGACTTGCAGGGTGGTCACACCGACGATGCCGGTGGATGGACTGAGTTCATCCGTCGAACGTTGACGGAGGGGGAAGATGGCTATTGCGTTCATGCAAGTCTTCGAGCACACAGCCAGCGAACAGGCGCACTCCTCGACTGGATACGAGGCGTCGGTGCGACGCATGGGCAACTGCCCGGTCATGACGTTGTCCACGTCGATTTCCACCATCGAAACATGCTGCGTGTTGACGATCGGCTAAGTGCGGTCGTTGACTGGGAAGGCTGTTGCTGGGGTGACAGGGCATTTGACCTAGTCACGTTTTGCTTCGGATTATCCGAGGCGACCGTTGCGCCTGGTGTCGAGGAGCGGGCATGGCGAAGAGCATGTGAAATCACGGGTCCCGAAGCTCTTCGTGCCTACGTAGCTCACATGAGTCTGAGAAGGGTCGACTGGACGATCCGCTTTCACCCCGACGAGATCGACAAGGTGTTGTGCCACGTTGAACGATTCGTCGGGTTTGTGGCGTAACCCGCAGACTGCCCCACAACACCGGGTATGTGGCTATGCGTTGCGCCACATGTGAATGACCTCCTGGGACGCAGTAGAGCTCAGTCCTCGATCTTCCCCGGTCCAATCTGCTCCAGGCGCACACGCATGACCGCCAGCTGTTCGGGCGGATGCCCGACCCAATCGACGAGCTCACCAACGACACGCAGAGGATCGCTGCTACGGAACGACTGCGTCGGATTACCGGGGAACTTCTTGTCGGTGACGTTTGGGTCGTCTTCGAACTCGCCCGTCGGTTCGACGAAATAGATACGCCCGGGATCCTCACCGCCTGCAAGTTCGGCTCCCCATGTGGCGGCGTCGAGGGTGGCTGTGAAGTAGACGTAGTTCATCATCCGACCCAGTTCGAAGTTGGATTCCCGCCCGGGAACCAGCAGGTCCCCCGTAACGAGTTCCGCCTTGGTGCCGTGCAGGAAGGTGCCGGCCTCATAGATCTCGAAGGGCACTGGAGTGCGTTCGCTGTCCACGACGGCAACGCTACCTTCGCGTCCCCTACCACCGGGTCGGCGGCGTGTTGCTGACTCGCATCACGTAGGGTCAGGGAGTGACTTCCGATGCTCATGCCGAAGGCTGGTACTTGGATCCCTATGGGCTGCACGAACACAGGTGGTTCTCAGCGGGCAAGCCGTCACGATTAGTTCGTGACGGCGCCATCGAGGCGAACGATCCTCCGCCCGATCGGCCATTCGATGGTCCGTTGTCCCCAGCACCAACGGCTGCGCCTCATTCTGACGGGTCGGACCTTCGGCGAGCTGATGAGGCCGAGAGTGGCGACCCGAATGCCTACTCCGATGCGGCCATGGGTGCCTGGGGCCAGATCTTCCCTCAGCCCTGACTCGCACCCTGTCCCTAAACACCGGTAGTGAGTCGCACAGCTGACTGGGTGTACCGTCGTAAGCAGACACGGAGGGCGGCCCCGGACCGTGTTGGACGGTGCAATCGACGTTGGCACCTCCTCGGGGCGTCGCCCCAGACCCCGGCTACGCAATGACTGCGTTCCCAGTCTCTGGAGGGGTACATGCCCATTGTGAAGCGACTTGCCACAGCGGCCCTGATTCCGTTGGCCGGAGTGGTGGCTCTCGGATGTGGGTCCACTGTTGCCAAGCCTGCACCGAAGACCACTTCACCTCCAACTACAGCACCGGCCACGACAACGAGTGCGCCAACGCCTACAACGGCCACTCCATCCACCACCACGGCGGTGGCGGCGGCGGCGGGTGGACCGTGCACGTCAGGTCAACTTTCTGTTACGACCGGGTCAAGTCAGGGTGCAGGCGGCACGGACATTCTGCCGCTGATCTTCACGAACACCAGCGTTGCGTTGTGCACGTTGAAGGGCTTCCCGGGGGTGTCGGCGGTCATCGCCAACGGCGTGCAACTCGGACAGCCTGCGATCAGAGAGTCGCTCGGGACATCCCCGCTTGTCTCTCTGGAACCGGGGCAGACGACTCGGGCAACGTTCACCTATGTCAGCCCCAACATCGCTTGCGCAAGCCCGACCTTGGCGTTGGGACTACGGGTGTATCCCCCAAATCAGACCGCTGCGCTGTTCGTCGCAACCACAGGGGTCGGACAGTGTCCGGGTCAAAACGCCAACTTCAGGATCTATCCCATCGGAGCACCGTTCGACTCGTGATGAGGCGGATTCGGTTCTGACGACGGTGCCGCAGAGAGTGACCCACAACGCCGGGATGGTGTCACGCTCCGGTGCGAGTAGGTCTCCCTGCGACTGGTGGAAGATGGCGGTCTCGTCACCGACCGTGCGCCAGAATGAGGTCGTGGACCCAGGTGACATGCTCTCGCCGAATCTCACTGACGACGAGCGGCGACTGCTCTGGTGCGGCTTGGTCGAGTGGGGAGGTCCAGCTCGATGCACCGACGAGATGGCCGTGGCGATCGGATTTCGCAGCGTCCAAGATCTGTTCGATTCGAGGGACCGGCTCATCGGCGATATTGAATCCGGAGAGCCGCTCGCTGCGTCCGACTGGTTGCGCGTTCTGCTGGCCACCGAAATCGTTTTCGCTAGCAACGCCATCGGTTCAGGTCTGGATTGGTCCATAACCACCAGTCTCTCTGACGAGGACAGTCTCCTTCTGTTGAGGAGTATCCAAAGGAAACTGGGAGGAATCGGAAACCTACTTGGGGTGGCATTCGGTACCAGGTACCAAAGACCCTTGGCCTGACGCCTGTCCCATACCGCCGGGAATGAGCACACTGGCCCTGGTCTGCGGCATCATGGCATGTGCCCGAGGAGAGTCCCGGCCTGGACTGCCACCGCTGCGGCCGTGCGGTTTGATTCGCCCTGGTATCCGCGGAGGCTCCAGACCTTGGAAACGAGGATGGAGTCATGTCAGAGGATCAACCACGCAGGAAGCCGACCGCTCGGCGCTACTCACCCGAGGAGAAGGCCCAGGCCGTCCGGCTCGTGCGTCAGCTCCGAGCTGAGCTCGGAACCGACCACGGGACCGTGCAACGGATCGCCGGCCAGCTCGGCTACGGCGTCGAGTCGGTGCGCAACTGGGTCCACCAGGCCGACATCGACGAAGGTCGGGTGCCCGGGACCTCGACCTCCGATGCCGAGCGGATCAAGCAACTCGAGCAGGAGAACCGCGAGTTGAAGCGGGCCAACTCGATCTTGAAGTCTGCGTCGGCTTTCTTCGCGGCGGAGCTCGACCGCCCACACAGGTGATCGTCGACTACATCGACGCCAACCGGGAGGAGTTCGGGGTCGAGCCCATCTGCAAGGTCCTGCAGGTTGCCCCCTCCACCTACTACTCGGCCAAGAAGCGGCCACCATCGGCCCGTGCCGTCCGGGACGCGGTGCTGCTGCCGATCCTGCTGGCGCTATGGAAAGGCAACTACTCCGTCTACGGCGCCCACAAACTCTGGAAGGCCGCACGGCGGGCCGGACACGACATCGGCCGGGACCAGGTGGCCCGTTTGATGCGTGAGCTGGGCATCCGGGGCGTCAAGCGTGGACGCCGGGTGATCACCACCCGCCGCGATGACGCAGCTCCGCGCTCGCCCGACCTGGTGAAGCGGAACTTCACGGCCACCGCTCCGAACCAGTTGTGGGTGACCGACCTGACCTACGTGCCGACGTGGTCGGGGGTGGCCTACACCTGCTTCATCGTCGACGCCTTCAGCCGGATGATCGTTGGCTGGCGGGTGGCGTCCACCATGCGCACCGAGATGGTCCTCGATGCCCTGGAGATGGCCCGGTGGTCGAGGGGCACGCACCTCGAGGGACTGATTGCACACTCGGATGCCGGCAGTCAGTTCACGTCAATTCGCTTCGGCGAGCGGTTGGCCGAGATCGGGGCTGTCCCGTCGATCGGAACGGTCGGCGATTCCTACGACAACGCCCTCGCCGAGGCGGTCAACGCCCTCTACAAGACCGAGCTCATCCGGGGGCCCGCCCAGGGGCCATGGAGGACGGTCGAGGACGTGGAACTCGCCACCCTCGGGTGGGTCCACTGGCACAACAACGAGCGTCTGCACGGCTATCTCGATGACGTGCCGCCCGTCGAGTTCGAGGCGGCCTACGCTGCCCAACAGACCGACCAGCAGCTGGTTGGAATCCAATAGCCCGAGCCTCCATCAGACCCAGGGTGAATCAGTTGAACTGAACCGGTCGAGATACGAAGTATTTGAGGGGATGCACTACGTCTGCTTCGACTACGAGTTTGAGCACGGAGCGTTTGATCCCGATGAGGAATGCGAAGCAGGCGGTTGTCCGTCCTCTGCGATCAACCCCAGACCTGACCGCAGGCCGGAGAAGCGACTGCCTTCCTAGACGGCACCCCTGCCCCTGAACGCCGGGTCGGTGAGGCATATTCGAGTGGGGGTAGATCCGTCAGTCGCCTGACGGCCACCAGCCGTTGCCCCAACCTCGGCTTGGATCTGGGCTATCCCGATCCAATGAAGCAGTCCCGACCAGGCGCATGATTGCCCGACCCTCGGAAGTCCTGTTGAGCTGGCGACTGATTCCAATCGAGAAACAGTTGAATGCGTTCGGGTTGTCTCCTGCCATCACCAGCAGTCGGCAGATCGCTTCCGAGAGTCCTGCGCCGCTCTCGTAGAGGCGGCGGGCTTCCGCCAGGATGTCAGCCTGAAGTGCGGCATCGCCACGTCGTCGTCGTGTCACGAACTTGCCCACGACAGGAACGGTACTCGCCGACGCTCTCGAAGCCCTGGGTGTCTCCTATCGGCTCAAGGACATGCCCTGCACTGATCTGGGGTGGACTCGGTCTCACGTCGCCGACAAACTCAGGCTCCAGGGGGGCCTTGCAGAGGGGGGTAGAGGCTGTCTTGAATTTCGAGGAACTTGATGGCGTTCTCATTGCACTGATCGCAGATGAATACCGTCCCGTCGTCGCTGAAGGCGCCGTCCGACTTCATCCGCTGGCACACCCCGCATCGTTGTAACTCAGCGTCCACCACGCACGCCTCCGTTGTTGATCACCGTGGCTCGGCCTCAGTTGATTGGTGGACGCGAATGTCCTCTGTCTGAAGCCGACCCGCCGGTGTTGGCTGGTTCTCCCAACTGTAGAAGGAGAGCCATGTCTGTACTCGACTCAGATTCGACCACGCTGGCCACCATCATCGAGGATCGCAGTTTCGATGAAGCTCAGGTGGCAGCGGCAGCATTCCTCGCCCGTTACAACGGGCGCACGCTTGATGCCTACCGCTACGACCTCCGGACCTTCTTCCAATGGGCCGCTGACGCGGGCCTCGCCGTCCTGGAAGCCAAACGACCCCACATCGAGCTCTACCGCACCGCCATGGAGCACAAGGGTCTGGCCCCGTCGACCATCGACCGACGGCTGTCCACCAT
>PLSY01000193.1 GCA_003164275.1 Acidimicrobiaceae bacterium | reverse complement strand
AGCGCCTCGTGGCGCTCGATGTCCCAGCTCCACACCGAATTGGGGGCCGTCGCCATGAGCTCGGGTTTCTTCTTGGCCGGGTGAGTCCGTTGACGTCGACGTTCCTTCGATTCTCCGTTGCCCCGGAGCAGGCGGTGCATGGTGGACTGCGAGCACAGGTAGGTGCCGTCGTCCAGGGTGCGACCCCACACCTGAGCCACGGCCAGGTCGCAGTTCGAGGACTCGTGCAGCAGCTCCAGCACGGCCTGGCGTTCAACAGGGCTGAGGGCGTTGGGTGGGGCCAGCCGGGGACTTGGTGGTCCACACCTCGGTGGACGACGTCGCCGGTAGTGGGTGGCCCTGGCCCGGCCGAGCAGCTGGCAGGCCCGCTTGGTCCCGATGGCTTCGGCCAGCCCTGGGTGGTGGTCGTCGATCACCTGGTCTGCTTCTCCTCGGAGTCCGCACTCTTGGAGATGCCCTCCAAGAGTGCGTGAACTTTTCCCATGATGTCGAGGGCGGTTCGTGTCTTCTCCAGCTCGGCCTCGAGTCGTTCGTTCTTCTTGCGGAGCCGGTCGGCCTCACGCTTGTCGGCGCTGCGTGCGCCCTTCGGCTTGCCGTCGAGGGCGGCCAACGAACCCGCGTCCCGGGCACGGCGCCACTCGGTGATGTGGGAGCTGTAGATCCCCTCCCGGCGGAGGTAGGCGCCCTTGGCCCCGGGCCCGGTCGCCTCGTCGTAGGCGGCGAGGATGGCCAGCTTCTGCTCGGGGGTGAAGGTCCGTCTCTTCGGCGGAGCGGCGGGGTCGATGTCGTCGTCGGTCACGTCCTCATTCTGGGCGCGCTCGATCAACGGTGTGGAGTTGGTCAAGGTCATGGCTTCGGTACTTCCTGTCTCGCCCTGGAGGGAGGAACGGCTAGAGCAGGTGTCTCACGTCAGCCTGACAGACAGGGCGCCCGGTTCATGATGCTGGTAGCCCCAGCACTCGCTGAGCCACGATATTACGTTGCACTTGCTGCGTGCCGCCGAATATCGACTGAGCGCGCGACCAAATGTATCCAGGGAAGGCCAAGGAATCATCCAAGACGGCGTCAGCGCCGAGAATGTCGACGATCACGTGGTTGAGCTGTTGGTCGACTTTCGTCATCAAGAGCTTGTCGATCGATCCCTCGGGGCCAGGTGCACTGCCGTCGAGCCGTGCACTCGTACTGCGTTGCACATGGATTCGCAAAGCCTCGACGCCGACCCAGGCTTCGGCAAGTGCCCCTCGCTGCGCAGCACTGGCGCGCACTTCTCCCTTCTGGATTGCGGCTTCGATCTGGGTCAGCTGATGGTAGAGCCGAGCGGTCCATCCCATGTCGCTCGGGCCTCGTTCGAAACCGAGCAGCGCCATGGCGATCTCCCACCCTTGACCGGGCTGGCCTAGTAGCTGGGACGCATGGATGACCACGTCCTCGAAGAAGACTTCAGCGAACTCCTCTGAACCGTAAGCCGTGACGATTGGGCGCACCTCGATCCCGGGTGTGTCCATCGGAACCAGCAGCATTGAAAGCCCTCGATGACGGGAGACGTCGAACTCGGTCCGGAGTAAGAGGAGACACCAGTGCGCCCATATGGCATCGCTCGTCCAAATTTTCTGCCCGGTCACGCGGTAGGAGAAATGGCCGTCGTGGGAGGTCAGTACCCCGCGGGTCGTGAGACCAGCCAAGTCCGAGCCGGCGTTTGGCTCACTGAATCCCTGGCACCATCGCACCTTGCAGGAGAGCAGACCGGGCAGGAGATCCCGCTTCTGTTGCTCGGTTCCGAACAGTCGGATGGCATTAGTGATGTGGTTGATCGGGGGTGCCGGAGGTGCTCCGCTCTCCCCGAGCTCGTCATTGACGATCGCCTCATAGACGGGTGACAATCCATGCCCTCCGTACTGCTCCGGAAAGGAAAGTCCAACCCATCCGGCGGACGCCAAGAGCTCACGCCACTCGTGGGTTCTCGCTGGCGCCTCATCGACCCCACTTCCAGAAATGGTCAGCGTCTCCAGAAATGAGCATTTCCTCAGCCACTGACGCAGGCGCTGACGGAAAACCCGTTCTGCCTCCGAATCGCCGAACTCCAGCCCGGACGCGATGATGCTCCTGCGGCCTTCTCCGGCACCCGAGGGCGACCATTCAATGGGGGGCGACGACCGTATCGAAGCCAACGCCTCCACATGATGATCGGGTCCACCGAACAGCTGGTTGTCGGTCAGTGCCCGCCGCAGGAGCACGTGCAGTGGATACTCCCAGGTCACGCCAATTCCTCCGTGACACTGGATGGCGATCTCGATGATCTCTCTCGCGGCATTTCCACAGAAGATCTTTGCGTGGCGGGCCGCCAACAGGGCCTCACTTGATCCGAGTGCATCCACTGCCCAGGCTGCGTGCCACATGCAACTCCGAGCCGACTCAGCCAGCATTGCCGCGTCGGCAAGGAGGTGTTGGATGGCCTGAAAGGAGCCAACCGGGACGTCGAACTGCTTTCGCTCCTTGACGTATCCCACGGTGAGATCGAGGGCACGTTGGCTCAGTCCGACAAGATCGGCTGCCAGAGCTGTGAGTCCCAGCGCTGCGAGGCGAGCGAGGTCGTCGTCATCGACGGGACGAACTCCCATCGCACTTCCATGCCTTGGGTGGGAGGCGACGGTGCGCCTGGTGAGATCCAGGACCGGAAGGTGCTTACCTTCCATTCGATGGATCTGCACCACACCCTGGGTCTCAACCGTCAGCAGATAGTCGGCGCCAGACGCGTCAATGGCAACACCTGCGCGATTAGGTTGTCCCCAGCCGGTCAGATCGTTCGACAGTTGAACGGTGCACCGGAGGTCACCGGTACCGATTGCATGTGCCTCAGTGTCTGCTCCAGCAGCTGAGAGCAGTGCCGGAGCCAGAACGCCCTGGTCGAAAAACGGTACATAGGCTCCGCCAAGGGCCAACTGCTCGGTGACCAGAGCGACTTCGACGGCTGTCGCCCCCATGCCTCCAGCTTTCTCGTCAAGACGGAGAGCCAAGAGTCCGGCCTCGCTGAGGGACGACCAGATCGACTGCACCGACTTCTCGCTCAACGAATGTTCGGATGGCGAAGTGGCCTCAACACTGACCTGCGCCAGTCGTCGCACCATGGCCTGTAGATCCTGCTGCTCATCACTCAGCCGTACGTCCATCGTAAACCTCGATTGAAATTGTTCCTGCGGTAAGCAAGAATGCCATTCTCAGCTGTTCAAGGACTGTTTGTCCAATGTCTACAACGAGGGGGGCAATGCCCGAAGACCGCGTTCGTCTCGAGATCGATGGCGCTATCGCCATAATCACCAACGCCAATCCAGAGCGCCACAACGCGTTCGATGACTCCATGGATCAGCGGCTCTTCGAGATCCTCGGAGAGCTGAAGACCCGTCCCGATATCCGAGCCATCATCTGGCGCGGGGAAGGGAAGTCATGGTCATCGGGCCGAGACGTCGGTGCCATCGGCGGTGGCGGCCAGACGAAGTCCCATCACGAACTGATGCGAGGCGGCCATGAGGGAATCCAGCAGATCTTCGAGCTCGATGCCCCCATCATCGTCGCCGTCCAGGGCTGGGCCATTGGCGGGTCGTTCCAGCGGGCTCTTCTCTGCGACATACGAATCGCCGCCGAGGGCGCTCGTTTCATGCTCCCCGAGGTGGCCCACGGAGTCATTCCCGACACCGGCGGGGTCGGGCGGATCTACCAGATGTGTGGGCCAGGGGTCGCCAGCGACCTGGTGCTCACCGGCCGTGCCATGCCGGCACAGGAAGCATTTCTGTATGGCATCGTCTCACGAGTCGTACCGGCCGACACGCTTGATGCCACGGCGTTGGAGATCGCAGAGAAGATCGCCGGTTCCCCAGCGGTCACGGTGCGAATGGCTCGCCGTGTGATCTCCCACCTGGCCGAACCGGAGATCCGCACGTCAATGGCCGACGAGCTGATTTTCCAGACCTTTATCAACAAGTCGGATGACTACGCAGAATTTCGGACAGCGCGAGCAGAAGAGCGCGAGCCCCACTACACAGGGAGTTGAGCATGGACGGCATCATCGGGTTGACCGAACCTCCAGCAATAGGCGCGAGCGCACTGCCAGACGGCACGTTCGCCGACAGCAGCGTCTTCATCACCGGGGGCGGCACCGGCTTAGGTCGAGCGATCGCCACCGAGTTTGCTCGGCTCGGAGCCAATATCGTCATTGCCAGTCGGAAGGCCGAACACCTCGAGCAAGGACAGGAGGCCCTCAAAGAATTCGGCCCGCGTGTCGTCACGGTGACCTGCGATATTCGTGAACCAGAACAGATCGCCGCCGCCTTTGACCGGGCCACCGACGAGTTCGGACTGCCCGACGTGCTGGTGAACAACGCCGCAGCAAACTTCCCCGTGCCCACTGAGGACATGTCACCCAATGCGTGGCGAACAGTCGTAGACATCACGCTCAATGGAACGTTCTTCTGTTCTCGAGAGTTTGCCCGTCGCCACCTGACTGAGGGCACTCCAGGATCGATCATCAACGTAGGGGCGTCCTATGCCTGGACGGGCGGACCGGGATTCGCCCATTCGGCTGCCGCCAAAGCCGGAGTGAAGAACATGGTGGAGACACTCGCCGTCGAATGGGGACCGTATGGGATCCAGGTCAACGGCCTCGTACCTGGCATGTTTCCACATGAGGATATGACGGCCGACATTCAAGAGAACATGTCCAGGAGCAGTGACAAGGACGCCTGCCAGCCGGCGATGCGAGTTGGTCGCCTTCGAGAGCTCGGCTGGGCGGCGACGTTTTTGGCATCGCCCTACGCCAGGTTCGTGTCTGGTCACACACTCGTCGTCGACGGAGCCAACTGGCAGCGACGCACCTTGACCAACGCTCCGGTTGTGACCGTCCGGGAGCAAATGGGCAAAGGACCATTCGGGTCGTGAGCACCTCTCCCCTGCGGGCGGTCCCCTCAGAGATTGCCCCGCGTGGAGTGGAGCGGGCGCTGGCGTCCCAGCGTCGCAAGTATGAGGACGAAATCGAACGGCTCGTCGACGCGACCTTCCGGGTCATGCGCGCCCGAGACACAGCCGAGCCAACGGTCAGCGAAATCCTGTCAGAGGCAAAGCTCTCCACTTCCTCGTTCTACCGGCATTTCCCCACCAAGGATGATCTGTTCCTTACTTTGCTGGAGCGGGCCCACTCGATGACGCGCATCCATATCGAGGAGCGAATCGGTTCGCTGCCTGATCCCGTCGACCAGATCGAAGAGTGGGTCCGAGCGATGTTTGATCTATTGCGCACAGACGATCTCGTCACCGCCAACAGACCGTTCCTCCTCGCCCATCCCCGGCTCCTCGAGCAGTTCCCAGATGAGATCAGTTCGGGATTCGATGCACTTGTGACCCCATTGGCCGGTGCCATCCGGGAGGCTCGATACCAGGCTGGACTTCAGCCAGGAGATGCCGCTCTCGATGGACGACTCGTGTTGCACCAGGTGTTCGGGATGCTCATCGACGCTGCTGCCTTGCATGCGCCACCTTCCCCCGTCGTCATTGATGGCGTGGTGTCGTACACGCTACGGGCGGTACTCGCCCCGGCCCCTCCGGCCAGAGGGTCAACAGAAAGCGAGTCCGCATGAGGCCCGAGATTCCAGAGTCCCTTGACGAGCTCCTGACACCGGAATGGCTGAATGCCGCACTCTCGCAACGCTTTCCTTCCATTGAGGTGACGGGAGTAATCCGAGGACCAGTGGTTAGCCGGCTTTCAACCAATGCTCGCTTTACGATCGAGTGTGACAGTGCTCCAAACGGCCTGAAGACCGAACTCTGCGCCAAGGGGTATTTCACTGAGGTTGGGCGCAGCCGTGCCGCCGCCGGCGAGCCCGAGGCCCACTTTTACCGGGACGCTGTTGAGCCCACCGGAATCGAGACACTCAACTGCGTCTACGCCGACGTGGACGAAACGACCCATCGGAGCGTGATCATCTCCGAGGACGTGATCGCTGGCGGCGGAGTATTTTTGGACACCCTCAGCCCCTACACGCCGGACCAGACCGCCGAGAGCCTGGCTCAGCTCGCAAGACTTCACTCCTCCACCTGGCTCAGTCCCCAATTTGAGAATACGACGTGGCTTGACTGGCGAATCCCGCACTACCGGCTCTACCGAACGGCGGAGGACACGCAGATCGCCTTCGATGGTCCGGCTGGAGCCGGAATCCCAAAGGAAGCCAAAGATGCAGCTCGCCTCCGTGCCGCATTCAAGGAACTGACCCTCAACGATCCAAGGACCTCAGGGCCGTGGTCGATCATTCACGGTGATACGCATGTCGGGAATGTGTTCCTCGACCAAGCCCACCGTCCTCGGTTTCTTGATTGGCAGACCGTGCAACGGGGCCCCTGGGCGCTCGACGTCAGTTACCACATCGCATCGTCGTTGAGCACGCCGGAAAGACGCGCCAATGAGCGCGACTTGCTTGCGCTCTACCTCGAGAATCTTCGGGTCCTCGGAGTTGAAGCACCGCCGTGGGATGCAGCGTGGTTGGAGTACCGGAAGGCAATCGCGCATGGCTATTTCATGTGGGCGATTACCCAACAAGTCCATCTCGAGATGATCGAGACACTTCTCAGGCGCCTCGGCACGGCGGCGGCTGATCTTGATACCTTCGAGCTACTGGGCGCATAGGTCGAAATCCACTACAACAACAGGCAACCAGGAGGTTAGAACGTGTCGCGCTTCTCTGAAAAGGTCATCGTGATCACCGGGGGTGGTTCGGGCCTCGGTCGCGAGTGTGCGTTCCAATGGGCGGCCGAAG
>PLSY01000336.1 GCA_003164275.1 Acidimicrobiaceae bacterium | reverse complement strand
ACAGCGCCTGCAACCCGTACCTGGCTTTTGCCGTGATCCTGGCCGCCGGTCTCCAGGGCATCGAGCAGGGCTATGAGCTCCCCGCCGAGGCCGATGCCAACCTCTTCGACCTGAGCCCTGAGGAGTTGGCGGCCAAGGGCATCCTCCATCTGCCCGGCAGTCTCCACGAAGCCCTCGGCCTCATGGAGAACTCCGAGCTGCTCGCCACGACGCTCGGCGAGCACGTCTTCGAGTGGTTCATCCGCAACAAGAGGGCAGAATGGGCCCAGTACAAGTCACATGTCACCCAGTTCGAGCTCGACCAGTACCTTCCGCTCCTCTGAGCAGCGGAAGGACCAGCCTGCCTAGGAAAGGGGAACACGCCATGGAGCCGTTGCTGTGCTTCCCCGCGGCACCGCCGTCGGCGGTGACCACAGTGCTCGACCGCGCCGGCTACCCCTGGCGCGGCGTCGAAAAGCCGGAGCTGGCCGAGTCCGAGGAGCCCGAAGACGGATGGTCGGGCGCGGTGATCTGCAGTGGCGATGACCCGATCGGGGCGTTCCTCCTCTGCCGCCATCTGCGAAAGCGGGAGGTTCCCCTGGCCCCGGTCATGGTGATCGTCCCCCCGGACCAGCTCGGCGAGCTCGAACTCCGTGAGGATCTGTTCGACGATCTCTGCCTCGAGCCCATCAACGCCGACGAGCTGAGTGCCCGGTTGGCCCACCTGTTCTGGAGGACAGGGCGCGGGCTTCGCCCCGACCTCTTGGAGCACGGCCCGCTGGTCCTCAACCTGGAGACGTACCAAGCCGCCGTGGCGGGCAAGGTCTTGGACCTCACCTATATGGAATACGAGCTGTTGCGCTTCCTCGCCGCCCGCCCGGGCAAGGTGTTCACCCGGGAGACCCTCCTCAGCCGGGTGTGGGGCTACGAGTACTACGGGGGGGCCCGCACCGTCGACGTCCACGTCCGTCGGCTCCGGGCGAAGCTCGGCGAGGAGCACGCTCACCTGATCCAGACCGTGCGTTCGGTCGGCTACCGATTCGGCCAGACGAACTGGACGCCCTGATCGGGTTCTGAAGGACTTCTGCGCTCGAAGGTCACGGGATCTCGACGTACGCCCACAACTCGACCTCGACGGCCGCCCCCATGGGCAGCCCGGCCACACCGACGACCGACCGGGCGGGCCGATGGTCACCGAACCCGGCGACGTAAGCCTCGTTGATGGCCCCGTACTCCCCCATGTCAGTCACGAAGACCGTGGTCTTGACCACATCGGCCAGTCCGGCCCCGTGGCTCTCCAACAGGCGCTCGGCGTTGGCCAGGGCCTGGCTGAGCTGGGCCACCACCCCACCGGCGACCAGTGCCGGCCCATCGTCTTGCCCCTCGACCGCCGGGCGCAGGCCCAGCTGACCGGAGCAGATCAGCCACGGGCCGGCAGCAACGATCGGGGTGTAGGGGCCGATGGGGGTGCTCATTGGATGACTCCTCGACGTGGGTCGGCTGAGGGACCGACCCAGGCTACGGGGAACCGGGTGGTCGTGGGCACACCTCAGACCCGGGGCTGACCACCCCGCCTGGTAGGCCACGCCTCCGGTAGGCCGTCAGCCAGCCAGCGGACGGCGGCCACGGCCGCGAACACGGAGTCCGATGCCCTGACCGGCGGATGACCCGAGCCGTTCTCGATTGTGACCCTGATCTCGGGCATGGACCGGGCTTGAATGATCCCGAACGACCGCACGGTCAGGTCCCGGACCGTGCCGGCCTCATCGACGGCGATGCCCTCGGTCCCCACCCATCCGAGGGCCTGGTGGGCCGCCCCGATGCAGTACGAGCGGAGCACGACCTCGTCGAGGACCTCACCGCCGTCGACGGTCACCTCGACGGTGTCGTCGGAGAGGCAACGGGCAACGGCCCGGCCACCGCCGGGACCCGACACCACAACGGCCAGGTCTCGCACGCCGGCCCCGGCCGATCGAGCACCTTCGGCCGCGGCCCGTCCGCAAGCTGAGAGGACGGCCGCCTCCGCCCACACCGCCGCCCGCAGGTCGGACGATGTCGGCGGCCCTTCGACCTCCACCAGCTCGAGCACCAGGCCGGGCGCCGCCGCCGCTACGTCAGTCTTGATCGTCGTCCACTGGTCGGCCGTCACCGAGCCCCCGGTCACACCCACCCTCAAGACACCGGAGCCGTCGGCCCGGGCGCCCCCGGCTACCGGGAAACGCTTCGGGCCGTAGCGGACCACGTCCTCCCTCGACCACACCACCCTGACCGGGCGACCGTGCTCGTCGGCGAGACGGCGGGCATCAGCGCCCACGGACGAGTGGAGTTTCCCCCCGAAGGCACCCCCATTGGCAAAAGGTGAGGTCGGCTCCCCCCCTGGTGCGCACCACGCGGCATCGGGCTCCACATAGGCGGGCTCGACCCAGGTGGTCATGAGGCTCACTGCCCAGTCGCCCGGGGGGGCGGGGACGGGATAGCCCAATGCCAGACTGGTGCTTCGGCCCTGAACCTTGCCCGCAGTCCGACGGGCCTCGGCCATGCTCTCCCCGACGGCATAGCCACCCTTCCCGTCAGGCACGGCCACCAGGGCGCCGGCCGGCCAGCCATCGTCGCCGAACTCGACCTGGCCCAGCGCCACCTGCATCCCGACCCGCTGGGGCACGCCCCCTTCGAGGGCGGCTCGACGGGCGGCCTGGTCGAGGTCGCGGAGCCCTGTGTCTCCTCGTGCCGCTCCGTCGTGAAGCCGAGACGCTGCCTCGACGATCGTCTGCCATCCGGTGCAGCGACACAAGTGGGCGACAAGGGCTTGTTCGACCTTCGCTCCGGACGGAGCGGCCGGTGCCAACGGTGTGGACGCTGGGGAGACTGGGCCCAGCAGGGCAGCGAGGCGCATGATGATGCCCGGGGTGCAGAATCCGCACTGACTGCCCCCCGTGGACACCAGCGACTCTGCCCAAGCCTGGCGATCGGGCTCGGGCAGCCCGTCAAGCGTGATCACCGACCGTCCGGACAACCTGCGCACGGGCGTGACGCAGGACACCCGGGGGGCGCCATCCACCCAGACCGTGCAGCACCCGCACTGGCCCTGAGGGCTGCACCCGTCCTTGACGGAATGCACGCCCACCTGCTCGCGAAGGACGTCGAGCAGCATGGCCGTCTCGTCGACTACGTCGACATCGGCGCCGTCGACGCGGAGCCGGATCAGCGGCTCAGCTGAAAGACGAGCCGCAGCCGCAGGTGCGGCTGGCGTTGGGGTTCGTCACGTGGAACCCGGCCCCCTGGAGGCCGTCGCTGTAGTCGAGCGTCGAGCCCTTCAACAGGTCGGCGCTGGTGGCGTCGACAACGACCTTGACCGTCCCGAACTCGCGAACGATGTCGTCCTCGGCCACATCGGCGTCGAAGAACATCTCGTAGCNNGGCCACCGGCGAGTGGAGCTTGCCGCCGAACGATCCGCCGTTCCCGTAGGGCGAGGCCGGCACGCCGCCGGGCGCGCACCACGAGGCGTCCGGCTCGACGTAGGCGGGCTCGACCCAGGTGGTGGCGAGGGTGACCGCCCACTCGCCTCCGGGTAGGTCGACCGGGTGGGCGAGCGGGACGGTCGTGCTCCGGCCCTGGACCTTGCCGGCCAGTGCCCGGGCCCCGGAGAGGGACCCGGCCACCGCGTAGCCGTCGCCGTCCACCACGGCCACCAGGGCGTCGGACGGGCTGCCGTCGTCGGCGAACCCGCCGTCGCCCAGGACCACGGCCGGGCCGACCCGCTGGGCCACCCCGCCCTCGAGTGCGGCCCGGGCGGCGGCCGCGTCGAGGTCCCGGGTTGCCGGCCCGGCGCCTCCGGCCGACGTGCCGGCGCCCACCACCCGGTCCGCCGCCTCGGCGATCGTCTGCCATCCCGTGCACCGGCACCGGAGCGCCAGCAGGGCCTGGTCGACGGCGTCGCGGCCCACGGGGGCGGTGTCCGCGAGGGCGGCCAGGCGCATGACGATGCCCGGGGTGCAGAATCCGCACTGACTGCCGCCCGTGGCCACCAGGGCCTCCGCCCACGCCTGCCTCATGGGATCCGGCAGTCCGTCGAGCGTGGTGACTTCCCGGCCGTCGAGGCGTCGGGCCGGGGTGACGCAGGCGACGCGTGGGGCCCCGTCGACCCACACCGTGCAGCATCCGCACTGGCCCTGGGGGCTGCACCCGTCCTTGAGCGACCGGAGCCCGAGTTCCTCGCGCAGGACCTCGAGCAGGGACGCGCCGTCGTCGGGGACCTCGACGTCGGCGCCGTTGACGCGGAGCCGGATCAGGGGTTCGGTGCTTCGGGGATCAGCTGAAGGAGGAACCGCAGCCGCAGGTGCGGGTGGCGTTCGGGTTCGTCACGTGGAACCCGGCGCCCTGCAGGCCGTCGCTGTAGTCGAGCGTCGACCCCTTCAGCAGGTCGGCGCTGGTCTGGTCCACCACGACCCGCACGGTGCCGAACTCCCGTACCACGTCGTCCTCGGCCACGTCGGCGTCGAAGAACATCTCGTAGCTGAAGCCGGAGCACCCACCTGGGCGGACAGCCACCCGGAGGGCGAGATTTTCGACATCCTCTTGAGCCAGCAGCTCGGCCACCTTGGTCGCCGCGAAATCGGTCAGCGTGACCGGGCTCGGCTTCTTCCCGATGCTGACGTTCTGCATGGTGGTGCTCATGGCGCTCCTCCTGGTTTCACGAAAAAATCATGCGTCACACTCGACCATCGGCAACCACGGTCCGGGCCTGCCATCACGATGGGTCATGTCTGGCGCCAATCGTACCCGCGCGGAGATGGGAGCGATACACCCATCCGGGCGGCCTGTAGCCGATCGCCGGTAGAATTGGCGAAGTGACCAGGCCTGACACCAGTGCCGGCGAGTCCCCCGCTCCGGCGGACCCCCAGCCCAGTCTCTCAGAGGCGACGGTTCGTGCTGCCCTGAGAGGGGTGATCGACCCCGAGCTCGGCGCCGACATCGTCGAACTCGGCATGGTGACCGGCGTGCGCATCGCCGATGGTGGGGATGTCGAGGTCCAAGTAGCTCTCACCATCGCCGGATGCCCCCTGCGAGGCCAGATCCAAGCCGATGTGGACACCCATGTCGGAGCCATTCCCGGCGTCCGATCGGTGGTCGTCACCACCGGGGTCATGGACGCCGAGCAGCGCAAGGTGGTCATGGCCCGAGCACGCCTCTTGGCCCGGGACCCGGCTCCGGCCACCGACATCCCCGACTCGGCACGGGTGATCGCCATCGCTTCGGGCAAAGGCGGAGTGGGAAAGAGCTCAGTCACCGTCAACCTGGCCGTGGCCCTCGCCCGCAGAGGGCTCACCGTCGGGGTCCTCGACGCCGATATCTGGGGCTTCTCCGTCCCTCGCCTCCTCGGCATGCAAGGCGAGGTGGAAGCCCGGGACAAGAAGATGGTGCCCCTCGAGCGGCACGTCGGCCCAGGGGTGCTGCGGGTGCTGTCCATGGGGTTCCTAGCCGATGAGGACAGCGCCATCATGTGGCGGGGGCTGATCCTTAACCGGGCCGTGCAGCAGTTCTTGGAGGACGTCCATTGGGGGGACCTCGACTATCTGCTGATCGACATGCCGCCGGGGACGGGAGACATCCAAATGGGCCTGGCCCGTATGCTGCCCCGCACCGAGGTCATCGTCGTGACCACCCCCCCGGTAGCCGCCCAGAAGGTGGCTGCCCGCACCGCCGACATGGCCCGCAAGGGCTACCTGCGGGTGGCCGGGGTCATAGAGAACATGAGCGACTTCGTCTGCGAGCACGGCACGTCCTATGCCTTGTTCGGTTCGGGCGGCGGCGCCCGACTGGCCGCTGACGTCGGCGTGCCGCTGATCGGCAAGATCCCCCTGCACCCCTCGGTGGCGGCCGGCGGCGACGCGGGCACACCGGTGGCCTTGGAGGACGGTCCCTTGGCCGAGGTGTTCGACGGCATCGCCGAGGCGGTCATCACCACCATCGCCCCGGTTGCGGGCATGGACGGCTGCAGCGTCCGCATGCTGGAACGGGTCGAGGCCGCCGTGGCCGCCGGCGACATCCTGGTCGAGGCGGCGGCTCCCTAGGCGTTGGGTCCAGCGCTTCGGGGCCTCAGGTGGCGTCGGGCTTCGGCCCCCAGATCGACTTGGCCGCCTCGGAGAGCTCCTCGTCCATCTCCGAGCCCGAGGCCCGACGATCGGCCAGGGCTTCGGCGTAGCCCTCGTCGCCAGGGCGGAGCACGAGGGCCCGACCGTCCTCGAACACCACGATGGGCATGATCGTCGGCACCTCAGTGACCCCCGAAGCCCACGCCATGACCTCGGCAGTCGTGTGGAACGGCTGGATGCTCGACAGGTTGGCAACCGTCGGGTGCAGCAGGTCGAGCTCGCCCTTGGCGTGACGGTCGAGGGCATCTGCGGCCCTGACCCAGATGCTGGCGATGGTCTCTCCGTCGTCGTGGCGGGCCACCTGGTCAGGAGGGGCGGCGGTGATGAAGAACCGGGTGTCGTATCGCTTGGGCGCCAGTTCGGGGGTGATCCAATGGCTCACGTAGTGAACGGTGTCGGCCGCCAGGACCAGGCCTTCTCGTTCACAAACGTCGAGCAAGCGGGTGCTGCCGTCATTCACGGCGTCCCGGTAGGTGGCGAACCGGGCCGCCACGTCGGGGGCGCGGGTGTCGACGAACGGACCGCCGTCAGGGTGATCGTCGTCCCTCCGCCGAGCCAGCATCACGCCGGCCTCTTCGAAGCACTCCCGAAGGGCGGCAACCCAAAAGGCCAGTCCCCCAGAAGCGACCCCGAGCAGTGCGCTCGCTTCGGCATCGGTCCTGCCCCGGCACAGAGCCTCAGCCGGCGCACCCCGATCCTCGGGGTCCACCGAGCCACCGGGGAACACGTAGGCGCCGGACAGGAACTCCGAGCTCAGGTTCCGCCGAAGCATGCACACCTCGACCGACGGCGCGCCCTGCTCGTCGACAGCATCGCGGACCACCATGACCGTGGCCGCATCTCGGATCGGGACACCCATGGGTTCAGGCTACCGCTGCGCCGGCCGTCGGGCTCAGGCCGTGAACGGGGAGGAACGGGCAGTCAAGACCCCCGAGTCGACCAACGCGCTGATGGCCAGCTCGCCGAAGATGTCCGGATCGGCCAGGAGCCAGGCGTGGGCACCGTCCACCACCACCCCGTCGACACCGGCAGCGTGGCGCAGCTCGTCGAAGGCTGAGCGGGGGACGAGACCGTCCCGATCGGACCAGACCACGGTCACCGGGATTCCCTTGGCCGCGATGGCCTCCACTTCGTGGACCAGGTCGGCACGCCGAATGAACGCACTGGTGCGAAACATGGCGACCGGATTGCTCATCAGATTGGGGATGAAGTCCTCGAGCAGCGTGGGCAGGAGCCGGAGGAGCCGGGGCGAGTGCAGGAGGTCGGTGGTGAAGTGACGGCCCCAGTCCCAAAACGGGCGCTGCATCATGGTGCGCACCTCATCGGGGAACAGGGCCCAGGTCGGGCTGCCGATGGCATTGGCCAACAGCAGGGCAGCGACTCGATCGGGCCGCTGATAGGTGAAGGCGGCAGCCACCCCTCCGCCGAACGAGTGCCCGGCGACCAGGGAGACGTCGGATACCCCCACCGCATCGAGGAACCCGTCCACCCAGGCGGCATAGCCGGCGAATGTCCGTTGGTCGGCATCCAGCTCCCTCGTCCCACCGAATCCGGGGAGGCATGGCGCGTACACACGGCAACCGGCCCGGCTCATGGAGGCGATGGTCCGCCGGTATCCGTTCGGCCTCAGGCCCCAGCCATGGAGGAACAGTGCGGCGGGACCGGTTCCGACCACCCCGTAGCGGACCCGGCGGCCGTCGACCAGGGCAGAGTCCCAGTGGATGGACCCAAGAGCCTGTCGAGGCCCGGCGGCGGCCTCGGGCACCGGGGCGGGGACGGCTGCATTCCCTCCATCACCCGACATAGTCCTCCATTCTAGGACCGAAACCCGGGCCCAGAGCCTGACCATCGGGTCCGGTGGCAACTATCGGCGGCTCTGCGCCAGCCGGCCGTGACGGCTGAGCCCAGCCCGTGGGCTCGGGGTGACCCTCTGCCATGTGACGCCGGGCGGACGCCCTGACCAGTTACGCTCACATCGAACACTTGACAGATCGAGGACTGCTGGACCATGGCACAGAACGGCCCTTCCACGGGAGGAAACAAACCCAAACCACCGACCGGTGGCAGCCGGAACCAGAGCGCCAAGGACAAAAGTCGCGCCCAGAGTCGGCCGATTCCGGCCAAGCCACCGACGTCCAAGGCAGGCAAAGCCCGGGGCCCGAGCGGTCCCGCCAAAGGTGGGAACAAGCCCCGACCCGGGGTAAGGCCCGCTGCCGCCCCTCCGCGCAGTCGACTCTCGGGAGCGATGATGGCGTGGGGAGTCGTCGGCCTCGTCATCCTCATCATCGTCGTGCTCGTCGTCGTGAAGCTCACCAGTGGGACATCGACCACCAACGCCACCTCCACACCGGTGACTACCGCCCCGGCCTCGGTGGTTCACGATGTGACCAACGTTCCGGCCTCGGTGTTCAACAAGATCGGGGTCACCTCGAACGAGGTGCCGGTGTCGGCGCCCATCGTCCTGTCCGGTCAGCCGGCACTGAGCCTGAAGGGCAAGTCGCCGGCCATGCTCTATCTCGGTGCAGAGTACTGCCCCTACTGCGCGGCCGAGCGCTGGGCGATGACCGTTGCCCTGTCGCGGTTCGGGACCTGGTCGGGGCTCAAGATCACCGCTTCTTCGCACACCGACGTCTATCCGGCCACCCACACCTTCAGCTACCGCAACGCCACGTTGACCAGCCCGTACCTGACCTTCTCCTCGGTCGAAGAGCTGACCAACATCCCGGCGGCGAACGGCAGTTACACCAGCTTGCAGACGCCGACCAAAGAGGAGGCGGCGATCATCTCCAAGTACAACGATCCGAAGTACATCACGGGGGCAACGGCCGGGCAGGTGTCGTTCCCCTTCGTCAACATCGGCAACAAGGCGCTCATCTCAGGGGCCAGCTTCAGCCCAGCGGTCCTGTCCAACCTCACGTGGTCGGATATCGCCAGCAACCTGGACGACCCGACCAACCCGGCGACCCAGGCCATAGTGGCGACTGCCAACTACATGTCGGCCGCCATCTGTGCGAGCACCTCCAATGCCCCAGCATCGGTGTGCGACAGCCCAGGGGTCCAGGCTGCCACCAAAGCCCTCAAGCTCGGTTGACCAGGTAGACGGAGTCCAAGTCATGCCATCGCTGCGCTGGCAGCCCACTGCCACGCTGCTCCTCAGCCTCGCCGGGCTCGGAATCTCGATCTATCTGACCATCACCCACTTCGACAAGGTCGCCCTCGTCTGCTCGGACAATGGCGCCATCAACTGCGCCAAGGTCACGACCAGCCCACAGTCCGAGATCTTTGGCATACCCGTGGCCATGCTCGGGCTGGTGTACTTCATCCCCATGATCGCCCTCTGCCTCCCGATGGCCTGGCGCAGTGTCGACCGGCGGGTGCACCTGGCTCGACTGATCCTCTCGATCATCGGGGTGGGCATGATCATCTACCTGCTGATCGCCGAGCTGTTCATCATCAAGGCAATCTGCCTGTGGTGCTCAGGCGTCCACCTGATCACCTTCATCCTGTTCGTCATCATCGTCACCGTCTCCCCTGTCGTGCTGGCCCGGTCCTATGAGTCCGACGACACCGCCTATCAGGGGGCGTGATCCCATCTCGAGGCTGATGGCCAGGTGAGCGGGCCAGACCTTGGTCGTGAGGCGGCCGGACCCGGCAGACCCGCTCCCGACGACAGTGCGCCCAGCGAGGACGGGCCAGAGCCCCGGAACCGGACCATGCAGTTCGCCTGGGGAGCGGCCATCGTCATCGTCGTCGGAGTGGTCGGACTCGTCGTCTACGCGCTGACCCGTCCGACCGTCACGGCGCAGACGGTGACGACGAACCTGACGTCACCCGGGGTTGTCACCTCGGTTACCAAGGTGCCGCCCAAGGTGTTCGACGCTGTCGGGGTCTCATCGCCGACCGCCACCGTGGAGCCACCGACCATCGTCGCCAACCAACCCCCGCTGACCTCGTCCAACAAACCAGAGGTCCTCTTCGTCGGGGCCGAGTTCTGCCCCTTCTGCGGCTCGGAGCGGTGGCCGCTCATCGTCGCCCTCTCCCGCTTCGGTCACTTCGAGGACCTGGCCAACATGCAGTCCTCCCCGAACTCGGTGTTCCCAGGCCTCCAGACCTTCACCTTCTACGGCACCACCTATGTGAGCCGCTACGTGGCCTTCGATGGGATCGAGCTGTACTCCGATACGCCGGACGCCCACGGGGTCTACACGCGCATCGCCCGCCTCAGCCCGGACGAGGCGTCACTCGTCGCCCGCTACGGTGGCGGTAGGGCCGATCCCTTCGTCGACATCGACAACCAAACGGTGGCATCGACCTCGGGGTTCAGCCCGGCAGTCCTGGTCGGGCAGTCTCAGGGCCAGATCGCCGGCGAGCTGAGCCAGCCTGCCACGCCGACCGGGCAGGCCGTCGTGGCCTCGGCCAACTACCTGACGGCCGGCATCTGCAAGGCCACCCATCAGCTGCCGACCTCGGTGTGCGCCAGTAAAGGAGTGCGGGCGGCGACCATTGCCCTCGGACTCGCCTGAGGGACCGGACTCGCCTGGCGCGATCAGCCGGCGCGGCGCTCCGACATCTGCTTGCGCTCCGTCTCGTTCAGGCCGCCCCAAATGCCGTGCGGCTCATGGATGCGGAGCGCGTAGTCGAGGCAGTCGACTCGGACCGAGCACGACCGGCAGATCGATTTCGCTCGATCCTCCCGCTGCAGTTTCTCCTCTTTGCGCTCAGCATGAGACGGCGGGAAGAAGATCTCCGCCTGAGGCCCACGGCACGAGGCCTTGTGCTGCCACTTATCGAGCGTCCGTGTTTGCTCCACTGCCCAATTCCCCCTATTCCAACCCATTTGGGTACCTCCCCCACTAGCGAACGTACTCGCGCTTGCAGGCGGAAACAAGTGGTCTGACCAGGATTTCTCAGCAAACTTTCGGTCTCTGTCCCCCAAACTGGCAGTGACCGGTCCTGAACCGCAGCCAGGAATGGGCGGGAGCGGAATCGGCATCGATCGAGCGGACACTACGCTCCACTAGGTCATGGACATCAGCGCTTTCTGTCGTCAGAGCCGGGTCCTGATCGTGGCCGGAAAGGGTGGCGTGGGCAAGACCACCATGGTGGCGGCTCTGGCCCACCTGGCTGCCGACGCAGGGCTCTCGGTCCTGGTCATCGAGCTAGAGGGCCGCAAAGAGGTGGCGACCGCCTTCGGAAGCGACAGTCCTCTCGGCTATGCCGGGTCGGTCCTACGCGCCGCAGGAGCAGAGGATGTGGACGACGTAGCGGAACTCGAGCAGCTGTCGATCGCCAAAGGGACGGTCCAGGCCCGCACCATCACGCCGGACGATGCCCTCATCGAGTACCTGGCCGACCACGGGCTCCGCCGGGTGTCGAAGCGCCTCATGTCGACGGGGATCATCGACCTCGTGGCCGGAGCCATCCCAGGCATCAAGGACATCCTCGTCCTCGGCAAGGTCAAGCAGATCGAGCGCAGCGGGGTGGCCGATCTCGTCTTGGTGGACGCGCCGGCCACCGGCCACACCATGACCTTCCTCTCCTCGGCCGGCGGCCTCCTCGACGCCGCCCGGGGCGGCCCCATCCGGACCCAGGCCGCCGAGGTCGTCGAGCTCCTGTCCGACCCGGACCGGTGCCAGGTGGCGCTCGTCACCCTGCCCGAGGAGATGCCGGTCAACGAGGTCATCGAGGCGGCCTACCAGCTCGAGGACAAAGTGGGCATCGCCCTCGGCCCCGTCATCGTGAACGGCTGCTACCCGGATGAGCCCGGCCTCTCCGTGTCAGCTGCGGAGGCTGCGGCAGACGCCGGCGTCCAACTCGACGAGCCCTTGCTCGCCGCTCTCGACGAGGCTCGGCTCTTCCGGTCGACCCGACAGAGCCTCCAAGGCGAGCAGCTGGAGCGCCTGGCCCGCGAGCTGCCACTCAACCAGCTGAGGGTCCCGTTCCTCTTTACCGCCTCGATCGGCCCGCTTGAGCTGGCCGAGCTGACCGATGCGCTCGCCTCCGGCGTCGAAGCCCTGCCCGAGCCGTCAGGGGTTCGCTCGTGAGCGAGGGGGTCACCATGGACGAGGTGGTGGCCACAGCGTCCATCATCATCTGTTGTGGCTCCGGCGGGGTGGGCAAGACCACCACATCGGCCGCCTTCGCCCTGCAGGCCGCCCGCCTCGGTCGCAGCGCCTGCGTCGTCACCATCGACCCGGCCCGTCGCCTGGCCAACTCGCTCGGCATCGATGCGCTCACCAATCAGCCCACCAGGATCGACGGGCCGTGGGCTGGGGACCTCCACGCCTTGATGCTGGATCCGAAGGGGACGTTCGATGACCTCGTCCAGCGCTACTCGGACACCGAGGAGCAGGCCGAGGTGATCAAGGTCAACCGGATCTACCGCAACCTCACCGGGTCGCTCTCGGGAACCCAGGAGTACATGGCCATGGAGAAGCTCTACGAGCTGGTGGAAGAGGGGGGCTTTGATCTCGTCGTCGTGGACACCCCTCCGTCCCGGAACGCCCTCGACTTCCTCGATGCGCCCCGAAGGCTGACCCACTTCTTGGAGAACCGCGTCTTTCAGGCGCTGATGAGACCCACCAGGGCCGGCCTTCGATTCATGGGCGTGGCGGCCCAGGCCCTGCTTCGGACCATCTCCAAGGTGGCCGGGGCTGACATCGTGAGCGACGCGGTGGCCTTCTTCCAGGCCTTCGAGGGGATGGAGGAGGGATTTCGCACCCGGGCCGCCCGAGTGCGGGAGCTCCTCACTCAGTCCGACACCGCATTCGTGTTGGTGGCGTCGCCCCGCCCTGACTCTGTCGACGAGGCCGTCCACTTCGCCAGCAAGCTGGCCGAATCGGACATGTCGGTCACTGCCCTCGTGGTGAACCGGCTCCAGCCTCGCTTCGCCGATGACGACCAACTCGACCAGCTCCCTCGGATCGACGACCATGGACCGGCCTCGCCCCTCAACCAGCTGATCGGCAATCTCCGCGGCTACACCACGACCTCGGATCGCGAGGAGCTGGCCTTCTCCGATCTGGTGGAGAAGGTCGCGCCCGCCCCGGTCTACCGGGTGCCCCTGCTCAATACCGACGTGCACGATCTCGACGGCCTCACCGCCATCGCCGACCTCTTGTTCACCCCGGACGGCCCCACGCCCCTCTTCGAGCCCACCCCCGCCGATGGGCCCCGTGAGTAGCGCTAACGTGGGGGCCGTGCCGACCATCCTTGTGGCCAGCGATGCACCATCGGTGAGAGCCGAAGTCGCCTCGATTGCCAGCCGACCGGACATCACCATCGTGGAGGCCCAATCGGGCCCGGCCGTGATGGTCGAGGTGGCCAAATCCCTACCCGACCTCGTGGTCGTCGACCTGCAGATGGGGAACATGGGAGGCATGGCAGTCTGCCTCGAGCTGCGTCTCGAAGCCTCCTATCACAACTTGGGCCATGTCCCGGTGCTGATGCTGCTCGACCGGCGGCCCGATGTGTTCTTGGCTCGGCGATCCGGAGCGGAAGGTTGGGTGGTCAAGCCGCTCGATCCAATCCGCCTGCGCCGGGCTGTCGAGGCCCTCCTCGACGGAGGCACCTACTACGACGAGTCCTACCAACCACTCTCGATCGTGTCCGCACCCGCACCTGCCGGCGCCTGACGGCTCCGTCCCAACAGACAGCGTCACCACCGTGTCCGTGTTCCGACGCCACGAAGACGACCCTCCACCCGGCAACAGAGCCAGTAGGGCCGCGAAGGCGCGTAAGCGGACCGCGGGCTTGAAAAAGGACGCCGACCCGGCGGGTCGCCCCGATGGGGGCGCCGACGCCCAGGAGCAGTTCATCATCGATGCCCTGCACGACCTCCATGACATGGTGGTCGGAGAAGTGATGACTCCTCGGGTGGACGTGGTCGCCCTGTCC
The DNA here is from genome assembly GCA_003164275.1 of Acidimicrobiaceae bacterium. The sequence continues at coordinate 14,711 of PLSY01000336.1, read as the reverse complement.
ATCCCTTTGACCGTTGATGCCGTCACCCAGGCCGTGCGGGAGTCCGGCCATAGCTGCTTCCCCGTCTGCGGCGAGAACTTGGACGACCTGATCGGCGTGCTGTTCGTCAACGATCTGTTCCGCGCCGGCTGGAAGGTCACCGGGGCAAGTCCAGAGGGCCCCGACCTGACGGGGCGCAGCCAATCTGGCCCTTCGGCCCGGGAGGCCGGCACCGCACCTGTACCCGATCCCCTCGACATCTCCCGTCGCCTCCGCCAGCCGTTTCTCGTCCCCGAGTCGCGACCGGTGCTGGACGTCCTGGCCGAGATGCGGCGGCAGCGGCGTGCCTTCGCCGTGGTCGTCGACGAGCACGGTGGCGTGGAGGGAGTGCTGACCGTCAAGGACCTCCTTGGGGCCCTAGTCGGCGACCTGCCCGACGAGTTCGACCCGGACGACGAGCCCGACGTTGTGAGGGTCGATGGCAGTCGCTGGCTGATCGACGGCCGAATGAGCGTCGACGACGTCAGGGACCGCCTCGACATCAATGTGCCCGAGGGCGAATACGTGACCCTCGGGGGCTTCCTGTTCGACGGATTCGGGCACATCCCCGTTGAAGGGGAGTCTCTCGACGTCGACGGGTGGGAGTTGCGGGTCAGCGAGATGGACAAGCGTCGGATCGCCAAGGTTGTGGCCAAGCGCCCCGATCCGACCACCCAGGACACCGGCGACGAGCAACCAGGCACCGGTGCGGGGAGTGAGCGCACCGTCGTCGGGTAGCATCTCGGAGGTTCGGAATCGGCGAGTAGCCGAATCCATCGACGGGCTGTGGCGCAGCTTGGTTAGCGCGCTGCGTTCGGGACGCAGAGGTCCCCGGTTCAAATCCGGGCAGCCCGACCACGTAACCGCAGGCCGACCGGGGAGCTGAAACCCCGGTCGGTTTCGCGTCGGCGGAGAGCCCCCGGCCCGATCGTTCACGGTGAGGGGCCGAGGCACGCCCCGCTGCCACGACAGGGTTGGCCCGGTGGTCGTAAGTTACGGGTCTGACACGTTCGACCTACCGCCCAGACACCGAGGAGCCAACATGAAGCGCAGATATCTCGGCGGCACAGGGATGTCCGTCAGCGAGATGGCTCTCGGCACCATGATGCTCGGCGCCATGGGCAACCGGGACCACACCGAGTCGGTCCGCATCATCCACGCGGCGATCGACGGCGGCATCAACTTCATCGACACCGCCGACGTCTACTCAGCGGGGGAGTCCGAAGAGATCGTGGGCGCCGCCTTGAAGGGCCGACGGAGCGACGTCGTGTTGGCCACCAAGTTCTCCATGCCGATGGGACGTGACGCCAATCACCGGGGCGGGTCACCACGATGGATCACACGGGCCGTCGAAGACAGCCTCAGGCGACTCGACACCGACCACATCGACCTGTACCAGATGCACCGCCCGGACCCAACGACCGACATCGACGAGACGCTGGGCGCCCTCTCGGAACTCGTCCGATCGGGCAAGGTGCGGGCTATCGGCTCCTCCACATTCCCGGCCGATCTGATCGTCGAGGCCCAGTGGGTGGCCGAGCGGCGTGGCCATCACCGTTTCAGGACCGAGCAACCCCGGTACTCGATCCTGACGAGGACCATCGAGGGCACCGTCCTTCCCGCGGCACAGCGCCACGGGATGGGCGTATTGACCTACGGTCCGTTGGCCAGTGGGTGGTTGTCGGGGCGGACAGATCCGACCAAGAGCCACCGGGCAGAGATGTCGGCTCGGGACTTCGACGTATCGGACCCTGGAAACCTGGCGAAGCTGGAGCCCGTCGGCCTGCTGGGAGAGCTGGCCGCCGAGATCGGCGTGCCGATGACCCATCTGGCCACGGCGTTCGTGCGCTCACATCCGGCGGTCACATCCGTCATCATCGGGCCTCGGACCCTGGATCAGCTGGAGGACCTGCTCGCCGGAGCCGACCTCGACCTGAGCGACGATGTCCTCGACCGGATCGACCAGATCGTCCCTCCCGGAACCGAGATCAACCCGGGTGACATGTACTTCGCAGACCCGCCGGCCATCTTGGACAAACGCCTTCGCCGTCGGTAGCTCCACGGCGTCAGGCTCCTTGGTCCGACGGGCAGACGCCTGCGTAGCCTTCCCCGGTTGTCGAGGTCGGCACAGGGTCTCGGCCGCACGGCGTTGACCGACGACCAAACACCCACGTTGAGCTGCCCATAGGAATGTCGCTGATTGCCTGGCCCCTAGTGGCGCCATAGGGTGAGGGGGCCCGACGACCCGGCTTGAGAAAACAGGCCGGTGCCAGCTCGTAGAGGAAATGCATGCCGACGAGATATCTCGGAGGGGAGGTTTGGATTCCAGGACCGGGTCGATCGACCTTCGAGGTCGGCATCCCGATAAGCCCCGAGCTGTCGTTGCGCTGGTTCCAAGCCCTCTACGAAACTCCCCTCATGTTCTCCGGCATCCTCGACGATGCCGGACGGGTGGTGGACGCCAACAGGGCGTCGATCGAGGGCTGCGGGCTAGTGCGCGAGGATGTCCTGCAGCGGCCATTCTGGGAGTGCGGATGGTGGAGTCCGGACCCGGATCTCGCAAAGCAGGTCCGAGCCTGGTGCGAGCAGGCCCACGCCACCGGGAATTCGATGCGCACCACGAGCCGGTACTTTCTGGGCGACGGATCCCTGCACATGGTCGACCTGGCCCTCCACCCGGTCTCGGGCCCGGGCGAACCCGAGGCACAGGAGCGCTTCCTCATCGTGACCGGTCTTGACATCACCGACGCCCTCATGGCCCGGGCTGAACGGAAGAGCTCATGGTCACCGAGGCCGAGGCACTCCGTCTCGAAGCCGAGCAGCGGAGCTCGGAGCTCGCCGTCTCCCGTCGCTCCGAGCTGCTCGTACGCGAGCGCCTCACCCGCCTGGCCGGAGCGGCCATCGACATGGTCACGGCGCAGACCGCCGCTGAGCTCACCTCCATCGTGTTCAGTCGGGCCTTCCCGGTGCTCGAGGCCGAGGGTGGCGCCCTACTCGTCCGCGATGCCGATCAGCTGCGGGTCTTCTTCAGCGACAAGCTGGACGGGGGGACGAGGGACAAGTACGGGGCCACCGCTCAAGACAGCCCGTTCCCCGGCCGGCATGTGGCCCGCACCGGTGAGCGCCTGATCCTGCCCAACCGCGCCGCCGGCATCGCCTTCTTCCCGGAGATGGCCCAGGTCTATGAGGACACTCAGCGCTACGCCTGGGTCTACGTCCCACTCCGGCTGGGCGATCACCTGTTGGGCTCTCTGGCCGTCTCGTGGGCCGACGAGCGCAATATCAGCGACGACGAGGTCCAACTGATCGAAGCGTTCGGCGCCCTCTGCGCCCAGGCCCTCGAGCGCATCCAAGCCACCGAAGCCACCCAGGAGAGCGCCCGGCAGGTGCAGCGCATGGCCGAGTCGATGCAGCGCAGCCTTCTCATCCAGTCTCCGACGTCGGCCAAACTCTCGATTGCCTCCCGCTACCTGCCGGCCGCACAGGCAGTCCGGGTGGGTGGCGACTGGCACGATGCCTTCACCGACGGCTCCGGCTCGACCGTATTGGCGGTGGGCGACGTGGCCGGGCATGACGGCGACGCAGCCGCCACCATGGCCCAGCTACGCAACCTGCTCCGTGGCCTGGCCATCCACGATGGTCGCGGTCCCGCTTCGCTGCTCGGATCCCTGGATCAAGCGCTCTCGAGCCTCGACCTCGACGCCATCGCCACCTGCCTGGTCGCACAGATCGAGGAACTTCCAGACGGTGCGGATGGCCGTCCCCGTCTGAGGTGGTCGAGTGCCGGGCATCCCCCTCCACTCTTGTGGGCTCCCGGAGAAGAGGTCACCGTCCTCGAAGGGGGCCGGAGCCTGCTACTTGGCGTCGACGCCGGCGTCGACCGGGCGGAAGGATCGGTGCAGCTGCCGAGACTGGCGACGGTCCTCCTCTACAGCGATGGGCTGATCGAGCGGCGAGGCGAGAGCCTCGACACCGGCCTGCAGCGGCTTGTCGATGCCTTTGGGAAGGTGAAAGCCGAGCAGCCAGAGGAGATCTGTGACGAGATCATCGAGGCCCTGCTGCCAGAGAACCCGAGCGACGACGTCGTACTCCTCGTCGTCAAACTGCAGGCCTGAGAAGGGACTGAAGAGCCGAGCTCAGGCCGCCAGCTGCTCGATGGCCCGCTCGACGATCTGGGAGGGTTCGCAGTCGGCGCAACTTGCCGCCCGTTCGACCAGTGTGCCCAGATATGAGGCGAGGTGGAGGGTGTCGAGTCGGGGGGACCGGCCCGACAGCGGGATCGGCTCGGATGTGGTGTCCATCTCCCCGGCCTCGAGCACGGCGTCCCTGATCCTCATCATCTGGCCGCGAGCACTCGCTAGATCGACGCCCCCGAGACGCATCCACGCAGAGAGTCCCAGCTCGAGGGCGAGAACGGATTCGGAGCAGTCGGCCAAGCCCAGGGTGGACAGACCTCGCAACAGCGCCGGGCCAAAGTTGCTCGAAGTCGAACTCATGTTCCTAGTGTGCCGACCGGGTGTGACAGGGTGGTGGATCGGGCCTGACCTGGGTAAAGCCAAAGCCCGGCGGGCAGCTCCGCTCCGGTCGGACCGGGGCGGTCGATGCACCGGCCGGAGCGGCAAGGCAGATGGTGCCTCGTGCGACCGGTCGGCCCCCTTATTTGGGAGTTGGCCCCGTCCTCATCTCCGGGGTCCGGCGGGTCAGCTCTAGGCGCCGACACGTTCGACACCCCCCATCTCCCGCTCGATCAAGCCCCCCATGCCTATGGCATCTTCAAAAACAGGCAGGAGGCGCCATCAAGATCCTCCTAGCGCCGTGACCCTGGAGCAGCCGGCTCGATGGGCCTACCATCGGAGCCCGTGAGCAACCACCGAACGGGCCCGACGGACGGCCGCTACGTCATGGCGGGCGACGTCAACACCTGGTTCGACACCGAGGGCGACGGCGAGCCGCTCCTCCTCCTTCATGGCGCCCTCTCCGACTCGAGCTCATTCGCGGCCACGAAGCCTGCCCTCACCCCACTGTTCCGGGTGCTCACGCCCGAGCGACGAGGCCACGGTCACACAGCCGACCTGGACGGCCCGATCACCTACGACCTCATGGCCGAGGACACGGTGGCCTTCATCGAGACGGTGGTCGGAGGAGCGGTGCACATGGTCGGGCACAGCGACGGGGCCAACGTCGCCCTCCTCGTTGCCCTCCGACGCCCCGACCTGGTGCGCAAGCTCGTGCTCATCAGTGGCAACTTCCACCACGACGGCCTCTCCTCCGAGACATTCGCCGTCGTCGCCGACCTGGCGACCATGGACCTGATGGCGGACATCTACGGCTCCGTGTCACCCGACGGCCGGGAGCACTTTCCGGTGGTGGTGGACAAGATCACCCGCATGATCGCAGAAGAGCCCACCTTGACCATCGACGACCTCACCGGGGTGACCGCTCGGACGCTGGTCATGGCCGGCGACGACGATGTCATCTCGCCGACGCACACCCAGGCCCTCTACGAGAACATCCCCGATGCCGAACTGGCCATCGTGCCCGGCACGTCCCACACTCTGATCCTCGACAAGCCCGACCTGTGCAATCGGATCATCACCGACTTTCTGGTCAATGAACCGGCGGCCACCCTCATGCCGATGAGGCGAGCCTGACCGTCGCCAGCCGCCGCCGATGAATCGCGGGCGCCCCTGACTACTCTCGAACCAGCACTCTCGACCGACCCCGGTTCACTGAGGACCACCCCCTCTGACCGAGTGCCCCGAGGAGCCATGCCCGACTACCAGATCCTGAAGCCTCCGCCCAGGAGTCACCGGGCCGTTTGGGTACTCACCGCCGTGGTCGTCGTCCTGGCCGTCGGCATCGGCGCGTTCGTCGTCGGCAGGCACGGACAGTCCTCGGGGCCATCGACCGGGGGCGGGGCGGGGGCGACGACCACGGCGGTGGCCCAACCCCTCACCGTGGTGGCCACCACCCCGGCGGCGGGCGCCACCGATGTTCCGTCCGACCAGGTGGTCTCCGTGAAGTTGTCCAAGCCGGTAACGACCGGTGTCGGGATGCCGACCTTTGACCCGCCTGTCGCCGGGACCTGGATCAAGGTCGGCGCCACGACATTGTCCTTCACCCCCTCGGCACCGTTCGTGCCGACCACCACCGAGACCCTGACCGTCGGCCAGGGGGCCACCGGCCCGCGAGGGAGCAACGGGTCGGTGCTGGTGGCCCCGGTGACCACCACCTTCACGGTGGCTCAGGCCAGCACCGAACGGCTGCAACAGCTGCTCGCCCTACTCAACTACCTGCCCCTGTCGTTCACGCCGAGCGCCGCCTTGGCCTCCCCGGCCGAGGCGGCGACCGCCCAGGCGGGAACCTTCGCCTGGCGGTGGCCCAATACGCCCGGCTCGCTCACTTCCCTTTGGACCGAGGGCACAGAGAACGTCATCACCAAAGGTGCCGTCATGAACTTCGAAAACCAGCAGGGACTGACCGCTGACGGCCTCGCCGGGCCCCGGGTGTGGTCTGACCTGCTCGCTGACCTAGGGGCCAACAGGGTGAACGCCAACGCATACAACTACGTCTTCGTGTCCAAGCAGTCACCCGAGGCGATGACCGTGTTCAGCAACGGTGCGCCGGTACTGGTCAACATCGCCGTGAACACCGGAGCGCCGGGAGCGGACACGGTTGACGGGACCTACCCCGTGTTCGAGCACGTGACCAGCTCACGGATGCAGGGCACCAATCCCGACGGGAGCACCTACAACGATCCGGACGTGCCCTGGGCCAGCTTCTTCAATGGTGGCGACGCCCTGCACGGCTTCGTCCGTGCCACCTATGGCTCGCCTCAAAGCAACGGCTGCGTAGAGATGCCCGTCGCCACTGCCGCCACAGTGTGGCCCATGACCCCGATCGGCACACTCGTCACCGTGGTGGGGCCGACCTCGTAGGCCGAGGGCGCGAGCGCGGTCCCTCCCCTCAGCCGGTCACTTCGAACCAGATGGCCTTCCCGCCGTCCAGGCGCTGAACACCCCAGCGATCGGCCAGCGCCTCGACCACCAAGAGGCCACGGCCCCCGGCCTCGGTCGGATCCCTGGTCTCGGGCAGTCGGGCGCTGTCGTCGCAGACCTCCACTCGGGTCCGATCGGAGAGCTCCTCCAAGGTCATCTCGACGCCACTACGGGCATGGACGACGGCATTGGTGACCAACTCGGAAACCATGAGCTCGACGGCGTCGGCCACGTCGCCCACCGGGAGGTGGCCGCGAACATAGCTCCTGGCCTCGGCGGGGGCGCTGAGGCTGCAAGCAAATTTCATCGACTTCGCACCCCCGTTCACCTCGCGGTTGCCACCCACGACTACTCGCTCTACCCACCTCCGCCCTGGGTAACCGCGTGAGCCCCTTGGCGCTGCAACGCCGAGAGGACCCACCTAGGATCCGAGGCAAGACACGAGAGGGAGAGTCGGCATGGACATGGAATATCGGCGGCTGGGCAGGTCCGGCTTGAAGGTCAGCGTGCTCTCGTTCGGCTCGTGGGTCACCTTTGGGCCGCAACTGGCTGGCAGCCTGGCCGAGGACTGCCTCGCCGCCGCCTACGACGCCGGNNTCTTCGACAACGCCGAGGCGTACTCCGGTGGTGAGTCCGAGCGGATCATGGGCGAGGCCATCGCCACGTTGGGATGGCCTCGGCACAGCTACGTGATCTCCACCAAGCTGTTCTGGGGGCTGAACAAGGGTGTGGTCAATATGGAGAACACCCTGAACCGCAAGTACCTCCTGCAGGCCCTGGACGGCTCGCTCGAGCGGTTCGGGCTCGACTTCGTCGACCTCGTCTACTGCCACCGTCCCGACCCCGAGACCCCGATCGAAGAGACCGTGTGGGCCATGTCGGACCTGATAACGGCAGGCAAGGCCCTGTACTGGGGGACGTCGGAGTGGTCGGCCGAGTCGATCAGGGAGGCGTGGGACATCGCCGACCGCCACCATCTGCACAAGCCGGTCGTCGAACAGCCGCAGTACAACCTGTTGTGGCGCGACCGGGTGGAGCAGGAGTACGCCCCCCTCTACGACAGCATCGGCCTCGGGCTGACCACCTGGAGCCCGCTGAGCTCGGGCCTCCTGACCGGCAAGTATCTGGACGGGGTCCCCGACGGCTCCCGGGCCACACTGCCCGGCTATGAGTGGCTTGCCAACCTGCTCACCGACGCCGACCGCAACGCCAAGGTCCGATCGCTCCAGTCCGTGGCCGACGATCTGGGCTGCTCGCTCGCCCAGCTGTCCATCGCCTGGTGCGCCAAGAACCCCCACGTGTCAACAGTGATCACCGGGGCCAGCCGGGTCAGCCAGGTCCACGAGAACCTTGCCGCGTTGGAGGTCATACCCAGGCTGGACACCGACGTCTTGGACCGAATCGCCAAGATCGTCGGCTGAGCCGAACCGGAGCGCTACTGGCCGAAGGGGCCCGTGCCGTTCCTCCGCCACCACTTGCGCTCGGCACTCGCCTCGGCACGGGCCCCTTCCAGGTGAGCGAGGGCGAGAATCTCGTGATTGACCTGGCGAGCCAGGTACATGGAGAACAGGGCGGCCGGGATCTCGATGAAGGCCGCCAGGATCAGGGCCTCGATGAACTGGGACCGGCTACCCGATGTCGTGATGTCAAACCAGGCGTCGACGATCAGCAGTGTGGCGGTGGCCGTGGCGGCGAACTGCACACGCTGGTCGACCCGGAAGGCCATGTAGGCCGTGCGGATGATGGTAAAGGCCAAGAGGCAGTCGAAGCCCACCCAGGCCGCCCGGTAGTGGAGGTCGAGGTCGCGCTTGGGCAACGTGACGGCCAGGTAGACGATCCACGGGAGCATGACGAGGCTCGCCGCCGTATACGCCCAGGCCATTCCCCGGCCCCTCCAACGACGCTCAGGACTGACCTCGGCCAGATCCTCGCCGATCTCAGGTCCGGCGTCATCCAGGTCACTCACGCCACCAGACTACGGGCCGCCACCGCCATAGCGCAGCTCGTCCCGGTCGTCTGGACAGCTGTCCTCTCCCCTACTGGATGACCTGGGGCCGACGGACCTCGTCGACCAGGGAGCTCCGTTCGAGGGCGGCCTCCTGCAGGGCCTGTTGGGTCCCGATGCCGAGCACGGTCGGAATGCGGTTCCATGTCCCATCGCCGGCCAAGGCCCACGACTGGAGGTCGTCAGCCAGGTTCAGCTGGAGGATCTCCTCCAGCTGGGCGACAGCGTCGGGATCGGCCACGGGGATCATGGCCTCCACCCGCCGGTCCAGGTTCCTTCGACGAAGGTCGGCCGAGCCGATGTAGTAGGTCGCAGGCCCGGTGGGCCCGCCCCCGAAACGGAGGATCCGGGAGTGCTCCAAGAAGCGGCCGACGATGGACCGGACCCGGATGGTCTCGGACAGACCCGGGACACCGGGGCGCAAACAGCAGATGCCGCGGATGATCAGGTCGATGGGGACTCCGGCCGCAGAGGCCCGATAGAGGGCGTCGATCACGGCCACGTCGTCCAGGCCGTTCACCTTGATGACGATTCGGCCGTCGGGTCCGGCGAGGGCCTGCTCATCGATGCACTCGACGACGCGGTCCCTGATCCCACCGGGAGACGTCACCAGCTCTTGGTAGTGGGGGGGCTGACTGAATCCGGTGATGTAGTTGAAGAACCGGGTGACGTCGGCCCCGAGGGCGGCCCTCGAGGACAGGACGCCCAGGTCCTCGTACATCCGGGCCGTCTTCGGGTTGTAGTTGCCCGTGCCGACGTGGCAGTAGAGGCGGACGGCGTCCCCCTCTTGTCGGACCACCAACGTGGTCTTGGCGTGCGTCTTCAGGCCCATCAGGCCGTAGATCACATGGGCCCCCGCCTCTTCCAGGGCACGAGCCCAGCCGATGTTGGCCTCCTCGTCGAAGCGGGCCGTCACCTCCACCAAAACAGCCACCTGCTTTCCGTGCTCGGCCGCCCGGACAAGGGCGGCGACGACGGGGCTGTCGCCGGAAGTCCGGTAGAGGCACTGCTTGATGGCCAAGACATGGGGGTCGTCGGCGGCCTCGTTCATCAGCTCCTCGACCGAGGCGGAGAAGGAGTCGTAGGGGTGGTGGACGAGCACATCCTGGCCGTCGAGGACCGAGAAGATGCTGGCGTGGTCGTCCCGCTCCACCACGGTGAGGGCATGGGGCACCAAGGGAGTCCAGGGGCCGTCGTGGAGCTCGGGGCGGTCGAGCCCATGTATGGCCCACAGGCAATCGAGGCCCAGGGGGCCGGCGAAATGGTAGACGTCATCCCGTCCGAGGCCCAGCTCCTCGGTGAGCCGCTCGACCGGACCCTCTGATGTCCTCGAGTCGATCTCGAGACGTACGACCGGCAAGAAGCGCCTGCGTCGGAGCTCCTCTTGCAGGGCGAGAAGCAGGTCGTCGGCCGCGTCGTCGTCCAAGGCGAGGTCGGCGTCCCTCGTCACCCGGAAGATGCAGGGCTCGCCCACGTCCATCCCGGGGAAGAGCTCGTCGATGAAGGCAACGAGGGTCTGCTCCAGCGGGACGAAGCGATCGCCATCGGGGAGGCGGAGCAGGCGGTCGACGTTCGGTGGCACCTTCACCCGGGCGAAGCGCGAGGTGTCGTCACTCCGGCTTCGGACCTCGACGCCGACATTGAGCGAGAGGTTGGAGATGTAGGGGAAGGGATGGCTGGGATCGACGGTGAGCGGGGTCACAACTGGAAGGATCAGACGGTCGAAGACCTCATGGAGATAGGCGCGGTCCGACTCTCCGAGCGAGGCCCAGTCGCAAAGCTCGATGCCCTCGGCCCTCAGAGCGGGGCCGACCTCCTCCAGCAGCAGCGACTCCTGCCTGCGCACCATCCGCTCCAGTGAGGCCCGCACGTCGAGGAGCAGCTCTTCTGGGGTGGCCCCGTTCAGGGCCGGGCTCTTGATGCCGGCTACGACCTGTCGACGCAGTCCGGCCACCTGGACCTGGAAGAACTCGTCGATCCGCTCGCTGAACAGCACGAGGAACTTGACCCGCTCGAGGAGGGGGATGTCGGTATCGGCCACCAGGTCGAGCAGGCGGTCGTTGAAGTCGAGGTCGGAAAGCTGGCGGGCAAAGTAACGGGAGGCCGAGTCTCCGTTGTCGTCCGATATCCCCCGCACAGTTTCAACGCTCATCGGGCAACGATAGCAACCAGCCCTCTCGCCGATCCCAAGACCGTGGCGGCACCTCGGGGCGACGGCCCGGTCGCCAGCACCCAACCGGGTGACCTCTTCTGGGTCCCCGTCATTGCCAGGGTCTCACGTGAGCCAGAATGAGAGGTCAACAGGGGGTTACGAAAGGGCATTACGTGAGCACCGAACGCACAATCGACGTGTTTGTAGAGATCCCAAGGGGCAGCCGCAACAAGTACGAGTACGACCACGTCAACCACGTCATGCGACTCGACCGCCGCTTGTTCTCCGCCACCTTCTACCCCGCCGACTACGGGTTCCTTCCCGACACGTTGGCCGAGGACGGTGACCCGCTCGATGTGCTCGTCCTCATCGACGAGCCCACGTTTCCAGGCTGCATGGTCGAGTGCCGACCGGTCGGGGTGTTTTGGATGACAGACGAGAACGGACCCGACGCCAAGATCATCTCCGTGGCCATCGGCGACCCGATGTGGGAGGGGATCCGGGACCTCGAGGGCCTCCCGCCCCACCTCACCCATGAGATCGCCCACTTCTTCGAGGTCTACAAGGACCTCGAGCCGGACAAGCTCACCAAGGTGGGCGGATTCGATGGAGTCGACGCGGCGTGGGAAGAGATCGAGCGGTCGATCGACCGGGCCAAGTCAGCGTAGGCACGACGCACGCCTCGCCTCACGCCGAGGGCGTAGTTCCGGCGTGAGGCGAGGGGAAACGCTTCAGGCCAGGACCTGCGCCTTGGCGGCGGAGAACTCATCGTCAGTCAGCGCTCCCGAGTCGTGCAGCGCGGCCAGCTGCTGCAGTCGGGAGATGGTGTCGGTGGGCGGGGCCGCAGCCGATACCGGGGCGGGCGGCGGCGGCGCCGGGGCGGCAGTTGCCGGTTGCGCCTGAGCCTCGGCGGCATTGGCCTGGGCTCTGTTACTGCCGGCTTTCGCGCCCATGTAGGCGACGCCGCCGACAGCGGCCATGCGAAGCAAGGGTCGTCTGCGTACGAAGGGCATTCTGGGCTCCTTTAGGCCTGACCGGCATCGAGGTCGATGCCGAGGGCGAAGGCGATCTCGGCCGCCGCCGACACGATGCGGACGTTGCCGACGGTGGGGTTCAGGGCCACCAAGAGGCCGAGAATCTCCTCGGGGGTGACGCCGGCCTCGAGGGCAAAGGTCACCTGGAACACGTAGGAGGCGGGAGCCGCGTCGGCGGCGATCAAAGCGGCGATGTTGGCCAGCGAGTAGGTCTTCGGGTCAAGGCCGGATGCTTCGAGATTGTCCAGGCGGGCCTGGAACAGGCTCTCGAGAGCAGTGGCGTCGTGCTGGGCAACGCCGATGAACACATCGCTGGTGCCGGGTGTGACAGTCATGGTGCTTCCTCCACTTGTAGTTCGATCTTCGAGTGCGGTCGGGTCAGCCCCGTGACACACCCCGTGACACTTGTCGCCGACAAACCATATCGGAACAGCCCTTTCCTCTCTATCGGCCCCTGACGCTTCGCTCCTGACTCTCTGTCGCCAGCCCATTTCGATCACGCCGCCGCACCGACGGCACCCACCTCTTGGGCTTCAAGCCGCTCGAGCACCGTATCTGCGGCCCGCTCGATCTGCGAGCAAGATGACTTGATAGCCGCTGTCGCTCGCAGGCCCCCGCCGGCCCAGATGGTCACGTACCCGAAGCTGTAGGCATCGGCTTCAAGGCCGAGGTGCCCACAGATGACAAAGGCCGCCGACTCGGCCTCCAGCTCGGCGAGGGCCCGATTGTCCTGATCGACGTGGACTAGGGCGTGGACGAGTTCGTGAGCAAGCGTCTTCACCCGCTGGGCCGGCGAGTTCCGCTGCTCGACCCGGATTCGTCGGAGCTCAAAGGCGCAGTCGCCATTGACGCCCTCGGCGAGGGCAGCGCACTCGACCACGTACCCAAGGTCTCGGGCCACGCCCACCAGTCTGGTGAACCACTGTCCCGCGTCCCCGCCGGTCAACTTGGAACAGGGGGAGGGCAGGTCGTCGCCGTCGGTCTGCGACACATCGAACACGGCCACGTACCTAAACCCGGTTACCGAACGCGATCTCTCGTCGTCCACGGCTGGGGGTGACCGGGTGATGACTGGAGCGATGATCCAGATAGCGCGTTCTCCCTTCCGCACGCTCCTTCCCAGCTTTTGCCAGGTCCGAAAGCCCGCCACCTGGGTGGCGTTGGGATACTGGCTGGCGATGAGCAGGACATTGGTCGAGCTGTAGCGGTGGAATCTCCGCTGCATCTCCAGGTAGGCGGTCCACTGAGCCGAGTCGCACAGGGCTTCAATCCCGGCGTTGAGTTGGGCGAGTAAGGAGTCATGGCGGTGTTCCGTGGTCACAGTTCGTCCTTGCAATGGGTGCGAGGTGACGCCCCGGGTGACGTCAGTCGGCGAGGCGCCGTAGGCGAAGTGAGCAGGGTCCACGTCGCGTCTGCACGGCCTCGCGTCCCGAGTGAAACGGGAGCGTCAAGTACGGCTCCTCCGCGGAGCGACGAGAGCCACAGGCCCAGCTCGACGGAGTGCGCGAGCTGCCTGGGATCGGTGGACGGTACCGGAAGGTCCCGCTGCCGACAAGATAGATCAGGGTTGTCACGCCCGAGCCGTCGAAGGGTGTCATCTCGAAGGGGCGTGAGGGCCGTATAGGCTCCAACCTCACCGGTTTGCCGGGCGCAGGAAAGGAGGACCGTCCTTCCATTCCTCCCCAGCAGTATCGGATGGTTGACCGTTCGGCTATGCCGGCACGGGGGTGTAACTCAGCTGGAAGAGTGCGACCTTTGCAAGGTCGAAGTCGTGGGTTCGAGTCCCATCACCTCCACCCGTTGTCGGAATTACAACGTTTTCCCTGGTCAGAGCCGGTATTTCACTGGATCTTCCGAACCAAGGCAAACGGCTATGTTCGAACCCCTCCCTGAACTGGGAGAACGTCCGATTCAGATCGGATGTCCGGTCGAGCGGGTCAGGTTCCGGCCGACTTTGGGGCCATCGAAGCCTTGGTGCCGCTCGCCCTCTTCAAAGTAGATTCAGAGCGCTTTGGCTCCCAACGCGATGTCGAAGCCGGCGCCGTTGCGTGCCACTCCCACCAGGAGGATGCCGGCCCATTCAAGGACGTAAGCCATATCGAGCCCTCCTGCATCGAGGGGCCGCATGTCCAGGCTCTCCAGAAATGCCGCGACGCGTGCCTTCGCCTCGGTGCCGTCGCCGGCGAAAAATACGTCCACGGGCTTGTCTTCAGCAAGAACGCCCTGAAGGATCGTATTGAATGCCTTCACGACGTGCGCGTCCTCGGGGGCGGCGGCGGCGATCCGCTGGGACATCGAGTCGCCCGCGGTAGTTACGAGTCCGGTGACGTCGGCGTTGAACGGGTTGGTGATGTCGACGAGGATCTTGCCCGCCAACGCATCGCCGTAGTGTGCGACCACGTCAACCGCGCCGGCGTACAGGACGGCGAGAATGACGATGTCACCCAGCGGCTTTGCCCCGAACGTGCCGACGGTGGCTCCGTTGCCGATCTGATCGGCAAGTG
>PLSY01000013.1 GCA_003164275.1 Acidimicrobiaceae bacterium | reverse complement strand
CTCGCTAAAGAGGCCGGCGTACCAGTGGAGAAGAGCGATTGCCTCACAGCTCATTTCCAGCCGGTCGTTCTCCCACAGCGTGGTGAAGCCGTCCGAGGCATCCCGTCCCCCAAGCAACAGCCGGACCGCCTCGGGTCCGCCATGCTCGCCGACCATCTGGTTGAACCGAGTCGGGTTGTAGCCGATCTCCTTCTTGAGGCGATCTGCGCCCGCCAGCATCTCACTGTGGAATGCCTGCTCGGCGCGGCTGGGAACGTAGTTGTCACCCAAGGCGTTCATCACATGACCCTATCGACGGATCCGGAGGCTTGCCTGAGCTAAGAATCCACAAGTCTCGGTTACTCCTATCTTTCAACCGACGCCAAGATGAGAGACTCTCTTCCATGCCCGAACTTGAGATTCGCTGGCCGAGTGGTACGTATGCGAATTTGCCGATTGGCACTCCACTCGACGTGCTCGAAGTTTCAGGCCTCGATGCCGATGACCTCGTGGAATTCGCCGCCGATGTGGCAGACAACCTCGTTGGAACTCCGACCGTCACTGCACGGGTAAGCAGTGCAGGTAAGGGTGCATCGGGCCCTGCGTGGGCTGTGGTGGTGGAGATTGAGCGGTACGTGAGCGATTCGGCATCTCTGTTTGCCTTGGGAACCGCCCTGTATGCATTGATCCGCAAGATCTCAGGACGAAGGGGCGTTCAAGCGGTGATCGAGGAGGGGCGGACGCTCGGTGCGCTCTCCGTTGCTGCGGTCGAAGAGTCAGAGCTTCTCGAAGAAGCGGATCTCGAAATGACCTTTGTACAGACGGTGCCGTTGACGACATTTCCTGGCGTCGGGACGAATCTGGGCGACGTCTGGACAACAGTATTTCGACGCAACGACGGGGATTTGCGACTTGTATTCATTTCTCCCGGGGGCAAGTTCCTTGGCACTGTCTCGGTACCGGGTCCGTACATGCGAGACGAGGAGGGCAGTGCCCACGAAAGGACTTCCGAGGATGTGAGTCAGTGGTGGGCACGTGGATCATCTGGCTAGGTCTTCGATCCACGCCCAGGAAGCAGCACTACCGGCATCCTCGGTCGGATCGATCCGCATCGACATCGGCCACGGCTGGAAGCCTCGCTACTCGGAAGGCAAGGTGACTGGCGTGGCGCGAAGGAGTGCGCCTACAGCGTCGTCGAGGTTTCCAGAGATGCCCGCCTCGATTAGTGAAACGCGAATCTGCTTACGGGCTGTCTGGAATCCTGTCCCCTCGGCCACAATGGCCGTCTGAGCGACTCGCTCTGCCTCGGCGCCGTAGGCTACAAGCCGCCTGTGATCTGGATTCGCAGGATCGAAAACCGGGATTGGCAACTGCCAGACGTACTTGTCAAAATCGCGCGGGCCGAACGCTCCCAGCGACTGGTATGGCCGAACCATCTCGGTGAGCACTGGAGCATTGAGGATGGCGGTGAGATAGCGGGCCTCGTCCATGGACTTCACGGGCGCCCAATAGAGTTTGTGGTCTATTACAGTCGCTCGGTCATCGACGATGGCAGCGCAGAGCGTATTGCCGGCCTTTGTGTAGACGACTCGAATCGGCGAGGTTGGAAACTGGGCAGAGAGCTGGTGCATGTAGTCCAGCTGCTCTAGAAGCGTGCGCTTTTCTGAGCTGCGATTGGCTGTCCAGATTGCCTCGGCGTTGCGCCACCAGTCGGCCAGCCCCGGGTACCGATCGATCCTGTCATCGCTCCCGTCCAATAGCCGAGTCCCGTCGTAAGGGATCACAGATTGCAATGTGCTGAACACGCGAAAGGGTCCGATGGACTCACCGAGGAGCGCTGGGTGGATGAAGATCGACTCGACCACTCCTTCTTGCGCAGGCAGGCCTTTCCAGGGCGCCTTGTCGAGACTCGTCTTTCTTGAGGTAACCGCCTGGCGTCCCCGGGGGACACCCAACGGTCCGTTGGTCGACGAGGTGACCATGATCAGCATTCGGGGGTACATGATCGCCCCATCTCGAAAGCGCTCCTTGTAGACCGACGCAGTTTCCTCGCCTGTCATTGCTTCAACGATGGCCGCCGACTGCGTGAGTTGTGCGCCTCCTCCGCCAACCGTTGGCTTGCCGGCGAATGCAATGACTGCTTCTCCTAATGCAGATGCCGCCGTTGACCTCTCTCCAAACAAGACAGACGATGGAACTGGAAAGGGTGCTGGGCGCACATCCTTCAGGTCCCATGGGGTTCCAAAGTCTGCGAAGACCGAAGCGGCCACGCTCGACCAGTCACCCTCCCGAAACGCACCATAGGTTTGTCGGGACAGCACGGCGCGAGGCATGACGAATCCGAATCGTCCGCCGACCCGCAAGTAGAGCTCGATAGATCTGGCAACAAAGAAGGCGGAGAGGTCCTGCTGAGTAGTCCGTCCCCGTGCCCCGCCCATCCACAGTTTCCGCTCCTTCGCTCGCCTCTGGAATACGGATTGCATTGTGTCCGGCATGTAGCGGTAGGAGAGCCAGGGTGGATTGCCGACCAACACATCGACGCGGTTCTCCGGCCTGGCCAACCACGTAGGCCGCGCTTGGTTGCGGATGTAGAAGCCCCAAATATGGTCGCGACCTTGGTCATACAGATCGCACAGCACTCCATAGGTGGTTTCCACCGTGGCTCGGTCCTCGGCGGGAATCTGCAGGCTGTTGAGCACCCCGGTGATGGGCTGTGGCGGAGTCCCGGGCTGCCGATTCGATGCTTTGCTCGCGAGCTCATTGATGAGCTGATCGAATTTCCCGACATCACTGACCGCTGATGCGGGGAATCTCAGTTCGGACGCGAAGAGTTCCGCTCCGTCGGTGGTGTAGACCACCACATCGCCAGCGGCAGTGAAGACGCTCTCCTCGGCGGCATCCCACCTCATCGAATCGCCCAAGTAGATGGGAATGTTGAGGCTCCCTGTTCGCTGGGCAAGTCGATCGGGCCCTACTGCGAGGAGGAAGGTCGTCTGAGCCAGGGTCACGGCAACCGGATGGAGGTCGACTCCGAACACGTTGGTGGTGACGCCCTCCAGGGCGGTTGCTGGCGCTACGCCCGCTTCATCAGCAGCAGTGAGATAACGGCGGACAGCGTGAAAGATGAAAGTGCCTGATCCACACGCCGGGTCCAGAACTCGCTGGACGAGTGGATCGGTTACGGCCTCAGTCACCATCAAATCGGCGAGCCAGTCGGGTGTGTAGTACTCGCCCAGCCTGTGGCGCATTTCCGGGGAGATGACCGATTGATAAAGAGCCTTGAGCACGTCGTGGTCGACCTGAGTCCAAGCAAAGGATGCCAGCCTCCGTGCCACATCCGAGACCACCTCGGCCCCGGCAGTGCTGTCGAGCGGCCAATCGAAGAAGCCCGCCTGACCTACGCCGAAGAAGCCAGCTCGCTCGAAGAGCTGCCCTGAAAGGAGAACGCCGGGATCGTTCCTGGTTGAGTTGAGATCAAAGCCCACCACCGCGTGGCCGATCAGGTTGGCCAGCAGTACCAGGTACGTGTGTTCGATGAAGAGTTCGTCGCTGTCTTCAAATTGCGATCCAAGAGCACTTCGAAGCAGCTTCGCCCACAGTTCTCGCTTCAGCGCGACCGTCGGATGCCCACCGACGTCGGCCCAGCACTCGAGCAGCGCTGATCGGACGAGCTGGAATGACGGTGATCTCGCTCCGAGCCTCTCCTCGATTGCTGCGGCCGAGGGAACGAGCTCCTGCTCGGTCGAAAGGACCGCTCCAAGCCACCACCGAATCCTCCGTTCATCGAGGTTTGTGGGGCTGATTACCAGCTCATCGATGAAGGCGGGACCGGATTGGCCGTGCCGGTAGAGCCTCCAGATCGCCCCGTCAGTCAGCACTCCGGCGTATTGGCCGCCATTCGAAGCTTTGACTGCCAGATAGTCGCCAAGCTGTACCTCTGCCTTGGCCAGGACTGTCGGCGACCGCAGGTCCTTCTTGCACTCAACGATCAATGCGCCGACGGCCACGTCCAGCCGACGATTATCATCGGTCGGACTTTCGAGCTTGACCGCCTCATCAGCAAGATCGAATCCCCCGTAGAGAAGGACGTCTCGGACATCCGCCTGTATGTCTGCCTCGGTCCGACCTGGATTGCGGGTGGCGAGACGAGTGAGCGATTCGAGAATGGGATCGTTGTGTCCTTGAGAAGACATATGAGGCAGCCTACGGAAGCGTGCGACGGGATGGATCGATGGACCCTCCGAGCCAGCACGTCATTGGCGCCGGGCAGCGCTTCTGCCGCCCAAGGCGAGATCGGGGCGGGCTGCTCCGAGTGCAGGTCGCCTGGCGGCAACAGAATGACGACCGGGAAGTGACAGCAACGGTTGGCGGGAACCGCAGCCTGCACTCCTAGCTGGAACGGTCACGCCTGCGATGTTCAACGCGTTTGAAGCGTCAACGCACGGGAGCTTCGGAGTCGTGCCGCCGAACCTGCGGTGTAGCCGTGACCCTTGGTCGATCCACTTGACGGACGAGCTGCGCCTCCAACGTCCGCGTGACGGACTCCACTAAGGGCTGCTTCTGATCCGAGCGGTTGAGTTGACGCAGCCACTTCCTCTGGCGACGCCCCTCGGCGACCAACACACCATCGACCTCGACCCAGCCCTCGGTGAGGCTTGGCGCACCTGGCCCCCACAGCACGACGACCGGATGGACGACCACATCGAAGCGCTCGGGGCCATAGCGAAGCAACCCCTCGATCTTGTGCGCACCATCGCAGGCCTGGAGCAGCGGGTCACGCTCCTCTGGTCCAATGATCCCGCCCTGGCCAACCTGCCAGGGTACGAAAGTCCACTTCGATTCAAGAGCGAAGATCCCGCCGGGCCCGACGAGCACGTGGTCGACATCGCCGTGGCCACGAAAGTAGAGGCCGTTGACCAGCCGCCAGCCATTCCAGCGACGCCTTCGGTTCAGGACCGCCTCCGCCGTCATCTCCTCGCCGATCTTGCCGAGGTAGCGATTGTGGGCGCCCGTCGAGAGGTGGAGAACCCACGCCAATGCACACAACATCGCGGTTACGAATATCCCCAGCATGAAGGTCCGCATCCAAAGGGGCATAGGCATGAGGAAGAGGAACACCACATACGCGATGCTCACGCCCCCGGCCACCAAGAGCGTCGACAGGTTCTGGCGGGCAGTTCGCTTCCAGTCTTGCCGTAGTTCCTGCCGGGCCAGTTCTCCGGGGCGATTCTTCACGACCAGTAGCATCGGCAGTCCATTGAGAATGCTAAAGACGCTCCGGCGACCAGTTCCCAGGAAGGTGCTTCATGAAGGCGGAAACAGTCACTCCACTCAATCTCTTTGACAAGCCGGTCCGCTACGTCGTGCCCCTTTTCCAGCGTCCGTACGTCTGGGAAGAGAGCAAGCAGTGGGCGCCCCTGTGGGAGGACGTGCGGAGGGTTGCCGAGAGCTTCGACGCTCTCGTGGCCGCAGGCGCCAAGCCGGAGAAGGCCCTCTCGGGTGCGACCACCCACTTCCTCGGCGCCATCGTCGTCCAGTCAGTGACGGCCAGCTCCAAGTACATCCCAGAACGAGGGGTCATCGATGGCCAGCAGCGCCTGACGACCCTTCAGGTCCTCATCGACGCCGCCCGCTCGGTCCTCGAGACGAACGAGATGACTCAGGCCGCGGCCATCCTCGACGGTCTTGTCACCAATGAGGAGAAGTATCGCTCCGTCGCAGACGATCAGTTCAAGGTCTGGCCGACCAACCTGGACAGGCCCATCTACCGCGCTGTCATGGGATCGTCGTCGCCCATCGACTACAAGGACTTCGACGAGTCCGAAGCCCGCATTGCCTCAGCCCATCGCTACTTCCACAAGGAGATCCACGGTTGGGCAGATGAGATAGGAGATACCGACAAGAGGTGCCGACGACTTGACTCGCTGGCCACTGCCCTACGGGAGCTGCTGCTCGTCGTCGAGATCACCCTGGACGAGTCAGACAACGCTCAGGTGATCTTCGAGACCCTCAACGATCGCGGGACACCCCTGCAGGCATCGGACCTGGTCAAGAACCTGCTCTTCCAAGAGATCGAGGCGACGGGACAGGCAAGTGAGCCGCTCTATGCGGCCCACTGGGAGCCCTTCGACACCACGCCCTGGAGGCGAAAGGTTGCCCAGGGGCGCCTGTACCGCCCTCGTGTCGATCTCTTCTTGCAGCACTGGCTGGTACTCCGCACCCTGCGTGACGTCTCGTCCACCGACATCTTCTCCCAGTTCCGCACCTACGCACGAGACAAGGAAGAGGACGCAACAGCGCTCCTCATCGATCTTGCCCGCACCGGTGCAGCATGGGACGCCTTCGACCACCAGGACCCTCACGGCGCTCTGGGCACCTTCGTCTACCGCCAGCGGATCATGCAGGCGGACTCGCTTGGGCCCGTCATGCTCTGGCTCCACGACCCCGCCGATCCGGTCCCAGCGGAACAAGCGGAGATCGGTCTTGCGGCGCTGGAGTCGTGGCTGGTGCGTCGCATGGTCTGCCGGATGACGACGAAGGACTACAACAGCCTCTACGTCGAGTTGCTCAATCAGCTTGGCCAGTCTGATGCGGCAACGAGGGGATCAGCGGTACAAGAGTTCCTCCTGGGACAGACAGCCGAGAGCCGGGTGTGGCCGACCGACGAGGCGGTCCGGGCGGCATTCGTCGAGCTGCCGCTCTATCGACTGCTCACCCGGGGACGCCTCCGCATGGTCCTCGAAGCTCTCGAAGACGAGCTCCGGGGCACCAAGACCGAGGAGCCGGTGGTTCGCGGCAGGCTGACCATCGAACACGTCTTGCCACAGGGCTGGCGAGAACACTGGCTACTTCCAGGTCCTGACGACGCGCACGAAGTTGAAGCCGAGGCGCGCAACCTCATGGTTCACACGATCGGGAATCTCACCTTGCTAACTCGGTCGCTCAACAGTGGCATCTCGAACGGCCCGTGGATCGACAAGCGCAAGGGCATCGAGGACTACGGGGTACTGCGCCTATCCGCCCCGCTGAAGGTCGCCGAACAATGGGACGAGGCGTCTATTGCTCAAAGGTCCGCGGACCTCGCAGCGGTCGCTTGCCGAGTCTGGCCCCGTCCGTAGAGCGACCACCAGGTTGAAGGTATGTCTCTGTCGCATTGGCCGACGTCCAAGCCCGCTTGAGCGATCCGTTGTAACACCCTCGCCATAGGGTCACTGACGTGATCCCTCAACTTCGAGATGGAACCCAGCTGGCCGACGCCCAGCAGCAGCTGCGTCAGTCGGCCACCCAAGGTCGAAATCTGGCTGGCGGTTCCGCCGGGCAGTCCTTGTCAATTCACCAGAACGGATTCCTCGGGTGGGTCGGCACCGCCGACATTTACCTCCGAAACATATTCACCGACCCTGCAACGTGGGAGCACCTCTACAGCGAGCGGTTCTGGCGAATCCGAGACCTGGCGCAGGAGAGCCCTCGAGCAATAGAGCTGATCAACAATGAGGCCAACCACCAGGCCGAATGGCTTGACGAGCTGGTCGATCGAATGAAGAAGTTGGCCGATCGTTTGGAGACGGCTCCCGGCCAGCTCACGGTGCTCGACACTCACGTATTGATGCACTTTCAGCCGCCCAACCAGATTCCCTGGCCCGAGATCGTCGGATCCCCCCAGGTGCGCCTTGTTCTTCCCCTTCGCGTCATCGAGGAACTCGATGTGAAGAAGTACACGGCCCGGGACAACCTGGCGGACCGTGCTCGGCGCCTCCTCAGCCAACTGCGGACCCAGCTCGCCCCGACCAGCGGTGGTCCCGTATGGATTCGAGAGGGAGTCACGATCGAAGTACCAGTCGAGGACGGACCCCGGCGTCGGACGATGGATGCCGATCAGGAGATTCTCGACACTTGCCGGGAGCTGCAATCGGATGGCCAGGGCGTGGCACTGGTGGTGCTCATCACTGACGACACTGGACTGTCTCTGCGTGCAATGAACCAGGGGATACGCGTGATCGCCATGCCGGAGACGTATCTACGAATCAAGCCAACTCCAGAATCGGGCAACGCGTGATCGAGGCAACCTACGGCGACATCGTTCCAATCCTCAAGCCTCTCATGGACGTTCTCGAAGGCATGGCCGACGGCGCCGAGAGTTTGGCTGGATCTGGGGTCGCAATGGCAGATTCACCAGCCATGGCAGAGATGTCCAAGGAAGCATCGATTGCGGGAGATGACTTCGAGGAACCCGTCCACGCGGCCCACACCAACGCTTCGATATTGCGGTTTGCGGCCACCGACTATGTCCGGCAGTTTGCCGCCATGTTCCGGGGTCAACCGGTGCCCGTCTACGCTCACCTTCCCGTCGCCCGGGCCTCACTTGAAGCTGCCGCCCTCAGCTACTGGGCAGGTGCACGTGGCATCGGGCCAACTATGCGAGTCCAGCGCTACCAGGCAATCCGGTTGCGCAACAGTCGGGAACTGAAGCGCAGTCCGATACCCGAATTCAAGCCACAGGGAGCGGCCAACATGGCTCAGATCCGCCAACAGTCAGCAAATCGCGGATGGGCGGTCATCGCCAACGAGAAGAGGATCGTCGTCGGAGAGCAGGAGCTGCCAGGTTCTGGCGCCCTGATTAAGGCACTTCTCTCGAATGGAACTGATGCGCAGGGCCTTCAACATTTGGGCGCCACGGCATGGTGGCTGTGGTCCGGCGTCTCGCATGCGGCCAACTACGCCCTCCTTGAGAGCGTCGATGCGACCAATGCTCCAGCGTCGCCGCTCGGGCCGAATACCCTGCCAATCTTCACCTCATCGAGGACCGTTGGCTTCCAGGCCCTGATTGTCGGCCATGGCTTTCGAACACTCATCGAAGAGCACCGCTTCGTCTTTGGCTGGTCCAGCGATGCTTGGACCCACGCGGCTCAGCGATTCGTTGGAGCGACGAAAGTCTTCTTGTCGGCTTTTAGTGCGTCTTCCCCGACGGTGTAGCTAGCCTTCACCATCCAGAAGCAAGCCCTCTATCTCCATGATCCGCCCCGGGAATCCTGGAGGCTCCTCTGATGTGGCCTCTCTATGAAACCCGGGGCGGTTCATGACCGGGCCCACCGGCTTCGCCGGAGAGAACCCACCGGGCGGACGACATCGAGTCGTCCACACGGTTCTCTGGCGGGCTTTGGGGGGGCTCCCAGCTGGACCCAGTCACCACCGTTCCCCCAGGGTGACCGGAGCTGTTGCCTAGACAAATCTGTTTGCCGTGTCAGCAAATAGTGCCTTAAGCAGCAACAATCGTGCTATTCTCGGTGTTCACCATGACAGCAAACGGCATGCTCACGGAGAATGAGATGGCTGAAGCCACCGTTGCCTGGCTTCGCGACCGACTCCCCACCAGCTGGGAGGTCGGCCCCACCTCCCGCGCCGAGTTCCAGGCCACGCCGGACGGCCGGGTCGACGCGGCCATCGACCTGAAGGGTCCGAACGGCACCTACGCGACCATGGTCGTCGAGGTGAAGCGGGTCTTCGGCCCACGCGACGTCGACAGGCTCCTGGGCGGCGTAGGAAGGACGCTCCGGACCCTCGCCGGCCAGATCCCCATCCTGGTGGTCGCGCCCTGGCTGAGCAAGCGAACCCAAGAGCTCCTCAGCGACCAGGGCTTCAATTACCTCGATCTCACCGGTAACGCCCTGATCCGCTTGGACAACCCGACCGTGTACCTCCAGGCGCAGGGCGCGCCGAAGGACCCGAACCCGCCCCAGCGAAGTAAGGCGCGCGCTCAAGGCCCCAAGGCAGGCCGGCTCATCCGGCTCCTCGTCGACGCGCGCCCCCCGTATGGGGTGCGCGAGCTCGCCGCAGCCGCAGACCTTGCGCCCGGCTACGTGTCACGCCTGTTGGACACGCTGGATGACGAGGCGCTCGTGGAACGATCTGAACGTGGCCGGGTTGAGTCCGTCGACGTCGGCCGTCTCGTCCGAAGGTGGGTCGAGACTTACGACGTCTTCCGTGCCAACAAAGCGCAGCGGTATCTCGCCCCGGCCGGAGCGGCCAGCGCTCTGGACCAGCTCCGGACGGTCGGGCTCCGAGCCGCAGTGACCGGATCATTCGCCGCCGGACGGATCGCTCCGGTGGC
>PLSY01000366.1 GCA_003164275.1 Acidimicrobiaceae bacterium | reverse complement strand
CATCAGACCCAGGCCGGTTCAGATCTAGTCCGACATCAACTGTGAGAGAAGTCGACGCAGTGGCCCTGCTTGTCAATCGCCTCGATATTGCCCGCTAGATGAGCGCCGGCTCCCGGTTTGTGGCCGGAATATGGACAAGTGGCGGCAGGGTCGGAATCCCCGAAGCGACCGACACTCCGTCAGTAGCGGCGCTCCGACTAGACCGAAGGCGCAGATTTCCGGGATAGCCGAGTGCCAAGATCCCCGCCAGGCTGGCGACCACAGGCAGCCACCACACCCACGGATTCAGGTGGTGGTACGCAAACACCGTTACTTCAAGTGCGAGCGCAAATGCAGCGATGAAGCGTTTCGTCCCAAGCCTCGACGCCATGATCATTCCCAGAAACAGCGGCGGGGCCAGGTAATAAGGAGTCATGACCGGCTCGAAAACGCACCGGGACGCCAGCACGACGGCCGCCAGCCAAAGCACGCAAACCACTGTCTGCGGGCGTCGCCAGACAAAGACGGCCAAGGCAAGAGCGAGAGCGACATCGATCATGCGACCGGGTCCGCCGGCCACTTCGATGACCGCCCGACTCGTAGCCGTCACCACAGTCGTCGATATGCGCCCATGGCCGGACTGCAAGAGCGTGTACTGGCCTGTATGCAACTGGCTTGAGTTGAGCCTCGGTGAGAGCGAAGCCCAAGGAGTGGCGTGGTTGACAGAGGGAGGGGTCGGCTGCTTCACCAGTTGCCGATAAGTATCGGCGGCGTCCCCAGCGAACGCGACGACCACCAGCACCGCTGAGATGGCAGCCGATCGTACCGCCAGAAGAAGTCGCTTCCCTTGAGGAGTGGCGGCGATGAACAACGGCAGCATGAGCGCCACCAAGGGCTGCAAAACGATGCCAAAGCCGAAGAGCCAGCCCATACGGGCCCATTTGGCATCGCGCATTGCCACCATGCCATAGAGGGCGAATGTCATGGCCAATGCATCCTCGGCGTGTCCCCAGACCGCGGCAGTCGGCCACGCGACAATGGCTACGACCACACAGAGCCAGACCCTTTGGCGGCGTGCAACGTAGAGGCTCTGTGCCAAGGCGTCGGCCGCGAAGATGACAGTTGAGCTAAGGAGCAGTTCGATCGGCATAAGCACCAATGCCGCTGACGGCCGAGCCAGCATCCACTGCCCATAGGACTCCGTCAGATTGAGGTGACCTGTCAGCATGGCTACAGGTGCGAGCAAAACCGCCATTCCGGGGAACGCTACGATCCCGTTGCCCGGTGCATAGATCCCTCCCAAGTCTCCCCACCCGACGTAGTGAGCCCCACGATAGATTCCCCACAGATCACCGCCGATTGCCCATGAGCTGCCCTGGTTCATCAAGGGGTTCCAATAGAGCATGAAGGCAACGCCCGCAATCACGAATCCAAGCGTGAGAAGCAAGGGCCACCACTTACCCCTCAATAGATGGCGCATCAGTGAAGCTCTCGCTTCGTCGGGCTGACCATCGGTTGTTCCTTTTTCCCGGGGGGGGAGCCGCAGTGCATCAAAAGCCATGTCGTCCTATCGTCAAAGGTGCGGGCCAAGTTGACCCAGTATTTCGAATTCGAGACGATGTGTCCTGGCCTGGCTACATCCGGTAGAGGCCACCTGACATGCTCGACACCGAAGGTGGCATGGCGCCTGCCGCAACGGATACGGCCCAGTCCCGTAACTTCAACCTTGCTTCGGCGAGTACGGCCGAGACTCCTCAGGGCACGACGTTCAGAGCTGGCGCGCGAGAGTGCCCCCATCCAGAGGAAGGGGGCACTCTCGACTACTAGTTACAACTTTGCAACTACAACGGTTCAGTCACTCACTTACAGCGAGGGGAACCCGTTGGACTGGTAAACAACCGAATTGGCTGCGGCGGCCGGAGCGGCGGAAGCATTGCAGTTAGCGGCAGTGACATTCTTCGCCTCGCCGTACCAGGTGCCGGCCGTCTGGGGGAATCCAGGGTTGACAGCCGCGGAGCCGGTGAGGGCCCAAGGAAGGTTGCCCTGCGTGGCCGTGGTGATGGCCGACGTGTTGTCAATGATGTAGAAGCAGTTGCTGGTGCTCTTGGAGAGCTCAGCCAACACCAGACCGCTACCGTCAAAGGACACCTGCACGCTGATCGCAGCCTGGCCGAGCGAAGAACCGGTGGTGCTGGTCGCGCCGGGGACAGCCCCAGTCTGGAAAGCCAAAGACGGCTCAGCAGCATTCAGCGTGCTTGCCAGCGACAAGGCATTGGTACCCTGTGAAGCCGTTCCTGTCGTTCCGTAGGCGTACGACTGCGAGTTGCTCTGGAAGGCCGACTTGGCGTTCACCAAAGCAGTGTTCAGGTTCGACTGCGTAGCCCGGTCATTCGCCGACTTCGTCACGCCGAGGAACGTCGGGATGGCGATAGCAAGGAGAATAGCCAGGATCAACAGCACAACCATGAGCTCGATGAGNNATCAATATCGAATACCGGGATTGGCATCCGCAGTTGCTATCGTCCGGAGGGATCGACAACTTTAGGATTGTTGTACCGATCTCGTTACAATTCTTTGGGCTACCAGTTGGCAGGCGTCGTTTCGCCGTCGTCGAGGCCTTGTGGACCGATCTGAACAAGAGGGTGATTGAGTCGAAGACACTGCGACCATTTGCCCCGGCTCCTCGCCGAGATGAATGCAATCTTGCCGGAATCGCGCCGCCGTCGACCAGGGAGACTCGGAGCAGGTTCTCAGGGAGCAGCTAGTTGTGGATGAGCTTGATGTAGCTAAACATGGGCAGGTAGAGGGAGATCACCATGATCCCAACGCCCACGCCCATGACCACCGTCAATAGCGGTTCGAGAAGCGCCGTCAGATTGTTAACCGTCACTTCCACCTCCTGGTCGTAGAACTCGCCAACCTTTCGCAGCATTCCATCCAATGCACCGGTCTGTTCACCCACCTCGACCATTTGCACAAAAAGGGACGGAATGACGTCCTCATGTTGGCGCAGCGGATCAGCCAGAGGACGTCCTTCTCGCACCCCATTCTTTGCCTCGATCAGAACGTCGCCTATCGTGCGGTTACCGGCCGTTTCTGCGCTGATATCCAATGATTCGAGAATCGGCACTCCTGAGCCGATCAGAGAAGCCAGAGTGCCACTGACTCGGGCCAATGCAACCTTATGGAATAGAGGTCCAAAAATTGGCGGCTTCAACATCAGCCGATCCCACTTCCGACGCCCTTCCTCTGTGGCAATCCACTTTCGAAGTCCGATGATGCCGCCGATGACGACGGCGATGATCAACAGCACCCAAGGGCTGGTGATCGTCTGCGAGACCTCGATCAGTATCTGCGTCGGAAGCGGAAGTTTCCCACCGAGGGTCTTGAAGAGGTTCTGAAACACAGGGACGATGAAGACGATCATTGCCGTGAAGATGATCACCATGACGCTGAGGACCACCATCGGATACGTCATTGCCGAGCGGATCGTTCGATTCAGCTGAGCTTGCTTTTCGATGGTTGTGGCGAGGTTGCCGAGGACATCGTCGAGGTTTCCGCCAATCTCTCCCGCTTGCACCAGCGTGCAGTACAGATGCGAAAAGATCTTCGGGTGCTTCGCGCAGGCCAAAGAAAGTGACGATCCATGCTCAAGATCCAACCTGATCTCGTTGAGCGCCTTAGCGAGCGTCTGATTCTCGACCTGCGCGGCGAGGATTCCCAGGGACCGCACGACCGAGAGGCCCGAGTCGACCATGGTCGAAAGTTGACGGGTTATGACGGCAATTTCTCGCAGCTTTACGCGGTCCGAGAGTCCGGGAATGTTGATCTCGGTCTTGAGGTTGACTGCTGACTTAGGGGTGACGGAGATGGGCATGTAGCCCATCTCGCGGAGCCGCCGAACGACGAGGGCCATACTGTCGCCCTCGAGTTGTCCCTCGACGAGAGTTCCGGCTCGATCCCGGACCTTGTAGTCGAATGTCAGTGCCACAGTGCCCCACTTCGTAGATGGATTGAGTTGTCGGTCATTGGTTCAGGTGGTTCCGGAGGTCTTCTTCATTTGCGGATCGGTCATAGGCGATGCTCTGTGAGATCGCGCCCTCTTTCACCAGCTTGGCCAACCCTTGATCCATGGTCTGCATGCCAAACGAACCGCCCACCTGCATCAACGAATAGATCTGGTGCGTCTTGTTCTGGCGAATCAGGTTACGTATTGCCGAAGTGCAGACCAAGACCTCTGAACAAGCAACTCGACCGGTACCTTCTGCGTTGACGATCAACTGCTGGGTCACGACACCCTCCAGGGTGGCTGCCAGCATCACCCTGATCTGCTCCTGCTGGTTGGTTGGGAACACATCGATGATTCGATCGATTGTCTGCGGCGCATCCTGAGTGTGCAGAGTGGCGAAGACTAGGTGACCAGTTTCAGCAGCAGTCAAGGCCGTAGAGATGGTTTCGAGATCCCGGAGCTCGCCAACAAGAATCACATCAGGGTCCTGACGCAGAACCCGCCGCAGGGCCTCCGAGAACGAGTTGGTGTCCTCTCCGATCTCTCGCTGCGTGATGATGCACCGTTTGTGCTCGTGAAGGAACTCGATCGGATCCTCCACCGTCACGATGTGCATCGGCTTCGTTCGATTGATGATGTCAATCAGCGATGCCAGCGTTGTCGACTTTCCTGACCCGGTCGGCCCGGTGACAAGGACCAGACCCCGCCGGAGTTCGGTAAATGACTGCACTGAATCTGGAATACCGAGGGTGCTGAACTCCGGAATCTCGTGGGGAATGGGTCGGAGCGCTGCCGCTACCGTGCCCCTCTGAAGCGAGACATTGACGCGGAACCGTCCGACATTGGCGATGGAGTGCGAAGTGTCGAGCTCATGCTCTTCTTCGAAACGCTCCCTCTGCGAGGCCGGCAGGATGCCGAACACCATGTCGCGAATGGCCTCGTTCTCCAAGGCTGGGCACCCTTCGATCGGGCGAATAGCTCCATGCAGGCGGATGGCGGCGGGCTGACCAGCAGTCAGGTGAAGGTCAGAAGCGCGGACCGAGACTGCATAGCGAAGGAGGTCATCGATGTGCAATCCAAATGCACCATGTGTCGCAGCTGCTGGGATTCCCTGTTCAAGTATCTGGTCGACGGTCACCGCCGACGGTTCCTCCACCCCTGTGGACTCGCTGCCAGCCATTTCCGAATCTGGCGTCTGGCCGGGCGACGGAACATTCGCAGGGGGCCGTAGGAATTGACCAATGACAGTGGGATCGGCGAGGACCGGATTCAGAGAGCACCGGAGCTTCTCCGAAAGGAGCTCGATATCTTGTGTCGTCGGTGGTTCGGTGAAGGCGATGGCCAGCACACCCCCGTCGAACTGCAGTGCGACGGCGCCATACTCCTGGGCCAGGGCGTCCGGGAGTGCGGCCGAGGCCTCCGGACTCGGAATCATCACAGCCAGATCTACTGCCGGGAGATGAGCCAGATGGGCAAGTGCCCCGACGACTACCCCCGGGGACGCAATCTTTCGACTGATGAGGATTTCCGAGAGTGGTTGTCCGGTGGACCGAGACTCAGCGACAAGGGGGGCGAGGTTTGATTCGGTCTCATAGCCACCTTGTATCAGCGCCTCGGCCAGTCTTGACGACCATTCCATCTTCGTTTCCGCCGTAACCGGACTCATGCCACAACTCGCAGCACTTCTTCGAGGGTTGTTTCGCCCTCCATCGCCTTGCGCAATCCGCTCTGACGCAGCGTCGTCATGCCTTGCGAGACAGCGATCCTATGGATTTCGTCCACCGAACCTCCTTCGATAATTGAACGATCGATCTCCTCGGACATCGGAAGGAGTTCAGCCAACGCTTTGCGACCCCGATACCCCGTGTTGGCGCAGGCTGAGCAGCCCACCGCTTTGAAGACTTCGGGCAGTCCGCCCATGGCTTGGACCTCCTCCATGCTCCAGCCCGCGCCCACGATCTCGGCTTCAGTCGGCTCGTAAGCCTGTTTGCAGTGCATGCAAAGACGGCGGGCCAAGCGTTGGGCAAGAACCCCAGACACTGACGAGGTGACGAGGAAGGGCTCAAGGCCCATCTCAATCAGCCGCATGGGCGTCGAGGCGGCATTGTTCGTATGCAGTGTGGCGAGCACCATGTGTCCGGTGAGTGCGGCTTCGATCGCGATCACCGCCGTCTCTTTGTCTCGGATCTCTCCGACGAGCACGATATCCGGGTCCGACCGAAGGATGGCCCTCAGGGCGGAGGCGAAGTTCAGGCCCGCCTTGAGGTTCAGTTGGACCTGATTGACGCCCTTGAGCGGTAGTTCGACCGGGTCCTCAACGGTGATGATGTTCTTCTCAGGTGAGTTGAGGGCCGTCAGCGTCGTATAGAGGGTCGTCGACTTTCCAGATCCCGTGGGGCCCGTGACCAAGATGGTCCCGTAGGGTTTGGTGTAAATCCCTGCGTAGGTCTTGAGTAGGTGCTCCTCGAACCCAAGGTCTGCGAATCCCAGAACAACGCTCGACTTGTCGAGGACTCGCATCACCACTTTCTCTCCATAGATGGTCGGAAGGGTGGCCATGCGAAGGTCGATCCCTTTGCTTCCCACGTTCAGGGAGATCCGACCATCCTGAGGGATTCGGTGCTCAGCGATGTTCATGTCCGCCATGACCTTCAGCCGCGTCGTTACGGCGGGAGCGATTGACCGCGGAGCGGTTGACACATCGTGGAGGACACCATCTATCCGATATCGGATACGGAGGTCATGCTCGGTCGGTTCGATGTGGATGTCCGAAGCCCGTTCGTTCAGTGCTTGCAAGATCAACAGGTTCACGTACCGAACGATCGGCGCTTCTTCGGTGACGGCTTGAATGTCGTCTACACCGCTCTCGGCGTTGGTGCCGTCAATACCAAGGGATGCCTCCCTGGCCATGTCACTGGCGTCACCACCGCTGTTGAAGGCGCGCCCGATGTACGACGTGATCTGGGAGCGAGTGGCAACCACCACGATGAAGCTGCGACCGATGATGGTCCGTAGGTCATCCATGGCAAAGACATCAGTTGGGTTCGACGCTGCGACCACCGGAGTGCCATCTCTACTGGCGATGACAATCACGTTGTGATGGCGTGCGGTCGATTCCGGGATGATCCCCACTTCGGCAAAATTGACGCCGACCACATCGAGGTCGACGAACTCGAGTCCCATCTCCTCGGCCATTCCCCACATCAGGTCGGCTTCGGTTACCAATCCCCGAGCTGTCAATATTCGGGCAACACTCTGATCGGACTTGGCGTGCTCCTCCAAAACGGACTCCATGTCCGAGAGCGACACGCGGCTGCCTTCCACCAGCGCTTTTGCCAACGCAGGAAAATGCGACATGTCCTGGAAATTGCTCGGCGGGGGGGATTCGCCGTGCGGGTCGCCAAACTGCTCCTGGTACGAGGAAACGGCTTCGTGTACCAGGTCAGCGGTCTCGTCCGTGGAGCCGAGCGCTTCCTGTGTCTCCGGCCGCATCGTGCGGGCCAATTCCTCCGCCCTTGCGGCCAGAGCGGCGGTGCCGGATTGTGTGATGGGCGGCGGTGACGTCGTGAGCGGCGGAAGAGCGGCTGCTAGCGGCTCAATATCGGGAACCTGGAGCACACCCCGAGCCGCTGCCGACGGTTCGGCTTCGACCGCTGGCGTCGGTTCCGTTGCCACGGTGGCTAGATCCATCAGCGAGTCAAACGAGGATTTCGGCGGATCTACATGTTGCTCGTTGTCAGCTGGCGATTCGTCTTCGCTGGAGCGAAACTCCCCGACCGGTCCTCCTGAAGATGAGCCCCCCTGGACATCATCCGCATCCAAGTTCTCGGAACCATAAAGGCGATCCAAATAGGCACCGATCTGATCATTTGTGGCTACAACGGAGATGAAGTCGCGCCCAAGTGCCGCCCTTACCGAATCCTGGGCCATTAGGTCGTCTGGGTCCGCCGTAGCTATGACAGGAGTGCCGAATCGCCGCTTCACAGCCGCAACCTGTAGCCGTCGAGACAGAGGCGCCGGGAGGATTTCGCGCGCGGCGGGATCGACCCCGTACGTATCGAGGTCGATAAATTCAAGGTCGTGCTCGCTGGCCCTCCAGCGGATTGCGTCGACGTCAGTCATCACACAACCCATCGGCAGACTGACCACTCAGATTGAATCTAATTCTGGGCGGTACCCTGAAGGGAAGCCCTCGCCATCTGGTCGATCATCTGCCGAGCGGATCGAAGAGCCCGCTCGGGCAGCGCCTCGGCGTGATCCAGGGCTGAAAAGGACGACAAAAAGGCATCGAAACGGCTATTCAACCCCCCATGCTGCGGTTGAATACAGGTCATGACAACCGGCACTGTCCCTTTGTTGGCTCTTACGGTGCCCATTGCGTCCATCGCGGGCCTATTCGTTGGCTCCTTTCTTAACGTTGTGATCTACCGCACGCCGCTGGGACTCTCTGTCGCCACTCCTCGGTCCTTTTGTCCAAACTGCAAGCGACAGCTGCATTGGTGGGAGAACCTCCCAGTCGTCTCCTGGTCGCTCCTGCGTGGACGATGTCGGACCTGCCATCAGCCGATATCCATTCGATACCCGCTGGTCGAAGCGACTACAGCAGCAGCCTTCGGCCTCATCACGTGGGCCTGGCACGGATCGATTTACTCAGCGGCATACTGCGCCCTGGCCAGCTCGTTGATCGCTGTCGGCTTGATCGAATATGGAGGCAAGAGGTCGCCGCTATCGGTGGCGGCGATCGGAGTCGGCATCGGCGAGATCATCATCGTCGCCGGCGGCATTTTGCATAGTGATTGGCGCCTCCTTGGGGGGTCAATCGTAGGGTTAGCCATCGCTCTCTTCGTCTTTGCTCTCCTGCGCACGAGCGATCCCGAATGCCTCGACCCGAGAGGCTGGGGGCGCACTGCCATATTGATCGTCGGATGTTGGTTGGGTCCCCTGGATGCAGCGGCTGTCGTTATCGGAGCGATTTCGTGGATCGGTTCATTCTTTCTCTGCACCGTTGTTGCGTGGAGGCTGAGTCGCCGTCACCGGGATCAAATGGTTCACGAGCTCCATCCGATCTTCGACACCCCCCTTGTCACCGCAATTGCCGTGGCGCTAGTCGTCTCTCTCATCGTGGCTGGATAAGCGGAAGGACCGTGTAACCCGGGCGCATCCAACTTCACCAACGCGGGTGTTCACGGCCGTCGGTGGGAGGAGCCCTCCCCATGAACAAGAGCTCCCGACAGATGACTATTTGTTCATCCGAACCACTGACGCCAGAACGACTTCGCGGCTTGGGAATACGCTTTACGACGCCCATCCTGTAATCCGTTTACCTTTATCCTCGTTACTATCGCTTTTGGCAACGGAATGCGTAGAGCCTTTGCCGAGAAATCCAGGTGTCAGAAATCAACTGTCACCGAATCGACACGGAACCGTGGTTTCCCATGAGCGGTTTCGTGAGATACTTGATGGCGTGGAAGAGATCATCATCGAGTCGTGCCACAGCACGTGGATCATCGACATGGAGAACTCGCGGTTTCGTCGGCTCGTCAAGGGCGGCATGCACCTGACCACTCCCGCGTCCACTGAATGGCAGGCATGCTACGGAGTGGAAATCGATCCGCTTTCGGAGTCATTTGTGGTGCTCCTGAACCCCGAGGGCACGCGGTTGCTTAGAAGCTGGCGACATGTCGAGCATTGCTCGCAGTGCGGAGGCGAGGCAACGTCGGAGCTTTCACTCCGCGACCTTCGATCCGCCGTTCGTGGCTAACTTGGCTTCTTAGCCAAGGTCTTGGCTGTGGGATCCTCTCTGGAGGCTCGCATTCAGCTCAGTGGGTCGCGTTTCCACATGCCTGAGCTACCACCGGTCTTCTCCCATAGTTTCAGATCACCGATGCTCATCGTCCGGTCAGTGGTCTTGCACATGTCATAGACAGTCAGCGCAGCGATGGCACATGCAGTCATCGCTTCCATTTCAACGCCAGTGCGGTCGACGGCCTCCACCTTCGACTCCACCTCGACGAAATCGTCACCGATCGTGAAGTCAACTTGAACTGAGCCCACCAAGAGGGGATGGCACATGGGCACCAGGTCGGCGGTCCGTTTGGCAGCCTGGATGCCTGCCACACGTGCGGCGGCAAGCACATCGCCCTTGGTAATGGCGTTATTGGCCACTTTCGCCGTGGTTTCTGGCTTCATCGTTACCTTGCAACGAGCCAGGGCACGTCGATGCGTTGCCTCCTTGGGTGAGACGTCGACCATGCGCGTGCCGCCGAACGGGTCCAGGTGGCTGAGGCTACGGTCGGTCATAGGGCTGTGTCACGGGTCACGGGGTCCAGTCTACGGGAGACTCGGCCCATAGGACGGCATTGGCACTCTCTCAGGTAGACTGCCAAGTCGACGCAGGTCCCGGACCGAGAGGAATGCCCCGCTTGCCTACCTACGAATATCACTGTAATAGCTGTGACAAGAACTTCGATGTCGTGCAATCCTTCCACGATGACGCTCTGACTGAGTGCCCGACCTGCGGATCTCCGGTCAGGAAGGTGTTCGGGAATGTCGGGATCGTCTTCAAAGGCAGCGGGTTCTACAAGACAGACAGCCGGAACGGCGGCAAGCCGAAGACCGCCGTGAGCGATTCTTCAGGCTCAACATCTTCGTCTGATGGCGACAGCTCGGGGTCCAAGTCCGCTGACGAGAGCTCATCATCGTCGTCTTCATCTTCGCCAGACTCCACGCCTGCGTCCACGCCTGCTGCCACGCCAAAGGAATCGGCTTCCACAGCCACGTCCTCCTCGGGCTCCGATAAGACGTCCGGCGGCGGGTCGACCAAGACCGACTGAGTGCCTCCTTCGCCTCTTGCAACCGGGTCCAACTGCTTCCTCCTTCACAAGTCGACTGTCGGTGTTGGGAGATGCCGGGAAAGAATCAAAATAGGTCTCGCCAATTTGCGCACAATCCCCGTACACTTGGCTGCGTGGACAAAGCTGATCTCGACCGACTGCTAAATCAATTGGCAGAGCTGGATGGCTCGGACCTACACATCAAAGCTGGCGCGCCACCCCGAATGAGGATTGCCGGGGCGTTGCGAACGATGGACAACGAAGCGTCGTTCACGGCCGAGGAGACGCTGGCCATCGCTGAAGCAATCATGAAGCCTTCGGTATTCGAGACTTTCACAGAATATCGTGAGGCTGACTTCGCCTATGGCCTGCTCGGAACTGGTCGATTTCGAGTCAATGCCTACTATCAGCGTTCTTCGGTCGCCCTGGCCATGCGACGCGTCAAGGGTACGGCAGCAACGGTCAGCGAGCTAGGACTTCCCGAGGTTGTCACTCGCCTTGCCGAGGAGATGCGCGGTCTGGTCTTGGTGACAGGACCAACAGGCTCAGGCAAGACGACGACTCTTGCTTCAATGATCGATCACATAAACCACACGCGCTCCTGTCACGTGGTGACAATCGAGGATCCCGTCGAGTACCTCCACACCGACGACATGGCGGCCATCGACCAACGCGAAGTCGGCTTCGATACCAACTCGTTTGCATCCGCCATGCGGGTGATGTTGCGTCAGGATCCTGACGTTATTCTCATCGGAGAGATGCGCGACCCAGAGACCGTCTCCGCAGCATTGACCGCGGCAGAGACGGGCCACCTTGTGTTCTCGACCCTGCACACCATCAACGCCACAGAGACCATAAACCGAATCGTGGACTTCTTCCCACCCCACCAACAACAGCAGACGCGGGTGAGCTTGGCCGGTTCATTGAAGGGGATCATCTGTCAAAGACTCATTCCGACTGCCGACGGCAAGGGCCGAGTGCCGGCCCTGGAGCTCCTGGTCGTGAACGGCAGGATCCAGCAGGCAATTATCGATCCGCTGCTTACCGGCGACATTGAGTCCATCGTGGCTGACGGTGAGTACTACGGGATGCTGACATTCGACCAGTCGCTGGTCACCCTGGTGGGCAATGGCACCATCAGCTTGGCCGAGGCGATGGGCACGGCTACGAACTCCCACGACTTGAAAGTCATGCTTGAGCGGAAAGGCATTCTTCAAACCGGTCAGTTTGCCGCAACTGGTATCAGCTGATCTGCAATTGCTGCGGATCCCCGAGCTGGTTTAGGCCAGCCAACATGCTCTAAGTCTGTGAGTTGCTTGTCAGTCGCGTCACAATTCACTCCGGGCGTGACATCTGATAACCAACCTCAAGGTCGCACCTCTTTGATCCGATAGACCTCTCGTAGAGTCTGGTGCACTTTCAATCCGGCACCAGCCAATCCGTTGGTCGCAGATCGTGATCACAGAGGGACCGGAGTTTGACCTTGAATATCCTGACAAAGGCGAGGGAGACCTTTCACAGCTCGACCTCAGAGACGATCCCCTCGGAGCCGGGTTCCGTTCCTTCCGATGCGGCTGAGCCTCCGGCAGCTTCTCGCAAACTTGCGAACAGAACGATCACGCTGCCAAAACTGACAGTCTCGCTTCATCAGAAGCTGGTTGTCGGTTTGGATATCGGCACCAGTGCGGTTCGAGCCTCAGAGCTCGATGTCAGTCATGGTCGACCGGTCCTTCTCAACTACGGTCAGGTCGGGCTCCCAGCCGGAAGCCTGGTGGACGGTGAGATTCGAGACGTTTCAGCGGTTTCGGCAGCCATTGCCAAACTCTGGGAGAACGGGAAGTTTTCGAGCAAGTCGGTGATCGTCGGCATCGCCGGACTCCGAGCCATCACACGCGAGATTGATCTGCCTTTCGTCCCCGATAACGAGGTCGATAGCGCCGTTCGCTTTCAATCCGAAGAAGTCATCCCGTTCCCGCCAGATCAGACCATTCTTTCGTCCCAAATTCTCTCGGACTATGTCACTCCAGAAGGCGACAAGATGCGCCGCATTCTGGTTGCGGCGGCCCATACTGATCTCGTCAATGGCGTCATAGCCACTGTCGAACAGGCTGGCCTTACCGTCACCGGCGTCGATCTGGTTTCCTCGGCATTGGTACGTGCCATTGGCAACACAGCGGAGTCCGAACTGCCCGAGGCCATCGTCTCGGTCGGAGCAGGCTTGACCGTGGTTGTGGTGCACCAACAGGGACGACCCCAGTTCGTCAGAACCATCGGCTCGGGCGGCAACGCGGCGACTGCTGCCATCTCGGCCGCGCTCGGCATCCCTATTGCGGACGCGGAGAGCCTGAAGCGCCGTATAGGCGAAGATGGACCGCAGCAACACTCAGCTGAGCGTGCCGCCCAACCAAGCATGGCGGAACTGGTCGGCGAGGTACGGAGCTCGATTCAGTACTTTGCATCTCTTCCGGGCCGTCTCCCCGTTTCTCGTGTGCTGATCACTGGAGGCGGCTCCGCACTCCACGGTTTGATCCCCATGCTCGAATCTCAGGTCAGCATCCCGGTGTTGGCCGTCTCCCCGTTTGAGCGAGTCAACACGTCCAAGCTGGAGCTGAGTGAGGACCAGGCCAACGAGGTCCAGGCGGTTCTATCAACTCCGATCGGACTCGCTCTGCCCGAGCCCAACAAGTCGGTGAAAAAGTTCAATCTCCTTCCTCCGGAAGTCGCCCAGCGGGCTCGGATGAAGTCGATTCAAGAGAAGACCATCGTGGTGGGAGTGGCGGTTCTCGTGCTGCTGATGGTATTCGGAGTTTGGAAGTTCTTCCAGGTCAGAAGTGCTCAAGGCAATGTTGACGCTCTGCAGTCGAGCATCACGACGCTGAACGCCGAAGTTCCCAAGTACGACGCGGTCGTGGCGGCAAACAATGCCTACACGGCGGGGGTCGCCCGGAGGGCATCGGTGCTCAACACGGCCATCGACTGGCCGGTGGCGCTGAACACCCTGATCTCTATCACGCCGGCGAACGCCCAAGTCCAGTCATTCAATGGGTTGGGCACCTCGGCCTCAACCCCTAGTGGCTCGTCAGGGACGTCGGGATCAACAACCGGTACCAGTTCCACCTCGGCCGCCATCGGCACCATCTCCACGGGCATTACCGGTCCTGGCCCCGGACTGACGATCTCAGCTGCCTGGATCACGGCCATCGCCAAGTCACCACTGTTCGCCAATCCTGTTCAGGGTGCCACGGTGGTGAATACGGATTCAACCATCTCGTTCCCCTTCACCATTTCCGTCACTCCCCAGGCCAGTCTCAGTCAGAATGCGAGCTTGAAATGACCAGCGTCCGTGAGTACCGAGTCCCTCTCCTGATCGCGGCCGGCGCGCTCGTCGCCGCAATCATCCTGTGGGCGGTCCTGATCTCGCCCCAGAACTCGAAACTGTCCAGCCTTAAGGCCCAGCAGACGCAGCTACAGACACAGCAGACGCAGCTGGAGGCCAAACTGTCGTCGCTCAAGACGGAGCAGCAGAAGCTGTCGGCCAACTGCGCTGACCTCGAGAAGATCGACACCCAGATCCCGAGCGTGCAGAGCCCAACCGACATCGACGCCGAGGAGTCATCGTTCGAAAGTCAGTTCAACGCCTTGACGGCTTCGACTGGTGTCTCGCTCACTCAGTTCAGCGGGTTCTCGCCGGTGACCGCCGACTCCACGACTGGCTCGTCCACCGCAGCAACGCCAACCGGTGTGACGGCGGTGCCGACCACCTTGGCCGTGACCGGCGACTACGAGCACATCATGAAGTTCATCAGCGGATTGGACAGCTTTCCCCGCCTCTTCGTGATCCAGAATTTCGCCCTCACCATCGGTGGATCTGCGACAACCGCGGCCAGTGGAGCGGCGGCGGCGGCCCCGACTGCAGGGTCGCAGGCACTCTGGGCCGGACAAGCGGCGACCGTCCCCACGGCCTCCCCCTACAACTTGGCGATCACCGGATCGATCTACTACACCTCGACTCCGAGCGCCTTGGCGGCATGCACCACGGCTACGACCGCCAGCTAACGATCGCCCAGTTGCTCAGGACCCGCTGAGCTGCATATCTCCGACGGCCAGCGTCTGCCCGGCGGCGATGCCGGGAAGCCACTCGACATCGGCACCCACGGCCACCAAGGAATGCAGCATCCGTTGGAGGGTGGAGGCCACGGTGATCTCCCGAACCGGCTCTGCGAGTTTGCCGTCGCGGATCATCAGGCCCTCCGCCCCGACGGAGAAGTCGCCGCTGATCGGGTTCACGCCGGAGTGGACGCCGGTCATGGACTGGACGAAGAGGCCTTCCCCCACCACGCCCAACACGGCGTCCTCGTCGTAGCCCTCGGGACCGGGCGCCAGCGTCAGTGCCCGACACCCGGGACCTGGCGTTCCAGAGAAACCTCCGCGCACCGCTGACCCCGTCGAGGAGACGCCTGATCGGGAGGCCGAGACGGTGTCATACAAGAAGCCGCGCAACACCCCGGCATCGATGAGCACGTTGCGTCGACACGCCAGGCCCTCGGCGTCGTATGCGGAGGCCCCGTAGGTCCTGGGGTCGGTCGGGTCGTCCACCAGGGTCAGCCCGGCGTCGCCGACCAGTTCGCCGATCCGTCCGGCGAAGAACGAGCGTCCCTTGGCCACCGCCTCCCCGGAGAGGGCCGAAGATATGACCGACAACAGGGTGCTGGCGATCCGGCGGTCGAAGACCACAGTCGTTCTGGCCGAGGGTCCCTTCACTGCACCCAGGAGTCGAACGGAGCGCGTCACGGCATCGTCGGTCGCCTTGTCCGGATCGAGCCCGTCGAAGCCGCGACCGACGCTGTAGCCGCCGCCGGTCTGACTGGCCTCCCCGTCCCCGGCGATGACGCTGACCGAGATGAACCCGGAGGTCTTCCGACTCGTGGTGCGGATGCCGGTGGTGGACACCAAGGCCACCTCCACTGACCCATCGCCGTAGTCGGCATGATCCACCTGGCGGATGCGGGGATCGGCGGCACGGGCCTGGGCCTCCAGGGCCAGGGCCAGCTCGACCTTCTTCGTGGTCGGAACCGACGCCAACGAGTCGTCCCAGAGATCCACGGAAACGGCGGGCACGCCGTCGGGCACGGCCAGTTGCACGTGCTCATCGGGCGTGGCGAACTGGGCGTTATCCCGGGCCTCGGCCAATGTCTCGGCGAGCACCGACTCGTCGAGCGATCCGGCCCAGGCGAAGCCGAGACGGTGGTCGACGACCACACGGATGCCGATGCCGGCCGAGGTGGCAGACGTCAGCGACTCGACCTCGCCGCCATAGGCGCGGATCTCAGTCTCGTCACCCCGGGCCACGTAGACCTCAACGTCTTCGCCCGTCTGGGCCCAGCCGGCCACCCGGTCAGCGATTGCCAACAGGTCGACAGGATCCCCACTCGTGCTGGCTTCCGTCACGTCGGTTGCGGTGCTCACTCGGCCGTCCCCCCAATGGTCACACCGGTAAGGCGCATGGTGGCCTGTCCGCATCCGACTGGCACGCTCTGCCCATCCTTGCCGCAGGTGCCAGGGGTCATGGAGAAGTCGGTTGCCACTGCGTCGATGCGTTTCAGGATCTCAGGGCCGTTGCCGATCAGATTTGCGTCACGGAGGGGCTCGGTGATCTTGCCCCCTTCTATCAGGTAAGCCTCGGTCGTCCCGAACACGAAGTCACCGGTCGTGGTGTTCACCTGCCCTCCGCCGAGCTTGGCCACATAGACACCACGTGGAGTCTGCGCCACGATCTCGTCGGCATCATCCTCGCCAGGGAGGAGAAAGGTGTTGGTCATCCTGACCATGGGCAGGTGCTGGTACGTCTGGCGGCGGCCGTTGCCCGACGACTTCCTTCCTTCCTTGCGGGCCCGGAGGTAGTCCCAGAGGTAGTCGGTGAGGATGCCCTTGTCGATGAGGACATTGCGTTGGGCCGGACGTCCCTCATCATCGACGGAGTAGGTCCCCCACTCCGAGCCGACTGTTCCATCGTCGACCAGAGTGACCAGCGAACTCGCCACCTGTTGGCCGACCATGCCGGTGTAGACCGAGGAGTCCTTCACGATGTGATCAGCCTCGAGTCCGTGACCGCATGCCTCATGGAACAGGATCCCTCCGCTGCCACCGGCGAGGACCACTGGGAGCTCGCCAGAGGGTGCTGGTCGGGCCGAGAGCTTGGAGATGGCCCGCTTGGCCGCCAGCTCGGCGAGCTCCTCGACCGAGACCTCGTCGAAGAGTTCGAAGCCGAGGGTTCGCGCCGCCGACTCGAAGCCGGTCTGCATGCCTGTGTCGCCGGTGGCCACACAGGAGACGGAGAACCTCGTGCGAGCCTGCTGATCACGAGCCAGGAGCCCCTCCGAGTTGGCGATCAGGATCTCACGACGGGACCCCCCGCACCCCGCCTGCACCTGGGTAATGGCATCTCCCGAGGCCCGGGCGGCCTCATCTGCCCTTCGGAGCAGCTCCAGCGTGGCGCCCTTCGACCCGAGCGGCTTCGCTCGTGGCGAATCGCCTCCCGCAACCGCCGACAGGCCAACCGCCACAGTCTTCGTGCCGCCGCCACCGCTCCGGGCCACAGCCGATGCCGCCTCGGCTGCCCGGATAAGTCCCTCTTCGCTCAGATCGGCGGTGTGGGCGAACCCGGTGGTCTCGCCGGTCACCACCCGGATGCCCGCTCCCCGCTCACGGCCCGAGGAGAGCTCTTCGACCCGTCCGTCATCAAGCATGGCTGAGGACGTCGAACGATCCTCGGCGAAGACCTCGGCAAATTCCCCGCCGTGGCGAAGTGCCTCAGACAGGACCCGTTCG
The DNA here is from genome assembly GCA_003164275.1 of Acidimicrobiaceae bacterium. The sequence continues at coordinate 1,741 of PLSY01000366.1, read as the reverse complement.
AGTACCGGAGATTCGATCAACACAGCCTCCTCGCTAGAGCGCTCGGCCGCGAGGTGGCCGATGCCTGCTACGTCACGTATCGTACCGGCGTGGCCCCACACACCGGTCTTTCCGCCCGAATCGAACTGCTGGTGACGGATGCCGACACTGCGGAGAGTTTCCGCTCTGGTTCGGTGCCCGTCCTGGCCACGCCGCGTCTCATGGCATTGTGCGAAGAGGCAAGCTGCAAGGCCATCGAGGACTCACTGCCCGACAAGTTCACCTCGGTGGCGAAGCGAACCCAGTTCGATCACCTGGTACCGGTCGGAGTCGGGAGCACGGTCTGGGCCGAGGCCACGCTCGACCGCATCGAGGGGCGCAGGCTGGTCTTCACCCTCTCGGTTTCTGAAAGCAGTGGCCTGGTTGCCGCTGGAAAACTGGTCCGGGTTATCGTCGAACGGGAGACCTTCTTGGCCAATGTCCGCTGAACGCCTCGATCCGTCGGGCCCCAGGCCCACCTGACTGGCTAGCACGAGCAGTGAGGCAGATCACGGCCTCGAGATCCCAGTTTCTGTGGCGCCTAGGAGCCTCCAGTTCCGATAGGGCACGACAGAGCACTGATAGCCTGACCCGGATGAAGTGCCTTCGCCCATGATCCTCGAACACATCGACAGCCCAGACGATCTTCGCTCCCTTAGTCCCGAGGAGCTGGCCACCCTCGCGACGGAAATCCGGGAGTTCGTGGTCGACGCCGTGACCGCCACTGGTGGTCACCTCGGCTCCAACCTCGGCGTCGTAGAGCTCACCCTCGCACTTCATCGCACGTTCAACTCCCCGAAGGACGTCATCCTCTGGGACACCGGCCACCAGGCCTACGTGCACAAGCTGGTCACCGGCCGACGGGAGGCCTTCCCGCGACTTCGCCAAGCCGACGGCCTGTCGGGCTATCCGAACCGGATCGAATCCGAGCACGACTGGGTGGAGAACAGCCATGCCTCCACCATCTTGAGCTACGCCTACGGGCTCGCCACCGCGTTCGAGCTCCAGGGCATCGATCGCCGAGTCGTTGCCGTGGTCGGAGACGGTGCCCTGACGGGAGGAATGGCCTATGAGGCCCTGAACAACCTCGGTCACTCGGGCAAGCGGGTCGTCATCGTGCTCAACGACAATGGCCGCTCGTACGCCCCAACGGTGTCAAGGCTGTCCCTCAGCCTGACCCACCTGCGGCTCAATCCCTCTTATGTCCAGGCCCGCCAGCGCATCCGCAACCTCATCCGCGAACTCCCTGGGCTCGGCGACCTGGCCTATTCGGGAGTCCACGGCGTGACCAGCGCACTACGTGAAGTGGTCACCCCACACACTTTTTTCGAAGTACTGGGTATCCGATACGCAGGGCCGATCGACGGCCACGACATCGCCGGTGTCGAACAGGCCCTGGCCAACGCGGCTGAGTGGCCGGGGCCGATCGTGGTCCACGTCCTCACCCAGAAGGGTCGTGGCTATGCCCCGGCCGAGGAAGACGACATCCAGCGCCTCCACGACGTGAAGGTCAAGGTGTCACCTGTCACCGAGGCCAAGGAGGAGGACGGGTCGGCGCTTCCTCACGGTGGCGCGGCCAACGGGAACTCGGCCAATGGGAACCTGGGCCCGGCTCCCGAGGTCACAGCCGAACTTCCGGTAACCACCTTCACCGACGCCTTCACCCGATCGATCCTGCGCCATGCCGAGGCCGACCCTCGCATCGTGGCCATCACCGCCGCCA
>PLSY01000028.1 GCA_003164275.1 Acidimicrobiaceae bacterium | reverse complement strand
TGTCGCACATGTCGCGATAGTGGAGCTCCAGGCGATCGAAGATCCCCAAGAGCTCGGCATTGACTTCAGGGAGCCGGCTCTCGAGCTCAGAAAGGGGCAGCGTCTTTCTGACGCCACCGACGACATCCTCACCTTGGGCGTTGAACAAGACATCGCCATAAGGGGTGTGTTCCCCCGTGGAGGGATTCCGTGTGAAGCCCACGCCCGTCGCGGAACGCTCGTCGCGATTGCCGAACACCATGAGCTGCACATTGACGGCTGTGCCCAGGTTGTGGTCGATCCCCTCGCGTTCACGGAAGGCGATTGCCCTTGGGCTCATCCACGACCGAAAGACCGCGTTGATCGCACCCTCCAGCTGTTCCCGGGGATTTTCGGGGAACGGCAATCCGGTCCTCTCTCTGACGGTGGAGAGCGATTGAAAGAGCACCGACTTCAGCTGCCCGCTGGTGAGCCCCGATGGATCGATCATCGCCGATGGCTTCATCTGCGCAGCAAGAGCGGCGTCGAATCGATCACTTCGGATCCCGAGCACCACACGCGCGTACATGCTGACGAACCGACGGTNNCGAGTCCAAGGCGAACCGCTCGTCGCCGGTCTGACGTGCGAGACCTCGTACCGAAGCAGCGTTGAGACCAAGGTTCAGGATGCTGTCGAGCATCCCCGGCATTGATGAACTTGCTCCTGACCGCACACTGACCAACAGAGGATCGTTTGGATCGCCCAACTTGCGGCCGACTCGTTGTTCCAGTGACTCAAGGCCTCGCTCAATCTCCTCTCGAAGTCCATCTGGCCACGCCCCTTTGATGGCGTCACCGCAGGCATCGGTAGAGATGGTGAATCCTGGAGGAACCGGCAGCCGGAGCACCGACGTCATCTCAGCCAGATTGGCACCTTTACCCCCCAAGAGAGTGCTGAGCTCACGAGGAGGCTGTGGGTGGCGGTAGTCGAACGGGAAGACGAATTTGGGGCTCATAAGTAGGTAGATACTACCAAACCGAGCTAACCCGGGGCTAATCCTCGAGCAATCCCGCCGGATGGGTTTTGGCAAGGAGAGCAGCCCCCTCCAGGTCGACCGACACCTCCCTACGGACGAATCGCCACCCTTCAGGAGTCCGAGTCAACTCATTCCGGTACGAGCCCGTGGTCACAAGGTCGACCCTAGACCGGTCCTCGGAGCGTTGAAATAGCAAAAGTGTGCACGTCTGCACTGCGATGTCTCCTTCGATCACTACGATGTGGTCTGTNNGTCCCCACCCCCTCGACATCGAATACGCCGTCGGCCACGTAGTAGTCCGCCGCTGCGTCTCCGTCGCTCGCATCAGCCGCGACGTTAAACCCAGCAACTAACTCACGAATGGCGATGCAATCGGCAATCTGATCCGCTGCCATCGGTCTCCCAGTCATAGCGTCCCCCCAACCGTGTGGAACAATTTGCACGAGCGTTGACGATGCATGCCTTGCCTCCCTGGTGTCTTAGCCCTCCCTTGCACCCTACAAGTAAGCACTTGCAATTGCGATGTCGCGATGTCAAAGTGATGGCGGCAGCGAAGTCTGGCAACTAGGGCTAGTTCCGCCGCTAAATCTGTAGAGAGATCTCAAGGGGGTTGGAACTCATGGCCAAGAAGAAGGTCGAAACTGCCTTACCTTTGTCGGCGGATCGGCATTTTTCGCCTCGGGCAGCTGGACAGTTCGCCAAGTCGCTTGAAGACAGTGGAGTAGTCGATTACTTCCAGACATGGGATCAACTAACGAGTTGGTGGCCTCGCGATCTCTGGCGTGAGGACACAACGCCGATGTATGCCACCCTTCCGGACTGTGATTCGTTTCAGGATCCGTTCGTAGCCGGTACGTTCGGGCTTGCCGCCACAAAAGAACTCGGAATTGCGGTGAGTACGGATGCGATACGAAACGGTCCAGCCGAACTCCTCCAGACCATGTTGACGCTTGCGGATGCGACAGATGGGAAAGCCGTGCTGATGCTCGGCGCGGGTGAAGTCAAGCAGGCTGGACCCTTCGGCTACAAGCGCTCCGAGGGTCTCGCCAGGATGGAGGACCTACTTCGCATCTTTCGCTTGCTACTAAACACCGACGGTCCGATCGACTTTGATGGAAAGTTCTGGAAGTACAAGCAGGCTTGGATTGGAGAGGCCAAAGCTAATCAGCCCAAGGTCTACTCAATGGGTGGTGGCGAGCGACTCATTAATCTAGCTGCTGAATGCGCTGACGGGTTTGTGAGCATTACGCCGTTCGCCTTCCATACACCCGAGCAGTACGCTGCCGAAGTGGACAAGGTGAAGGTCGCTTTGGACAAGGCAGGTCGTGATCCCGAAGATTTCACTTTCGGTCTGTGGCACAACGTCCTGCTCTTCGACGAGAGCGAGGACCGAGACGCGGTGCTCGACAATCCCCTGCTCCGCTTCATCGCTGCCGTCTTCGGCCGATTTAAGCAGTCTGATTGGCTCGCGGAAGGATTCCAGCCAGTGTTTCCAGAGGACTGGCACTATGCCCTAAAGCTGCTCCCGGTGGAGATGTCCCGTGAGGAGGCCGACCGAATCGTGGAGGCGACGCCTCGGACGATGGTCGAGAAGACATTCATCTGCGGTACACCAGAAGAGGTGATGCCCGGCCTGCAGGAATACGTGGAAGCCGGTGCGTCCTTTGTCAGTCTCATCGATATGTCGCCTTGCGCTCGACCAGCTGAAGAGGCAGAAAGCGCACATGAGCGTCAGCTCGAGGTGTGTCGCCTATTGAAGGCAACATGACAGAACAAGCTGCACGACCGAGCCGCCGACACTGGGGTTCAGCACCCAAGAAGTGAGCACCTGGCTGACCCAGGACCGTCCGGCCTGGGGAGGAGGCACCGCACTTCCGTTGTCATCGATCTCGCCCGAGCACCTAGTGAGACGTCGCCAATGTGGCTCTTCGGATCTCAGCGGGGAGTGATCGTGGCCAACAGCGACCAGTAGGGCCTTCCGGCGTGGAGCAGTGAGCGGACTCGGTAGTTCCGAAACGACGTGAACCCGAAGGCTGCCCGTTTGACCCGCTTGATCAAGTTGTTGACCGCCTCGGTGGGGCCGTTGGTGACGTGAGCGGTGTGCCAGGCGGCGATCTGGAGCCGCCAACGCTTGAGGGTTCGCCCGAGGGAGCGGACTGCGGTCGGCATGTCCTTGTCGGCCATGTCGGCGACGAGCTCATCGACGAAGGTGAGGGCGACCTCGGCATCGGTGGGGGTGTAGAGCTCACGAACCGATTCCTTGGCGTGCCAGGCCATCCGGACCTGGCCCTTCGGGTCTCCGGCCTCGAGGAGCCCGGTGAGCTTCTCGTTGCCCCGCTCGTCGAGTCGCTCGTGGGCCTTGGCCAAGAGTCGCCGGGCCCGGAACAGTGGATCGCCCTTCCTGCCGCGGTGTCCCAACAGCTCTTGTTGGACCCGCCTGCGGCACTGGTCGAGCTGGAGGGTGGCGTGTTTGACCACGTGGAACGGATCCGCCACTCGGACGGCATGGGGGAAGGTGGCATCGAAGACGGCCTTGTAGGTTGCCGACAGGTCCAAGGTGGCGTAGCGGACCTTGCCCAACCACTCGTCGCCTCGGTTCTCCAGCCAGACCTTGGGGCCTTCTGCCCCCTTCCCCTCCACGACGTCCAGGAGTTGGCCACACTTGACGTCCACCAGCTGGGTCGAGAACGTCGGTGTCCGGTAGGTGCCGATCCGGGCGAAGAGGACCT
>PLSY01000047.1 GCA_003164275.1 Acidimicrobiaceae bacterium | reverse complement strand
AGCAGGAGCTCCTCGAGATCTGACAGCCGGGCCGTGCCGGGCCGGCTGATGGAAGGAAACAACTGACGTGGACGACGCCCCTGACCGGCGAGAGGACGAGGTGACCCGGACCGACGTGCCCGTGACGCGCCCCGAGGGCTCGGGACCGGCCACAGAGCGCGTCAGAATTTTTGGCGCCGAGACTGCAGCAGAGATCACGTCTGAGCTACCGGCTGTGTCGAGAGAAGACGAGCCGGACGAGCCCGACGAATCAGTGGCGCTGCCGGCCGAGGTCGAACCGAGTGAGCTGAGCCACGACGCCGAGGAGGCCGACGACGGCCTGGGCGGCCCGACAGTGCGGCTGATCGACGAGCCGGGTGACGCCGGGGTGGCCAATCCGGTGAACCCGGTGACGCCGGGGCAGACGGCCGTGCCCACCGGGGGGACGCCGACCGAGCTCCCTCACTGGACCGAGCCTCCGACCGGGCAGGTGCCGGCGGTGCTTTCCCGAGACGCAGGGGATGAAGGCTCGGGCATCTCGGCCCCCACCTGGCGCGAAGAGGACGCCGACTGGGTGGCCCACGACGAGGAGTTCGAGCCGGCCATGTTCGGTCGGGACCAGGTGGCCCTCGGTTCCCTTGATGAGACGGACAGCGGCGATGCCGACCGTCGTCCTTGGGAGTTCGACCTCGCCTCGGCCAAACCCGGCTCACCGAGCCCGGTCCGCAGCTCCAGCGGACCAGTTGGCGACCCGATCACCGAGCCGGTCCCGGTGGTGACGCCCGAGGTGGCCGACGACGGCTATGAGCCATCCACCGAGCGTCCGGCGCCGAAGCCGTTTGACGCCCCTCCGATCGAGAGGGTCACGGCGGAAAGTCCCGACGAGCCCGACTCCCTCAGGCCGGTCGACGGCCCGGGTGTCGCCCTTGGGGTTGCCGCTGTCGACCTCGAGGACCCCGACCAGCCGCGGCCGACCGGAACGGCACGAGTCGGACGCACTCGGCGAAACGGCCTGGGGGCCCGGATGCGGGCGAAGCGTCCCGACGACGTGGAGGGTCTCACCGACTCGCCGCTGGCCGCTGAGCCTCCTGGCGCCTCGGTATCCGACGTCCCTGGTGCCGGGCGCAAGCGGGGAGGGGTGGCCGGACTGGCAGCTGCCGATCGCACCGCCGAGCGCGAGGGCGACCAGACGGCTTCGACCGCAGACCTCGAATGGGATGAGGCCGTCACTGGGGCGGCGGCAGCGGCGGCAGCGACGACGTCGTCTGACGTGCGAGCGGGTGGGCGCCGCCGCCTCGGACGGCGAGGCCACGATGAGGCCAAAGACCCGTCGAGGCCGTCCGATGAGGGCCCGACCGGAGGAGGTCCTCCAGCCCGTCGTCGGACGGCAGACGAGTCGGCTGTCCCCGGGCCCCATCAAGACTCCAGCCCGATCGGCATGCGAGTCGGGACCGGCGTGGCCGCGGCCATCGTGGCCCTCCTCGCCTTCAAACTGGGCACCGTGCCATCGTTGGTCCTCACGGTCATCGTGGTGACCTTTGCCGCCGGCGAGTGTTTCGGAGTGCTTCGCCGCGCCGGGTACCACCCGGCCACCTTGCTCGGGCTGGTAGGCACTATCTCGTTGATGGTCGGGGCCTACACCAAAGGTGTCGCCGCCCTGCCCCTGATCCTGGTCCTGATCACCGTATTCACCCTGATCTGGTACCTCTTCGGCATCGAGCGGGGCTCACCGGTGGCCGGGACGGCCGCCACCTTGTTGACCGTCGGGTGGGTGTCGTTGCTCGGGTCCTTTGCCGGCCTGTTGCTCTCTCCGTCGTCGTTCCCGGATCGGCACGGCATCGCCTTCCTGCTCGGGGCCATCATCGCCACCGTGGCCAACGACATCGGGGCCCTTGTCATAGGCGGCTGGCTCGGGAGTCGGGCCCTCGCCCCCAATATCAGTCCGAACAAGACATGGGAGGGACTATTCGGCGGGGCCGTGTTCTCGATCCTCGCCTCGACGGTGATCGTCGGGGCCATCCATCCTTGGAGCCCGTCCAACGCAGCCCTTCTCGGCGTGGTGGTGGCGGTGGTCGCACCCATCGGCGACCTGTGCGAGTCACTGCTCAAGCGGGATCTCCGGCTGAAGGACATGGGCGCCCTGTTGCCCGGCCACGGCGGCGTCCTCGACCGGGTCGACGCCTTGTTGTTCGTGCTCCCGGCTACCTATTACCTGGTCCGTGCGCTGAATATTGCCTGAACTTCGGGCAGGCTAGAGGAATGAGCGATCCCATCAGCGAGGCCCTGGGGGTCGACCCAGTGTCCTCGGAGGCGATGGGCTCCCGGCTGACGGACGACCACGCTGCGGCGGTGACGGTGAGCTTGGTCGGCTCCACCGGCTCGATCGGGACGCAGTCGATCGACGTCGTCGAGGCATGCCCGGAGCGCTTCGATGTGGTGGCCATCGGAGCCAACCGGTCGGTCGAGATGCTGGCTTCCCAAGCACGGCGCCTGCACCCGGACGTGGTGGCAATCGGGGACGAGTCGCTCGCCTCGGAGCTGTCCCGCCTCTTGCCGGCAGGCATCGAACTGGTGACCGGGACCGATGGCTTGGCCTCCATCGCCACGGTGGCCGACGTGGCCGTCAACGGGGTGGTTGGGTTCGCCGGGCTGGTGGTGACCCTCGCCACTCTCAATGCCGGCAAGCGTCTGGCCCTGGCCAACAAGGAATCGATCATCGCCGGGGCGCCCGTCGTCCAAGAGGCCAGGCGGACCGAAGGGGCCGAGATCATCCCAGTCGACTCCGAGCATTGCGCCGTCCACCAGTGCCTCCGAGCCGGACGTCCCGTCGATGTGGCCCGGGTCCTCCTCACCGCATCCGGAGGGCCATTCCGTGGGTGGACGAGAGAAGAGCTGGCCAACGTCGATGTGGCCGAGGCCCTGACCCACCCGACGTGGACGATGGGCCCGAAGATCACCATCGACTCGTCCACGCTGATGAACAAGGGCCTCGAGGTCATCGAGGCCCACGAGCTGTTCGGAGTGGACTACGACGATATCGACGTCGTGGTCCACCCCCAGTCCATTGTCCATTCGATGGTGGAGTACTCCGACGGGGCGGCCGTCGCCCAGCTCTCGTTGCCCGACATGCGACTGCCCATCGGCTACGCCCTCGCCTACCCGGGGCGCCTCCCGGTGGCCTTTGGGGCCATCGACTGGACGAAGCTCGCCACCTTGGAGTTCGAGGATCCCGACCGGGAGCTGTTCCCCTGTCTCGACTTGGCGTACCGGGCCGGTCGCCAGGGCGACCTCGCCCCGGCCTGGCTGAACGCGGCAAACGAGGTGGCAGTGGCCGCTTTCTTGGCCACCAGGATCACCTGGGGGGACATCGCCTTCGTGGTCGAGGCGACACTCGACCGCTATGACCCACCGCCCCTCCGGGCCCGCGTGGTCGACGACGTCCTCGACGCCGATGCCTCGGCCCGACGGGTGGCCGAGTCGGTCGTCGTCCAACAGAGTGCCCGGACGTGAGCACCACCGAGACCCGCCCGCCCGTCGTCCCGGTGGTCGCCGAGCAGGTTCCTGGATCTCCCGAGCGAGTGAAGTCGCCGAAGCGGTCGGTGCTCGAGCTGATCGCCGCCGCCGTCATCATCTCCGCTGCGGCTGTGGCCCTCGGGGCCACCGATCTGCTGATCGTCATCGTCTGCATCATCGTCATGGTCATGGTCCACGAGGCAGGCCATCTCATGGCCGC
>PLSY01000156.1:4444-7267 GCA_003164275.1 Acidimicrobiaceae bacterium | reverse complement strand
CTAAGGCGTCGGTCGTAGGCCCCGAGGTCATCACGAGCGACGGGCTGTCAGCCGAGACGCCTATCGGATGGTGATTCCGGCGTCGACGGGAAGGGCGACGCCGGTGATGTAGCGGGCCGAATTCGAGACGAGCCACATGACGGCGTTGGTCACATCCGAGGCTTCGATGAGAGCCACGGGAAGGGCATTCTCCATTCCGGTCGCGGCCATCGCAGCATTTTCCTGGATCCATGCCTGCATGGCGTCGTTCATGACCATCGGAGTGTCCACTCCGGTGGGATGAACGGTGTTGACCCGCACCGAGCTGGGTGCGAGCTCAAGGGCCAAAGATCTCATCAGGCCGACCAGGGCGTGCTTCGACGCGACATACGCCTGGGCGCTGGGCGAGCCATCAGCCATTCCCTTCAATCCGGCGGTCGAGCTGGTGATGACGATCGACCCGCCCCGGCCGCCGTCGACGATTGCCTGCTTGGCGGCGTAGGCAGTGTTCCAGACTCCGGTGAGGTTCACGTCGATGACGTTGCTCCATGCGGACCCGGCGTCAGCGGCGGGTGACATGGACGGTGCTATGCCGGCATTGGCCAAGACGATGTCCAACCGGCCGAACTGAGACAGGGTGTTGGCGACTGCATCCTCGAGTGCTCTGAGGTTACGAACGTCCGCTACCACCTCGATGACCCGGCGGCCATTTGCTTCGACCAAGCGGGCGGTCTCCCGCAGATCGTCCGCATTGGCCAGTGGATACCAGACCGTGTCGATGTCGTCACAGAGGTCGAGGGCGACGATGTCCACCCCCTGTTCGGAAAGAGCCACGGCGTGTGAGCGTCCCTGGCCCCGCCCGGCGCCCGTGATCAGTGCGACCTTTCCCTCGAGATCTCCCATATTGCTTCCCCCTGGCTCTATGAATCGACTCTGAGTGACTGTAGACCGCAAACCCTGGCCGGCACACGAGACGCCGTCTCCTCCCGATTGGCGTCGCAACCGGACGTCACCAGGTGCGGCTAGCTCGGTGGCCGCCGTTGCATGCCGGTTTCACTCGCATCTTGGAACCCCGACAGTGCGGCGCTGTATCTNNGTGGCCAGGGGGACCGACCACTCGGCCCACTCCATGACCACGCGGTCGCCCTCCATTGGCACACCCTCATCCGCAAGGAGGCGAGACTGCCGATTCCGCAGAGCGCTGGCCAGCGTGCCGTCCGAGCGGACCACTCGATGCCAGGGGACGGGATGATCCGACCGGGCGAGGACCCGGCCGACAGCTCGTGGGGCTCGGCTTCCGATGGCGGTCGCGACTCCTCCGTAAGACATGACCCGGCCCGGTGGGATGTCGGACACGCAGGCCAGCACCCGGGAGGCGAACGAGTGCTCCCCCTTGCTGTTCGCAGTCAATCTTCCCTCCGGAGACACCGTCGATGCATCTGTCGTCACAGGCCATTGACGCTCTCAACCACGTTACTTGTCACCGCCGGATCGGACCATGGCCAGTGTTGACGGCGCCACGCGCCCGACAACAGACTGCTGCAGCGGCGACTGCCGCAATAGGCAATAGGTAGTCGCCGGTATCCTTCCCCCATGCCGAGAGGGGAGGAGGCGTGACCACCGTCAAAGTAGTGATGTTTGCCCCGACGAACGGGCAGAGGTACGTGAAGCCGGTCGGCCAGATGTCCTACTCATACGGCTGTTCTGACTGGGTCGATGGGAAGTGGAGGCCGTTCTGTTTCGACTGTGCCTTGAGCCTTCCGTCTGTGGACAAGGTCCGGCAGGCCACTCTCGACATCATCGAGCACCGCCGGGAATTTCACGGTGATCAGTTGAAGCTCATCCGGCGTTGGCACCCGTTTAGGGCCTATTGAGCCATTGCTCCGGCCTGGCTCGGAGCAACTCTCATTGGCGGGTCGCCTGTCCTGAAGCACCTAGTTGGAGAAGTGTGTCACTTGACGACCGTGCTTTGGCTTGAGTTTTTGGGTCGCCGAAGTTCTGGACCCTGAGCGAGTGGGTTGCTCCGGACCCACGAACGACTGGCAAAGCAGCCCTTGCTGGTCGGCCAAGCGATAGTCTGCCGCCTATGGCGATGACCCCGGTGCTCCCCGATCCAGATTCAAGCCCCGACGGGGAACCCCCAAAGGGTGGTCGTTTGCCCGGGTGGGTACTGCCCGTCGTGATCGTCTCAATCGTTCTTGGCCTGGCAGGCATTGGGACCGGCATCTATGCCATACACAAAGTGCCACCCAAGACCTCGGGACCGACGGGTCAAACTGGTGCAACCGGGCCAGCCGGTGCCGCGGGAGCGACTGGAGCTGCCGGGCCTGCAGGTCCAGCGGGACCAGCCGGGACGATCGCTGCTACAACGATCGTGTCGACGACCACGCTCGTGTCTGCACCCGCGGCACCGGTTGGCACCGTCCTGACGGCCAAGACCGCCTGTCCGGCTGGTGACATTCTGGTCAGTGGGGGAGCTCAGGTTTCTGATCCGGGGCCGAACCAGAACGTCGCCCTACGGTCGTCCTTCCCTGTCAGTCCGACCACCTGGGAGGTCATCAGCGTGGTGGTGGCTACCCTTCCGGCCGGCGTCTCGATGAGCATGAAGCCATTTGTCGTGTGTGGCGTCGTACCTCGAACCACCACCACCACTACGACCACTACGACCCACCCCTGAACTCAGCGCGTGACACGAACGCGCGCAACGACGGAGCGAGGTTGGGGCTGTCGCCCGGCCGGCATCAGTGTCGGGCGATGATGAAGGAGCGCCTGATCGGCAACCACCTGGTGGTTAGCGCGGGGCCCTCGGCATGCCGAGTCCGATCATGGCGATGATGTCGCGCT
>PLSY01000156.1:4243-4398 GCA_003164275.1 Acidimicrobiaceae bacterium | reverse complement strand
CGAACTCGGTGCCGAAGACCTTGGTTGCAGAAGCATCGGCCGGATTGAGTCCCTTGTCCGAAGCCCAGGCCACCTTCCAGTTGAGCAGCTTCAGGTACTCTGCCTTGGCGGTCACCCTGGCCAGATGAACCTGCACCCACTGCTGGTCGATGACC
>PLSY01000156.1:0-4237 GCA_003164275.1 Acidimicrobiaceae bacterium | reverse complement strand
GATCAGCTTCCAGCCCTGGTTCTCCTCTCCCACTAAGTTCGTCACCGGCACTCGCACGTCGTCGTAGAAGGTTGAGCTGGTGAACTCGCCGGCCACCGTGCGTAGGGGCGACCAGGAGAATCCCGGTGTCTCGACTGGAACGATGAAGACGGAGAGCCCCTTGTGCTTCGGGACATCAGGATCGGTCCGGGTGGCCAGCCACACGTAGTCGGCGTATTGGATGGCGCTCGTGTACAGCTTCTCGCCATTGATGACGAACTCATCGCCGTCGCGAACCGCCCTCGTCTGCAGCGATGCCAGATCCGTACCGGCATTGGGTTCGGTGTAGCCGATGGCGAAGTGGACTTCGCCCTTCAAGATGCCAGGCAGGATCCTGTCCCGTTGTTCTTCGGTCCCGAGGGCCATCAGCGTCGGACCGACACTGTTCAGGGTGAGGAGCGGCAGAGGTACCCCAGCCCAGTGGGACTCCTCGACGAAGANNCCTGGCCGCCGTACTCGACGGGCCATCCGATCCCCAGCCATCCGTCTTGCCCCATGCGGCGTATGTAGCGGATGTAGTCAGGTTCTTCGCTCTGCGTCCCCTCGACCTCGGTCACAAGGTTGATGAAGTACGAGCGCAGCTCTCTCTTCAGATCNNTCCTGCTCGGACGTGAGTGCCAGTTGCATGATGCCCTCCCTGTTCACGAGCACGATAACAATCGGTCACTCGGTCTGTCCGACTCGCTCATTGGACCGGGCGATCGACGCGTGGTGTCATGATCGAGACAGACGGACGCAACGGGTCGGGAGCCAACCGCCACCGAGATCGGAGCAGGATGGAANNGCGCTAGTGGCTGGCTACACCACAGGGATGGCCGAGCTGTTTTGGACGAGTCCTGACGTCTCCCGCTTCGGTGCCGGCGACTACCTGGTCGGGGTCGAGGAGCTGGCGGCCTTTGGCGAGAAGCGTGGGCCGCTCGCCTCGGCTCGGGAGCTCGATGACACACGCATTGTCGCCTTTGGAGGCAACGCTGCTGTGGTCGACGTGAGGGCGGTTCATGGGTCCATTGCCCACCGCCGATGGCTGCTGCAGTTTTGCCGAGTTTCCCGCCATGGCCCTCACCTCGTCAGCGAGGCGGTGCTCGGCTCGGGCACCTTCGAGGGAATGTCGCACGAGAATGACTCGGTGAGCGCTTTGCCCTTCGAATCGACTCCGACCTGATCTCCCGCCCGGCCTGCACTGCGCGCAATGCCCGTGACGTTAAGTGCCGGAAACGTCGCGCTGCTGGTGCTGGCTGGTCTCGGTGCCGGTGTTGTGAATGGGGCGGCGGGCGGTGGCACGCTCGTCTCATTCCCGGCCCTGCTAGTCGTCGGCTATCCGGCTATCACCGCCAACGTCACCTCCACTGTCGGGATTTGGCCGGGCTACCTCGGTGGCACTGCGGGCTTCCGATCCGAGGTGAGCGACCAGTGGGACAGGCTCCGTTCCCTGGCCGCCACGGTGATCCTCGGGGCGGTCGTTGGTGGCGTGCTCTTGCTCACCACGCCGAGCGACGACTTCAGGCGGCTGGCGCCGTATCTCCTCTTGTTCTCGTGTGCCCTCTTCGCCGTTCAGTCACTGCTTTCTAGACGTATCCGCAGTCATCCGGACGCGGTCGAGCGCACGCATGGTCTGGTGCTCCACAGCGGATGTTCGTGGCTGCCATCTATGGCGCCTATTTCGGAGCCGGACTTGGTGTCGTACCTCTCGCCGTCCTCGGACTCGACATCCCGGAGCCGCTCAACCGAATCAACGGGCTGCGGAGCGTGCTGGCTCTGACGGTGAACACGGTGGCCGNNCGTGATCTTCGTTATCCGGGCCCATGCGGCCTGGGAGGCGGCAGCACTCATGGCCGGCTCAAGCCTGGTGGGCGGGTATGTAGGGGCGAGCATCACCCGTCGCATCCCGTCGGTCCTCTTAGGGGTGATCATCCTGATTCTCGGCGTGACGACTGGCGTCTGCCTCTTGGTCGGGTAAGCCTTGACCGAAAGTCAGCCAGAATCATCGAGGGCGGAGGCGACCCCCACCAGATACCCCTCTGATCCCGGAAGTTGGACGAGAGCCAGCGCGACCGAAAGGCCGTCGACTGCGGCGACGGGCAGGCTCTCCACCGGGGCGCCGGCCATGCCTGCCGGAGCTGTCAGCGCCAGCGTCCGGTTGCAGAGGTCGTCCTTCACGGTGGGATCCAGCACGAACGGGGGAGTAGGCCCGGTGGTCGCCAGCTGGGCGAGGACGGCGTCCTGCCCCAGCACGTTCCTCAGCCGCTGCAGCACCACGAGCGCACACTACGCGCCTCTAAGGCGCAGGCCGGATCCGCCGGCTTGGCCGCCGCAAACTGGGAGGCGATTCCTCTGCCGAGGTCAGGAGACCGACTCGTGATCCACTCGCCGTCCGACCGCCATGCTTTGACCAGCTGGATGGCTCGGAAGCTGTCTCCCCACTCGTCGAATAGTTCTTTCACCGCGGATCGCAGTCCCGAGAGCGGGCCGCCATCCGCTCCCTGTCTCCAAAAAGTTCGGGACCCACCATGAAGGCACCGAGCGGTCTCGCGCCTCCTTGTCGGTCACTTGGCCGACACCGCCTCTGAGACAGAGGCCAGATCGTCTCGCCTGATCATGCAGTGAATTCCCTTGATCCCGTTGACCGCCTGGGAGACCTCGAAATCGGCCGCCGCCGAGAGGTAGGCGAGGGCAGTGGAGTCGTCGATGCCTGTCTGGTGGCAGACCATGTGGATGGCGTGCTTCACTGCCTCCTCCATGGCCTCGTCAAGAGTCTCGCCGAGGCCGACGGCAATATAGTGGTCGGCCGTCTCACCCCACGGCGTGGCCAGGCGGGCCGCCAATAGCGACGCCTCTCGACCCTGTTCGATGGAGACCCGAAGCCGCGCCCGCAGAGGCGCCTCGAATGCGGTGCGGGCTACCTCGCCGTTGCCTTGGGCGAAGTGGGGATCGCCGACATAGAGCAACGCTCCCTCCGCCTGTACGGGGAGCAAGAGCGCCGTCCCGACGGTGAGGTGGCGTATGTCGATGTTGCCCCCGAAAGGCCCCGGAGGCCTTGAAGAGGGCTCCTCATCGACGGCGGGCGCCACGCCGATCAGCCCGAGAAACGGGGCGAGCGGGAAATGGAGCGTTCGTCCGTCGGACGACGTGAGGAAGCCAGAGTGGCTGCCCGGGTCGACCCTGGCCAGATGTGAAATCACGGCAGGCTGGTCACCGTCTTCATCGGGCCGGGGGAACTCGCCGGAGAGCACGCCTCGGCCGTGGCGATTGGAGATGACTCCGTAGCCGGCCCGAAACTCCAGCCCCAGCATCTCCACCCGAAGCACGTCGCCGGGGCGGGCCCCTCGCACGGCAACCGGGCCGGTCACGATGTGGGGGCCGTCCGTCACCGGGTCGAAGGGAATGTCCGCATCGGAGAGTACGCGGGCATCAGCCATCACCTCGTGTGCCGGGATGCCGTAGGAGCCGAAGAAGGCCACGGGGTCCGCTCCTTGGTCGGGCATGATCCCCTCGTGGGAGACGGTGTCGAAGACGACGATCCCGCCGTCGTCAACGAAGTCGACAGGCGTGGCGTGCTGCGTCGGGATTCTCCCCCACCGGACAGTGTCGGGTCGCGACTGNNACATGGGTCTCGACAGATGTCATCAGCGAATACAACCACGGCCCCTGGGCGGGATTGTTTCGTGGATATGAAGAACGGAAGAACGACCGACCGGGCCGTGACCCGACGATGATTCGACGGGTACATTCCGGCCGTGGGAACCATCGGTACGTCCGGCAAGCCTTGCACGCCGACAGCTCAATCGTCCCCGCCGGGCTGCTTGGCCTGGCCGCCCGACGTGCCATCCACGACCGGGGACTCCCGGAGCGGGGCCGGGGCACAATGAGTGCGTGCGGGCCAGGATCCAGTTGCGAGGGACCCCGGGCTGGCGGAGGCCGGGCGGGGGGATCGTCGTGGCCAGGCCGTCACGACGGGGCAATCCCTTCGGGGTCGGCATCCGCGGCGACCGTGAGAGGTGTGCCGGCCTCTACCGAGAGGCGCTGGAGGCAGGAGAACTGGGATAGACCGAAATCGACGTGCGGCGGGAGCTCGCCGGTCGGGGCCTCGCCGGTTGGCCCGCCGGCCCACTCCGATGGTGGACGACCCGTATGCCACGGCGATGTCCTCTCGGAGGAGGCCAACCGGCTGCCCTGGACCCCTGTCTGTCAGGCTGACGTG
>PLSY01000031.1:10804-11497 GCA_003164275.1 Acidimicrobiaceae bacterium | reverse complement strand
ACTCCTCTGAAGCCCAGTCGTGCAGTAGCAGGGCGTCCTGAAAACTGGCCGTTCCCACCGCGTACAGCCCATGGAGGGAGCGACCGATTGCCTCGTTCACGTAGGAGTAATCGGTCAGCGACAACCCGCCGCCGCCGACTTCCTCCGGATGTCCCAGTGCCCAGAGTCCACGTCGTTTGGCCTCCTTCTGAAGGATGGCCATCTCAGCATGCCACGAGTCGGTTGCCGGTCCCGCCTCCAGGGCCCGCTCCCTCGGATAGATCTCGGACTCGATGAAGTCGAGCATGTTGTCATAGACGGGTCGGACGGCCTCCGGTATCGGCAGTTCCAGCCGTGCTCTCATGATTCCTCCTCGAGGATTCTCAGTCCATCGTGAAGCAGTGGTGGGATCCCGGGCTCCCATTTCGACCGACCTTGGTCGGGTGTCGGTGCTGATCGATTGTGCTTCACGATGAGGGCGCTGGTGGCCGCCACTTTGAACCGCACCAACGCAGAAAACCACCCGAGTGGGCCGACGGCCTCGCCAAGCTCACGTTCGTATGTCGCCACCAACGTCTCCGCAGTGGGCATGCCGGGAGGCTGCCAACACGCAAGCGGATGGCTGCGCGCGTCGGCTTGGGTGATGAACCACGCCACGTCCATCCGCGGATCGGAGCGAGACCAGATCTCCCAGTCCAGGACTGCGTGTATCGA
>PLSY01000031.1:8214-10703 GCA_003164275.1 Acidimicrobiaceae bacterium | reverse complement strand
CTCGAGGGACCGCGACCGGATCTCGTCGTCCGAGCACCGACCAGGCCCGTCGAAGATGGGTTCATAGGCTTCGCCCTCTACGAACTCGGTGGCGTAGAAGGGCGGTACATCGCCACATCCACGCGACATGAACAACAGCTTCGGAACCGGGATGCTCGATCCCCCCAGCGCGCCGATCATGGCGGCCTGCCGGAGAACGTCCCGGTTCCTCACCGGCTCGAGTCCCGGGGGAGCCACTTTCACCACGATCTTCTCCGGTTGACCGGAGACCTCGACTCCCACGACATAGGTGATACCCGAATAGCCGCCCTGGAGCCGGCGCAGGGAGACGGAAGTCGCCGAGGCGAGGGGAGTGGCCGACGACTGCGCCGCACGCAGGACTGACTCGGCCAGTTGGGGCTCTTCAATCGCTTCGATGCCGTTCACGTACACCCCTCCCTCAAGTCTCTGGAAACCACTTGACTCCTGCCACTGGGCTCGGGACAGATAAGTACTTACTTATTATCATCCATCGCCGTATGCTGGTCCAGTGAGCGACAACCGAAGAGACCTGGCCATGACCCGGTCCGACGCCATGGACTTCCTCCGCACCCACCGCCAGGTCGCCCTGTCAACCCTCGGCCCCGACGGATGGCCCCACACGGTTCCCGTCACCTACGCCTTGATCGAGGACAGGTTGGCCATGACAGCCAAACGCAGGTCACAGAAGGTGGTCAACCTGACCAGGGATCGACGGGTCAGTGGCCTCGTCGAAGATGGCGAGACGTACGACACCCGCAGGGGGGTCCTGGTCATCGGGACGGCCGAGGTGATCCCCGACGACGGCCTGGCGTTGCGGGTCATCGAGGCCATCCTGGCCGGCGACCCGGTGGCCATTGGCGCGATTCCCCTCGACCCAAGTCAGATCGCCCAGAACAGGTCCGCAGTCTTCGTCACGCCCCTGCGCTTGGTCAGTTGGGACCACACCGCCATCGCCTGAGGTACGGCCGTTATGCCACCATATTCAGCACGGGAGGACTACTCGCGGCTCCTCGGTGGTTTTGGAAGCAAGTACTTGCTATCTACACTAGAGTTTACGTCCGACTCGGTGAGTCATCCCGTCCGGGGGTGACGCCGGGCAACTCGAGCACTGGAATTCCGATCGATGAATGTAGCCCTATCCGAAGACGAGGAACTACTCCAACAGACGGCGCGTCGGGTCGCCGAACTGGTGGGTCCGGCACCGACGGATCCGAAGGACCGCGAGGACGCAAAGGGATGGGCCGCACTATCTCAAGCGGGACTCTTGGGGCTTCCGAGGATCGAGGCCGGCAGCCCACTGGGGACGGGTGTGGCGTCGGCTCTGGTCGCCGAAGCCCTCGCCTACCAACCGTGTGCACTGGCGTTCGTCGGGTCGGGAGTGCTGGCCCCAGCCTTGCTTGTCGCCGCCGGAGCGGAGGCGGCCCTGCTGGATTCCATCGAGTCCGGCGAGCTTCGCGTAGCGATCGGTTTGGACCCAAATCTCAGGGGCCCTCGAACCGCCGGCGGGACAGTCGTTGCGTGGGATGCCGCGTACGCAACCACAGTCATCTCGGCCGCTGACGACAGTACGCTGCGGGTGTTCGAAGTCCCAGATTCCGTGGGACAGTCCTCGGTCGATCTGTCCCGTGACACCTTCGAGCTACCTCTTGCGTCCGGGTCCATTCGAGAAGGGTACGGAGGTCCTATCGGCGAGGACGCCTGGGCACACTGGACCGCCTTGGCTCTCACCACCCTCACCGCAGACCTCTGCGGGATCATGCGAGGGGCTCTTGATCTCGCCGTCGAGTACGCCAAGTCCCGAGTGCAGTTCGGTGTGCCCATCGGCTCGTTCCAGGCCGTGAAGCACCTCTGTGCCGATGCGCTCGTGCACGTGGAGACCTCCCGCAGCGCCATGCTCTATGCGGCTTGGTCCGTGGATCATGCCGGCCCTGTTGAAGCCCTGCACGCGGCCCGGGTGGCAAAGTCGTTCAGTTCCGAAGCAGCCCTGGCCGTAACTGAGACCTGCATCCAGATCCACGGTGGCATGGGCATCACCTGGGAGAACGAGGCCCATGTCTTCCTTCGGAGGGCCCTCTTGGATCGCCAGACGCTGGGGGACGAGGCGGCACAGCTTTCCGTCCTTGCGTCGTCGGGGGCGCGCTGATGGACTTCAACGATTCGCATGATGAACGCGAGTTCCGGGCCGAACTCAGGTCGTGGTTGGCGCTCAATGCTGTGGTCGACAGAAAGGCCACCACCGACGACGAGCGCCGAAACCAGATGAACGAATGGCACCAGCTCCTGTACTCGGGTGGGTGGATGGGGCTGAGTTGGCCCATCGAGTTCGGGGGAAGGGGACTTCCCCTACCTTATGAGGCGATTCTCAATGACGAAGTCGGCAGAATCGGAGCTCCAGCGATACCTGGCGTGGGGTTCCTCGGCCGGGCCGTCCTCGACTTCGGGACAGATGAGCAGCGACGGCGTTTCAT
>PLSY01000031.1:7488-8205 GCA_003164275.1 Acidimicrobiaceae bacterium | reverse complement strand
ACCATTACCAGGTCGACGGCCAGAAGATCTGGACGAGTGGCGCCCGCTGGGCGGACAAGTGCCTGCTCCTGGCCCGTACCGATCCGGAACAGGATCGACACCGTGGCATCTCGTGCCTGGTGGTCGATATGCGCGCCGAAGGCGTGGACGTCCGGCCGATTGTCCAGATCTCCGGCGATCGCGATTTCGCCGAGGTGTACTTCGACGGGGTCATGGTCCCTTCCTCTGATCGTATCGGCGAGGAGAACCGGGGATGGCAGCTGGCCATGCGCACGCTGTCGTACGAACGGGGCCTGGCCGATACCGGTGTCATCTCCCGGTTNNCTCCGCGTCCACTCGCTGCGGAGCCTGTCACGACGGATGAACGAGGGGGCTGACAGCCCGTTGGGCTCGGTGGACAAGCTGTTCCTCTCCCAGACCGAGCAGTCGTTGCACCGACTTGCGCTCGACGCCATCGGGGCACGAGCCCTGTACGGCGACGGCGGTGAGGGGGACTGGCTCTTCGACTACCTGTTCTCACGGGCAGCGACAATCTACGGCGGGAGCTCACAGATCCAGAAGAACATCTTGGCCGAGCGTGCGCTCGGCCTACCGGTGGTGAGCGCACGCTTGTAGAAGGCTCCAGATCTCCGGTGAACTGAGCGTTCGCGTAGTCGGCCTGGACGTTGTGCTTCCAACGGCGGCATTTGCATCCGTGGCGAGTGAGTATATACTTAC
>PLSY01000031.1:4845-7396 GCA_003164275.1 Acidimicrobiaceae bacterium | reverse complement strand
ATAAGCAGGAACGAGGGCCCACTGTGATCATTCGAGACAAGGTCTACATCGGCGGACAGTGGGTCGCATCCAGCGGCACTTCGACGATGACCCAGATCAATGCCACGACCGAAGAGGTCCTCGGCCAGGTGCCCAGGGGGACAGTCGAGGACATCAACCGGGCCGTTGCCGCCGCCAGAGAAGCGTTCGACGACGGCGAATGGCGGTCACATTCGGTCGAGGACCGCGCTGCGCTGGTGGCCAGCCTGTCCGTCGGGATAAAGGAACGCGGCGCGGAATTGGCCACGCTGGTCTCACAGGAGATGGGATCGCCAGCAGCCTTCTCCGAGCTGCTCCACGTGCTGGCACCTTCCATGATTGCCGACTACTACGCGGGACTCTCGACCACGTTCCCCTTCGAGGAGGTCCGCCAGGGACTGAAGGGTCCGTTCACCGTGGTCCACCAGCCGGTAGGCGTCGTCGGCGCCATCGTGCCCTGGAACGCCCCGGTGGCACTGTCAGTATCGAAGATCGCGCCAGCCCTGATCGCCGGTTGCACCGTTGTGCTCAAGCCATCGCCCGAGAGCGCCCTCGACGCCATGGTGTTGGCCGAGGTGCTGGATGCCATCGGGCTCCCTCCGGGCGTCGTCAACGTCGTGCCGGCCGAGCGGGCAGAGGCAGAGGCGCTGGTGAGCCACCCCGACGTCGACAAGATCGCGTTCACCGGGAGCACGGCCGCCGGTCGCAGGGTTGCGGCCATCTGTGGAGAGCGCCTCGCCCACTGCAGCCTGGAGCTGGGAGGGAAGTCAGCGGCCGTCGTCCTCGACGACGCCGATTTCAATCAGATAGTTCCCAGCCTTGTCTTCAATGCCTTCACCAACAACGGTCAGGCCTGCATCGCCCAGCAGCGGGTGTTGGTGTCCGCGGAGCGGCACGACGAGCTCGTCGATCGGCTGGCCGAGGCGGTGGCGGGCCTCTCCGTGGGCGATCCTCTGGACCCATTCACGGAGATTGGCCCGTTGGTGGCCGAGCGGCAGCGGGACCGGGTCGAGGGATTCCTCCGGGGTGCGCAAGACGAAGGAGCAAGGCTCATCGTCGGAGGGAAGCGGCCGGAGCTCGACCGCGGTTGGTTTGTGGCGCCGACGCTCTTTGCCAACGTGGACAATTCAATGACCATCGCCCGAGAAGAGACCTTCGGGCCGGTGATCACTGCCATTCCCTACCGGGACGAGAGTGAGGCCATCGCCATCGCTAACGACACGCCGTACGGACTGGCGGGCGTGGTCTACACCGCAGACGTGGAGCACGGACGTCGGCTCGCTCGCTCGATTCGTGCCGGCATGGTGTGCGTTAACGAGTACGGGAGCGACTTCGCGGCTCCATTCGGCGGATTGAAGCAGTCCGGGCTTGGCAAGGAGTATGGACCCGAAGGGCTCTCCGAGTATCTCGAGACAGCCACCTTCCGAGGTGGCTGAGCCCTTCTTTGGTGGTCACGGTCGGCTCAGGAGCCGTCGGCCCCCGATCGGGTCAGATCCAGAGACACCAGCAGGTCCTCGTGCAACTCCATCCAGACGTCGTGGTAGGAGTTCGTCAAGGGGCGGGCAAAGCCGTCGGGATCTCCGGCCCGCACTTTGGCCAGCGCATCCTCGAGACGCGGTTGATAGCGAGCGAAGCGGGAGACACTAGCGAGCTCGCTCAACGGATCAAGTATGCGCCGGTGGATTTCCTCGAGGTTCCGGATGACTTCGCCGTCATAGGCACCGTCACTATGGTCGTTTGGGACGGTCTCGCCCGAGGGTGACTCCCTCAATTGCCATGCAGTACAGACCTGCTTGAAGTCCCCATTGATGGGCAGGAACATCTCGTAAGCGTCGAGGACGATCGCTCGTTGACCGGACGACTCGAGATCGGCGGAGAGCAATTCGCGGTGAGTCTCACGTCCCGCCGGGGTGAGCGACCATCCGGCAAATCGACCATCGCGGTGCGCGACCCATCCTGCATCAGCGTGGCAGCGGAGCGAGCCATCAACGTCAGACCGGTTCAACCCTGTGACGGACGTTATCCCGTCCTCGTCTACAAATCCCTTGACTCGGATGGCATGAAGAACGAGGAGTCCGTCGGTTGCTACCTCTGTCATTATTTCTCCTTTGGTCGACCGGCCAGCGTGGCGGACGCTTCCATCAAGCCGGCATGCGCAGAATCGGCTTGATGACCTCGCCGCTCTCCGCAGCACCGACTGCCTCTTCGATCTNNCGCCAGTCGAAACTGGCGAGGGTGCCAGGCCTCACACCGCCCACGACGGCGCAATGACCAAGGCTCCTGAGCACGTCGACGGCAACTCTGAAAGCGTCAACACTTCCTGCGCATTCGATCGAATAGTCGACGCCGCCCGAAGTGAGATCCCGTATTGAAGCCGTCACGTCGGAATCTCCGATGCGAATCACATCTGTCGCCCCGAACCTCCGGGCCAAGGCCAAGCGGGAGTCAATGCGGTCGATGGCGACAATGCGCGTCGCTCCGGCGATCGCCGCGGCGCTCACGGCACTGAGTCCAACCGCGCCGGCGCCGAAGA
>PLSY01000031.1:0-4826 GCA_003164275.1 Acidimicrobiaceae bacterium | reverse complement strand
CCCATGAAATGACTGCGCACATCACCGGCGAATGCCGACGACCCGTCTCTCCGGCCTCCGGAGAGATTGAGGGCGAACAGGTCCTCGCAGTGCGCAGGCTGAGCCAGTCGACAGCTCCGGCAGCGACCACAGGAGTCAACCGTGAGTACTACGTGGTCGCCCTGCTCAACGTGGTGAACCTCACTTCCCACTTCGAGTACGACACCCGAGCCCTCGTGTCCGAGGACAATGCTCTCCGGTATGGGCATCCCACCATCGCGAGCATTCAGATCGGTATGGCAGAGTCCTGTCGCGACGATTCGGACCAGTACCTCATCCGGTCGGGGCGAGTCCAACCTCAGCTGCTCGATGCTGAAGGGCGCACCGAATTTGCGGACGACTGCTGCCGTGACTTCCATCACACTCCCCCCGTGCTACGCCAAATGTCCGACACCGAGGCCGAGACGACGACCTGGATGGATACCCCACGAACACCACCTACGTGGCTCCGTAGTAGGTACATACTACTACACCCTCGGTCGCTGTCCCTTCGCTGCATTTCCGATGACGTCACTGGCTTCCCGCCACTTCGAGGCTCATTCGCGCTCGGAGTTTGGTCATGCCGCCCAGCCAGCGGTCGTAGTCCATCGACTTGCGCTGCATATAGGTTGCGACCTCCGGATGGGGAAGGATCAGGAACTGCTCCGAGGCGAGCCCGTCGATCACCGCCTGAGCTACTGCGTCCGGAGAGAGGACGCCCGACGCCATTCCTGTCACNNGTGCTCGATGCTCAGCCACTCCCCCATGCTGACAAGCGCATGCTTGCCCACGCTGTATGGCAGGGCGCCCAACCCGGTTAGGAGTCCGGCAGCAGACGCGGTCAACAGCAGATAGCCACCTCCCCTCTCCACCCACCGGGGCACCATGGCCCTTGCCGCATACACGTGAGCCATGACGTTGACGTGCCACATGGCGTCCCACTGTTCATCGCGGACCTCGAGCCCACCCTGGACGAGCAATCCCGCGTTGGCACAGTAGAGATCGATCGGACCGACCTCCCGTTCGACGCGCTCGATCGCCGCCACGGACTGCTCTTCGGAACTCACATCCACCTTCTGGAACCCGGCCCCGACGCGATCGGCAGCCGCCTGACCCTCCGGGTCAATGTCCAGGACGACGACGGATGCACCCTCCTCGACGAAGCGCCGGCTCATGGCTAAGCCGATCCCGCTGGCGCCACCTGTGACAACGACAACCTTGTCCCTACATTCCATCCGATCTCCCTTTCTGGTCGAGGCCAGGCCGACTACCGTCGGCGGTCGGCCGCATCGACGAAGCGCTCAGGGCGTCACCCATCGATGCGATGCAAGATTTCGACGGTTCCCGCCGTGCCATCGACCCGGACGACGTCCCCAGTGGACAGTCGTCGGGTCCCGCTCCTCGTGTTGACGATGCAAGGGACTCCGAGCTCTCGGGCCACGATCGCCGCATGGCTGGCCGCGCCGCCCACATCGACCACAAGGCCTGCCGACAGCATCATCACTGCCACCCAACTCGGATCCGTCACTTCTGCGATCAGTACCTCGCCAGGCTGCACGTCCTGATCCGCAGGATCGATCATGACCCTGGCTGGACCTTCAGCCACGCCCGGGCTGGCTGGCGTACCCACGAAAACGTCCCCTGCGAGTTCCTCGTCGGGAAGGTCATCGATACGGGCTGCCGGAGCTGGCGAGGTCCACGACTCGGGCAGGACTATTCGCAGGTATTCAGCATGACGGCTCCGACGAAACTCGATCTGATCCCCAGCATCAACGGGTAACTCGCCTACCAGTTCGTCGACCGTGAGGAAAAAGACATCGTCCGCCGTTCCGATGACGCCATCACCAGCAAGTTGGCTGCCGATGGAGCGAGCCGCGGCTCGGGCTGCATCGATGGCCATGAGGAAGCTCGCCTTCCCAACGGTCGTGGCCACAACGCCCTCGCGTACGTAGTTCCAGATCTCGCGGGCACGGGCCCGCTGGTCAGGGGCCAGTGCCTCCAGTACCTCGGCTTCAGCTCGGGCTCGGGCTTCGTGGACCCGATGGGCCCGGCGCTCGGGGTTGTGGTTGTCGTCCAGCATTCGATACCGGGCAGCAATCACTTCCACCGGTCGCGGATCCTCGCGCCAGGATCGATTGTGCATGGCCCCTTCGCCGGGACCGTGGTAGCCGTGGAGCGCGAGAAATTGGTCGAGGGAGAGATCGTCCCTCGAGACATGCCACAGATCGATGGCCACCTGCGTCTCCTCCATTCCTCCATAGCCCGACATCAGCGCCATCTCGAGATCGGGGCGATCGAGGGTCTTGGCCAGCTGGGCGATCTGGCTGTGAGCGGACTGCATGAGGTAGCGCTGCCGGGCGTGAAGGCGCATGGCCAAGCGAAAGCGATCAACAGCCTCTGCGAACCGCTCGGCGGCACCGATGGGGCCCATTCCCGTTTCGGCCTCGATTGACCGTCGCCACCAGTCGTACTGGGCCTCTCGAAGCTCAGCGAGTTCTTTGGGAGTCTCGTTGCGCAGGCGATCCCAGTCGGTGGATACTTCGCGGTCGACGATCCGGGCCGGGGTCGACGGGCTGTCGTCGACGCTTCGCTGCGCCCCTTGCATCTTCTCCTCCCACTCAGCGCCGGAGGTGTGGGGCATGCGCTCGAAGTACGCACGAACGTGATCAATGTTGGCAGCGGCGCGCCCATAGAAGCAGCCGACCATTCGCTCATCGGTTGCTGTGACTACGTGCACGTCATCGGAATCGAGCAGGCCGATGTCGCAGAAAGCCTGACGCATGGCCAATTCCAACTGGTCACGCCACAGCGTCCACGCCAACGGCGTCAAGACCCCGGGCGATGCCTCGCCGGCGTTTGTCCGTGTCCAAAAGTGACCCGGCTCTCCCTGTTCTGACACCGGGTCGTCAAACTGACCGCCGTCACCTTGCACCACTTTGTTCATCATCTCCTCGGCAGTCTGTTCGTACCTTGTCGTTTCAGCGTGCTTGTGCGGTCCACGGTCACGTCTCGGCCACTGGTCGATCTGATGATCCACACGACAACAGAGCGGCGGAGAAGTCTCGAATGTCGTCAGCAAGTGCCATCGGTACCTCCATCGCCGGGAAGTGACCGCCGCGAGGCATGGATGTCCACTTGATGATGTGCAAGCGGTCCTCCAGCCAACTTCTCGGTAGGCGACAGGTGTCTCCTGCGAAATCGGCATACCCCACGGGCACAGTCGAACGGGGGGCGATGAAGGAATCGGTTCGTTCTGTCTCGTAGTAGAGCCGAGCGGAAGATCCGCTGGTGGCTGTCAGCCAGTAGAGCGTCACGTTGGCCAGCAGCTGATCCATGGAGAACACCGACAAGACATCTCCTTGGCAGTCACTCCAATTGCGGAAGCGCTCGACGATCCACGCCGCCTGTCCGACCGGCGAGTCGGTGAGGGCAAATCCGAGCGTGCTGGGAGTGGTCTTCTGAAGGGCAGAGTATGCATAGTCGTGCTTCTGGAAGTGCCTGAGTCGCTCAAGGCCGGCTCGGTCCCGATCGGTGAGAGCCGCTCCTTCCAATGGAGGAACGAAGGCCATGGTCAGGTGCATGCCGAGCAAGCTCTGCGGACTGCGCCCCGCCATCTGCGTGAGAATGATTGCTCCAAAATCCCCACCGTGGGCCAGGAATCGCTGATAGCCGAGCTGTCCCATGAGCTCCGCCATCAAATCCGCAGTGCGGCGCGAATCCGTGCCGTGAGCTGCGAGTGGCGTCGAGAATCCGTATCCGGGCAGTGAAGGGCACACTACATGGAACGCCGCTCCGCCATGCGAAGGTTCGGCGAGTTCGTCGATGAGGTCCAGGAACTCGAAGACCGAACACGGCCATCCGTGGAGGAGGAGCAACGGCGTGGCATCGGGGTTCGAAGACCGTCGGTGGATGAAGTGGATCGTCTGATCGTGCACCACGGTGGTCCATTGATCGAAGCTGTTCAACCGATCTTCGTCAGTCCGCCAGTCGTAGTGATCAGACCAGTAGCCGCACAGCTTGCGGAGGAATGTCGCATCGATTCCTTGCGACCACGTAGGGTCGTCGAAGGGCTCCGGCCATCGGGCGTCCCGCACCCTTTTCCGAAGGTCGTCGAGGTCCCGTTCATCGATGTCGACGTTGAAAGGCTTCATACCAATCCTTCCTCGGGCGGATGCATTGGATAGGGCCAGCGAGCCGCAAGCGCCCGATCACGCATGTCGGCCGCCTGTCTCGCGCCTTATTGCTTCGATGGCGCTGGCAAGAGCCTTGGGATTCGACACCATCACGTTGTGGCCGGCATCGATCTCCCTCACCACGGGACGGTCAAGCCTGGCAATGCAGCGATCGGCCTGCTTGGGCATCGTGGCTTTGTCTCGGAGCATCTTGATGTACCCGACACCGGTATCCGGCTTGAGCGAGATTGCCGGAATGCCCTCCAAGGCGATGCCAGGGGCGTCGGGCACGATGTTTTCGAGCACCCACGAGGTGTCCTCTTGGTCCATGTCATTGCAGAACATGGACTTGGCCATCCATCGCGGCAAAGTCATGGCCCCATCGGGTCGCCGGGTCTGGCGGGCGAACCGCATTCGGAGAAAAGGCCGAAGTGCCGGAGCGGCATCATCGACCATGCACTTGTCGTGCGGAGGAACGACCGCGCCCACCAGGATCATCGTCTCCACCAGGTCGCCGAGCGCGGCAGCCACTCGGGGCACCGACAGTCCGGCCATCGAATGACCCACGAGTACCACCCTCTCGAGCTCTTCGTCGTTGACCCGGGTCACCACCGAATCGACGAAGTCCTGGACGCG
>PLSY01000177.1 GCA_003164275.1 Acidimicrobiaceae bacterium | reverse complement strand
ACCTGGTCGGCCTCTACGGAGTGCCCCGCCGGGTCGCGAGCTATCTGCCCAGCAACGGCTGGACAGGGCTGAACGTGATCTCCACCGTGGGCGCCTTCATCATCGGTTTCTCGTTCCTGTTCTTCCTGATCAACCTCTGGGTCTCCTGGAGGAAGAACGAGCCGGCCGGCGATAACCCTTGGGACGGTCATGGCCTCGAGTGGTTTACGGCGTCGCCNNGGGACTACAACCATCCTGAGCACCGGAAGATCCACAATCCCGGGCCTCAGCCCCTGCCGGACAAAGAGACGATCGGAGCCAACCAGTGAAGGTCGACGGGTTCTTCCTCGCCATCGTCGGGGTCTTCTTCGCGATCATCGGAACTGTCTACTGGTTCACAAGCTACGAGCAGGCCGGATCGGTCATGCTTGTCGGCTCAGCTCTCCTAGGGTTGCTGCCAGGCTCCTACTACCTGTGGTGGGCCTATCGCATGAAGCCGAGAATCGACGACGATCCCGACGGGACGATCGAGGAGGGTGCCGGGACCATCGACTCCTTCCCGGGTTCGAGCATCTGGCCCTTCATTCTCGGGATGGGCGCAATGTTCACGGCCCTGACCTTCGTGTTCGGACTGTGGCTGGCTCCCATCGCCGCCGGCCTCATCATCTCGGCGGCCATCGGCGTCACTGTGGAGAGCCGAAGGGGTGGCGCAGTCTGATCACCGGGCAATAAGCCTGGTCGCCGTCTGACGCCGAGTCTTGTCGTCGCCGGTCGCATAGCGGCACTGAGTGGGCGGCTGCCGACACCTCTTGTGGTCGCTACCACCATCGTGTCGAGGCGCATCACGCTTCGGTCCAACGGGTCTGGATTCAAGTAGTCATAGCCACGGTCGATGCCACACGCCCACATAACTGCGTCAAGATTGGCTGATCCCGAGGTCATCAAGGCTCATGACCCCTCCCTTGGCCAACACTCGGGGTCAGCTGCTCCACTTCGTCGCCCCATTCGTCCCATGCCTAGATGAATGGAACCAGATTGCGCCCGTCAGGCGTGAGGGGTCGAGTCGTCACTCCGAGGGTCGGGCCCGGTCCGAGTCCCGAGCAACAAGTCCTCGTGCACCCGCTGTTCAAGAGGTCTCGATACGAGGGAGGCTGACGCTGCGGGCCGGTCGCCTGGCGGCCGAGGCCAACACACGCATGGTGTCGTCTGCGAGGAGGGCAAGCAAGTCGGCGTGAACGCAGCGCACAGGACGTTCCGATACCGAGGCATCACACTCCGAGCAACCACCTTCGCACCGGAGTGTCGCGATCGACCCCGATCTCCGGCGAGACGGTGCTTGGCGCAACGGGAGCCCGATCACCCCCACCTATGATCGGCCCGAGCCTGAGAGTGATGGGACCAATCAACCGGCGTGTATAGAAGAACAGTCCAAGCGACCCGGTTCGCGCCACATCGACATGTTGGAGCGGTCATCAGCGACAGAGCCATCCACAATCTCGGGCGTGCGCGGCAGAGAGCCGGGGCGGTCGACGGGCGCCTCGACGGCCTCAGCCAATACGTTCCGCGAGGTCGGCAATCTCGTAGCGGACGCCCCCGTTGCCTCGGAGGTGGGGCACTTGGCCACGGAGGTCCTTAGGGTGCCTTGGGATGTCTTGGGCATTCAACCGACGGCTTCGTCGCTCCCGAGCCCGGCGTCCATGCCGCTGGGCCCTCACGGCGAACCTCACAGCCGCCCCATTGCTGACCCATGTCGAGCACGGCGCCACGACCGCCTGTCCGGTACGCATCACCGGTCGTTGAGACGGCGGTTCCCAAGGTGCCCGTAGGGTCGCGACAGACGCTCACCCTGTGTGCGTATGGAGGCACTGGCACGACGGTGGCTAGCAAGGCAGAGCACGCAATGATCTGCCTTCTGCTCGCGGGGGCGAGGAACCCCGGCGCGGCCGAGCGACGCTTTAGCGCATCACTCTGCGCACGCCGGCGCCGGTAGCCAGTTCCGGCGGCACCAGATCGATGAAGGTCGGGACGGGGATCGCCTCCAACTCCTCCGAGCCGTCTCCGGGCCTCGGCTCGGCCTCAGTCGTCGAGTATTCGCCGGTGGAAGACCGAGAGATGATGAGCGCACGCTTGCGCTTTCCGATGCCCTCCGCCGCCCTCATCTCGTTGCAGATCTTGAAGGCAACGAACCCAGCGATGACCGGGGCGATGACGACTGCGAACCGGAAGAACCACAAGACGTCGTTGAGCGGCACCTCGAAGAAGTTGGCCATGACGTCAGTCGATGAGGCAAAGAAGGTCATGAACAACAAAGTGAGCATCGCAGTACCAGCGGCCGTTCTCAGCGGACGGTCACGAGGCCTGTCCAAGAGGTTGTGATAGGCCAGGTCTTTGGTCTTTCTCGTCTCGAGGAAAGGCCAGATGATGAGGATGTTGAAGATGATCCCCGGGAAAATGACGGCGGGTAGGAACACCTCCAACGGGAGGGTGTGGCCCCATCCGACCCACTCCCAGCTCGGCATGATTCGAAGTGCCCCGTCGAGCCAACCCATGTACCAGTCCGGCTGGACCGCATAGGAGATCTGGAAGGGCTCGTATTGACCGAACTGCCAGATCGGGTTGATCTGAGCCAGGCCGCCGAGCAGGAAGATCACGGCAGTCGTCACGAACAAGAACCCGGTGGTCTTGGCCATGAATGTCGGGAACATCGGGGAGCCGACCACATTGTGCTCGGTCTTCCCCTTGCCGGGGAACTGGGTGTGCTTCTGTTTGACCAGCAACCCGAGGTGGGCGCCGAGCAGCCCGAGGATCAGTAGCGGCACGATCAGCACGTGCAGGATGAAGAAGCGCTCGAGGATGATGCCACTGCCCGGATAGTTGCCGCCGAAGACCCAGAATCCGAGGTAGCTACCCACCAGTGGGATCGACTCCATGATTGAGTACGCGATCCGGATGCCGGTACCCGAGACCAGGTCGTCGGGTAGCGAGTATCCGAGGAAGCCGTTGACGATGCCCAGGATGAGCATGGTCACGCCGACGATCCAGTTGAACTCCCGAGGCTTGCGGAACGCGCCGGTGAAGAAGACGCGTGCCATGTGCACGGCGATCGAGCCGAGGAAGATGTCAGCCGCCCAATGGTGGGCCTGGCGCATCAACAAGCCGGACTTCACGTCGAAGGAGAGCCCGACGGAGGTGGCGTAAGCCTCTGAGACCCGCTGGCCCCGGAGAGGGATGTACGAGCCGTGGTACACGATCTCGTGGGCGGAGGGTACGTAGTACAGCGAGAGAAAAACCCCGGTGCCTAGTAGCACGACAAATGAGTAGAGGGCGATCTCTCCAAGCATGAAGGACCAGTGGTCAGGGAAGATCTTGTCGAGGAAGGTGCGGCCGCCTTTGGCCACTCCCAGCCGGTCGTCGACCCAGCGAAGTGAGCTGTCGATCATGGTCGCTCCCAGAATCCGGGGCCTACGGGCTGGTCGAATCCGCCCTGCGACCTCAGATAGCCGGCGTTGTCGACTTTGAGGGGCAGCTGCGGCAATGGTCGGGGGGCGGGGCCGAACTCCGGCAGCGCTCCGGCGTTGACGTTGAAGATCGACTGGTGGCAGGGGCAGACGAGCTGCTGGGTCTGCTCTTGGTAGAGCCCGACCGGGCAGCCCAGGTGGGTGCACATCTTGGAATAGGCCACATTGCCCTGCGCGGTCCAGTCGGTGCGTCCAGGAGGCGAGAGCGGGTAGGGGGCGTCAAAGGGGCCGAGCTTGGCCAGACGGATCAAGATCACCTGGTCGGGCGACGATCCTTCGTAGCCTTTCGGGAACACGGTGAGCACGCCGCCCACATCGAGGTCATCAGCCGTGACCCTCCGCCCGTCCACGGTCACCAGCTGCGAGTTCTTCTTCCAGTTGGTCAAGAACAGGGTTCGTCCGGGCTTCGGTCCTAGTGAGCGGAGAAGCGGGAAGACCAGCACGACGCCCATGGCCGTCGATCCGAGCAGGAACAGGCCGCCGAGAAGCTTCCGACGCTTCACAACCATGCCGCCCCGCTCGGTGATTGCCGCCGTCATGGCGGCCCGCTCGTCTTCGGTCGAGTGGAACGCGTGGCGCTCCTCGACGAATGGTCCCTGCGGCATCAGGTACTTGCCCCAGGTGATGACCCCGAAGCCGAGACCCAGCATGCCGACACCGAGGGTGACCGCCTCCCACTGGGTGTTGTCGCTCACCCAGTAGGTGATCCCGAAGCCGATGAAGCCGAGGAAGCCGATGATGAGGGCTACGGCCGCGATGGCCTGAGTTCCCTCGGGATGCTTGGCATAGGGCTGCAGGTGCGGGTCGTCGAGAGCTGCCGGAGGCAGTGGTCCCTCGAGACGTGGTGACTCGTCGCTCACGTGCGATCTCCAATCCAGAAGCAGACGAGCATCAAAAGGCCGACGCCGAGGAGCAGCCCGACGAAGCCTTCGCCCACCGGACCGATACCACCGAGGCCGAACCCACCTCGGTTGGTCGGGTGCTGAATGACGCCATGGACATACGAGGCGATGTCACGTGCCTCGGCATTGGTGATGTTTCCCTCGCTGAAGTGCGGCATGTTGCCCGGACCGGAGCGGATGGCCTCGACGATCTGCGTAGGCGTGGCCAGGTGGAGGCTCGGGGCGTAGGCCCCGTTGGCCAGTGCGTCGCCGGCACCAGTGATGGTGTGGCATGCCGCGCAGTTGAGGGTGAACAGTGTGTTCCCCGCTTCGAGGTCGGCCTCATTGGTATTGACGATCGGCACCTTGGTTCCCTCGCCCGGGGTCAGGGACTGCACCCATGCGGCGATCTCCAAGGTCTGTAGCCGGTTGAAGCGAGGAGGCTTGCGGGTGGCCTGCATACTCGAGTTGGCGAGCGGCATGCGCCCCGTAGAGACCCAGAAGTCGACCGTTCCGGCCCCGAGTCCCTGAAGATTCGGGGCACGGGTCGTGCCCAGGGCTTCGGGCCCGTGACAGGTGGAGCAGTTGGCGGCGAACAACGCCTGACCTGGGGCGATGAACGCCTTGGGCAGTGTGGCGTAGAAGAGCCCCGTCTGGTTGGACGCTGAGTTCGCCTTGGCCGTGGCTGATGCGCTCGGAAGAGTTGGGGTCCCGATCGGGCTCGTGGTCGTGGTCTGGGTGGTGACCTGCTGGGGGAGGCTGGTGGTCGGAGTGCTGATTCCCCCGGTTGAGCTGGAGCTGGCCTGGGCCGCGCTCGGGGAGAAGCTGAGGAGTCCGGCCACGGCCACACAGCCGACCAGGGTGGCCGGGACTAAGTATCGAGCTTTCAGCAATCTGCGCATCCCGTATTGCACCTACTTGAGAAGGAAGAGGCAGGCGTAGAGTCCGACCCAGACAACGTCGACGAAGTGCCAGTAGTAGCTGACGCTTTGGAACACCGGAGTCTCGCCCGGGTCACCCTTCGGGCCCTTCAGACGGCCGAGAAGGAAGATCATGGCCACCAGGCCGAGGGTCACGTGCAGACCGTGAAGCCCCGACATGATGAAAAAGAGCGAGCCGAAGGCCGTATGGGTCGGGTCGGTCGCCGGATTGTGCGAGAGCGTGATCCACTCCGTGAACTGGTTGGCCACGAACAAGGCGCCAAGGACCAACGTGGCCGTCACCCAGATCTTGGCGCTCTTTCTTGCGCCCTTCTCCTGGTCCCAGACAGCCTTTTGCATGGTGAAGCTCGAGGCCACGAGGACGAGGGTGAAAATGCCGGCGCGGACGGTGTCGAGGTGCGCTCCGGCTGGCGGCCATACCGAAGCGTGGGCCCGAATGGTGAAGAAAGCAGCGAACAGCGAGCTGAAGAACATCACCTCGGAGCCGAGCCAAATTATCGTCCCGACGGCCAACATCGACGGCTTGTCGGGTCGGTGGCGCTGTCGGGTCGGGACCGCCGGATCGGCGGTGAGGGCCTGAGTCACGCCGGTATTTTTAGCCTATGGAGTGAGCAAAGGGCCAACTCATTTCACAGGGCGGTCCGAAAAACCCCCATCGCCCGGAATCTGGGGCGATTCGGAACGGTCAGGGAGCCAGCAGTGCGGCAGGAGGGGCCGTCAGATAGAGAACCGTCAGCCTCTGGGTCGGTCTGGTGAGGGCGACGTAGAGCGTCCTCAGGCCTCGCGCCGTCTCCCCGGCAATCAGCCCTGGCTCCACCACCACGACCGAGTCGAACTCGAGACCATTGGTGGCCTCAGCGGCCAGCAGCACGAGGGGCTCGGAAAGTCCGCCTTTCCGCATGTCTCGAGCGTCCACGACCGGTAGACCAGCTTCCGAAAGGGCCTCGGCGAGGTCGGCCAAGAGGGATTCAGGGGCGAGGATGGCCACACGACCGGGCTTGACCGCCACCACCTCCTCTCCGGCGATCTGGGCGACCTGGCGGGCCAGGTCCGAGACCGTCGCATCATCATGGGAGCCCTGGGCATCGACCGCGGCGATCACCCTCGGCTCTTCGCCGGTACGCCGCACAGGTCGGGGCGGGCTGAGATCGGGAGCGGCGACGGCCAAAACCCGGCTGGCCACCGCCAGGACCTCGGCCGGGGTCCGGTAGCTCACCGTCAACTCGACGGTACGGGCAGGCTTGCGCCTGGGCAGGTGGTCGGTGATGTCGGCCCAGGACCCTGGTGCCGTCGGGGCCGTGGCCTGGGCGATGTCCCCGACCACGGTCATCGAGCCCGACAGCGAGCGCCGGGTCAGCATGCGCAGCTGCATCGGCGAGAGGTCCTGCACCTCGTCGACCACGATGTGGCCGTACTTGCGGAGATCATCGTCTGCAGTCCCGGCACGTGGCCCCAGCAGATGCCGGGCCTCGTCGACCAGAGCAGCGTCGGCGGGAGTCCAGCGCACGTCCTCGAAGGACTCCGAGCGGGGGCGGCGGAGTAGTCGTTGCTCGTCGTCGGTGAGGAATCCACGTCCCGCCGCGGCAATGAGCGGAGGGGCTCCGAAGAGGTCGTGGAGCAACTCGTGAGATGACAATCGAGGCCACATCCGGTCGAGTGCCTCGGCCAGCTCCGGCACCCGCCTCACCTTGCGGGAGAAGTCCTCGATGTCGAACTCGTCCTCAGCCAGCTCCGACGGGTCCTCGTAGCCCGGAAAGGCGGTCACCGACGCAGGGATCCCGATTCCGAGCGTCTGCTGGGACTGCCGGGCCCGATCAGCCAGCAGCTGGGCCACCGACTGCTCGATGATCCGGCGGCGCGAGTTGTGGGTTCCGGGCCGCCGCCGTACCACCTCCACGATTTTTCGGCTGTCTTCGGCGGTGAGACGCAGCACCAGCGCCCCGTAGGGAATGGCCACGTCGTTCGGGAGGGGCCGCTGGCGAGTCCGCACAGCTCGAGCGATGAACTTCGCCATACGGGCGTCGCCCTTCAGGCGCTCCACCTCGACCGGGCCGTTCTCTTTGATCTTGATCTCGGTGACCAGGCCGGAGACCGTCGACAGCGTGACTCCCGTCTCGCCAAGCGACGGGAGGACCTGTTCGATATAGCGGAGAAACAGCGGATTGGGCCCGACCACGAGGACCCCCTGCCGCTCGAGAGGGAACCGGTGCGTGTAGAGCAGATAGGCCGCCCGGTGCAGAGCCACGGCGGTCTTACCCGTTCCCGGGCCGCCTTGGACGACCAGCACACCGGACAAGGGGGCGCGGATGATCTCATCTTGCTCACGCTGGATGGTCGAGACGATGTCGGTCATCCGACCGGATCGAGCCCGGTCGAGAGCAGCCAGGAGCGCGGCCGGACCGCCGATGGGCAGATCGCTGACAATCAGTTCGCCAGAGCCATCGCCTTCCGCGGTGGCGGTATTGGATTGGGCATCGATGAGGGCGGCTGAGCCAGGGGCGCTGAAGCGTTCGTCCTCCAGGCCCACTACCCGACGGCCCTCGAGTGCCAAGTGCCGGCGGAGGACGAGGCCCTGTGGATCACGGCCGGTTGCCCGGTAGAACGGCTCGGCGATGGGCGCCCGCCAGTCGACCACCAGCGGGTCGTGGTCAGCGTCATGGATGGCCAGCCGACCGATATGGAAGG
This sequence comes from Acidimicrobiaceae bacterium, assembly GCA_003164275.1. Next base: position 30,355 of record PLSY01000177.1, on the reverse strand, counting down.
TCTCGACCTTCGGCATAACCTCCCCGGCGTCGCCGTTGGCGACCCCACTGAGGATGCCGTTGGCCACCTCATCCACCCGGTCGATACGGCCGAACGTGAGCGCCTGGTCGCCGATGTCGAGCTGTTCGAGCCGGGCCAGCGAGGTCCGAACAATGACGTCGCGCTCGGTTCTGGACTGGAAGGTCCCGCCCCTCCCGAGGTCGAGCACTCCCTCCATCATGGAGTTGGCGTCTTGCCGCATGGCGTCGAGTCGCGCATAAGCCAGGTCTACGAACTCTTGTTCGACCTCCTGCTCTGCCTCCACCGCCACCTCCGATCTGGCTGCCCCATCCGGCTCAGGGGAACCCTCGATTGTATGCCCCGCGGCTTGGGGCCGCGACAGGAGTGGCGGCAATCGGTCTGTCCCACCTCTCTAGACTCTGGCCATGGCTCTTCGTACATTCCCGACCAGGGCGCGCCAGGTAGAGGTCGCGACCGGCCCGTCCGGATTCATCGGACCAACTGCCCTGGCCGGCCGCTGAGCTCCGGAGAGACCGACGAGATGGCCACTATTGAGCAGGGTCGCTTCGATGACGCACCGTTCATTCGGGCGTGTCGGGGGCTCGAGGTACGACACGTCCCGGTTTGGTTCATGCGCCAAGCTGGGCGCTCCCTCCCCGAATACCGCGCCGCCAGGGGGCCCGGAAGCATCCTCGATGCCATCAGTCAGCCCGAGTTGGTCGCACGCCTCACCCGCCAGCCGGTCGATCGGTACGGCACCGACGCCGCCATCTTCTTCTCGGACATCGTCGTGCCGGTGGCGGCGATCGGCTTCGGGGTGGATGTGGCTCCAGGCACCGGCCCGGTCGTGGCCGAACCCTTCCGTCGCAAAGAGGACCTCCAACGCCTGCGTCCCCTGGAGCCTTCCATCGACACCCCGTACGTGGGGGATGCGGTTCGCATCCTCGCCTCTGAACTGGAGGTGCCGCTCATCGGGTTCGCCGGAGGCCCGTTCACCGTGGCCAGCTACCTCGTCGAGGGAGGGCCGTCCAAGAACTTCACCAAGGTGAAGGCCCTCATGCACGGGGAGCCGGCGATCTGGCACGAGCTCGTCGAGCGACTGACCGACCTGGCCCTCGCCTCGTTGCGGTCCCAACTCGATGCAGGAGCATCCGCCGTCCAGCTCTTCGACAGCTGGGCGGGCATCCTTACCCCCCACCACTACCAAGAGCTGGTCCTGCCGGCCACCCAACACCTCTTCGCCGAGCTCGAGCGATCACACCCTGGGACACCGACCATCCTCTTCGGGGTAGGCACCGGGGAGCTGCTCGCGGCCATGGCCACCGCCGGGAGCAGCGTCGTCGGAATCGACTGGCGGGTCCCACTCGACCAGGCCCGCCGACGGGTCGGACCCGGTGTTTCCGTGCAAGGGAACCTCGATCCCGCCCTGTGTCTGGCCGGCTGGGAGGTGGCCGAGTCGGAGACCCGCGAGGTTCTTGACCGGGCCGGCACGGCTCCGGGCCACATCTTCAACCTCGGGCACGGCGTCCTGCCCGAGACCGACCCGGGCATTTTGGAGCAGGTGGTGGCGCTCGTCCATGCCGAGGGCCGCGCCGGAGTGGTAGGGGCATGACCGACTCTGCGGCACCGCCCATCGGAGTGCTGGTCATGGCCCACGGCACCCCGTCAACCACGGAAGGGGTCGAGCCGTTCTATACGACCATCCGCCGAGGTCGCCCGCCCAGCCCCGAGCAGCTGAGCGAGCTGGTGGGCCGCTACGACTCCATCGGGGGCACCTCACCGCTGACTGAGCGCACTCGAGCCCAGGTCGCTGGCTTGGCCTCGGCGTTGGATGACCTCGCCCCGGGCCGGTTCCTCGTCCGGTTCGGTGCCAAGTACACCGCGCCGAGCATCGAAGACGGAGTGGCCGAGCTCGCCGCCGCAGGAGTCCGACAGGTCATCGGCATCGTCCTCACCCCCCACCAGTCGACTCTCGGGTCAGGCCAGTACTTCGATCGGGCGGCCGAAGCGGCAGCCGAAGCCTCGCCGCCCCTCGAACTCGTGAGCATCGCCTCGTGGCACCGCGCGGAGGGGTTTGCCCGGCTGCTGGCTGACCGGGTGGCTGTTGCCTTGGACTCGGTCAGCCGGCAGGAAGCGGGGCGGACTGCTGTGTTCTTCACCGCCCACAGCCTGCCCGAGAGCGTGGTCACCGAAGGCGACCCCTATCCCTCCCAAGTCGGCGAGTCCGGCGCCGACATCGCCGACCTGCTCGAACTCGACAATTTGCCGGGGGTGAGCTGGGGAGTGGCCTGGCAGAGCGCGGGTCGGACCCCCGATCCGTGGATCGGACCGGACCTGCTGCTCGAGATCCGTCGCGTGGCACAAGAAGGCGTCGCATCGGTCGTCGTATGCCCGGTGGGGTTCGTCTCGGACCATTTAGAGGTCCTCTATGACCTCGACATCGAGGCCGCCCAGGTGGCCGAGTCGGCCGGGGTGTATTTCGCCAGGACCGCCTCGCTCAACGACGACAAGGAGTTTGTCGGGCTGCTGGCCAGTGTCGTCATGGCCGCAGTCCCCTCGTTCGAACCTTCAGGTTCGCCGTCCGGCTCGACAATCCCGGCATGAGTCAGCCGGACCGGCCGATCATCGCCGTCATCGGCGCCGGGATCGCCGGGTTGGCGGCGGCCTGGGAGCTGGTGTCCGGAGCGGGCGACGCCCGCTCTGCTGACGTGCACATCTACGAGGCCGACGAGAGCCTCGGTGGCAAGCTTCGCTCCACCCAGTTTGACGGCCGGACGGTCGACCTGGCCGCCGACGCCTTCTTGGCCCGGCGCCCGGAGGCAACGGGGCTCTGTACCGAGCTCGGAATCGACGACCGACTCGTGCCTGTTGGCGCCTCCGGGGCTGCCATCTGGGCCAGAGGGCGTCTCCGACCGATGCCCGAGGGGCTCAACCTCGGTATTCCGACCCGCTGGTGGCCTCTGGTGCGCTCTGGCATCGTGAGTCCGGGAGAGGCTCTGATCGCCGCGCGAGACCTACTCGGCCTCCACCGGGGCGACCCCACGGCAACCGGCGACCGGACGGTGGGGGACATCGTGACCACCCGGCTCGGTAGGGCCATCACCGAGAGGCTGGCTGACCCACTCATCGGTGGCATCAATGCCGGAAACGTCGACCTCCTGAGCGCAGCGGCAACCTTCCCCCCTCTGTTGGCGGCCGCCCGCCAACCCGGGTCGTTGATGCGACGTCTCGGCCAGGCCCGGACCGCGTCAGCGACAACCGAGAACAGTGCCTCCCCGGTCTTTTGGTCGTTGTCGTCCAGCACGGCCAGCTTGGTCGACCTGTTGGCCGAAGCGCTACGGGGGCGCGGTGTTACCTTCCATCTGCGCTCGCCAGTGGAGGGCCTCGAGTACCGGAGCCAACCAGCGACCGGCATAGGTCGATGGACGGTGAACACCGCCGAAGCGGCAAGTCCCGGGGAGGCCACAACTGGTGCTCAGAGCGTCGACGCGGTGGTCCTCGCCCTGCCCGCCGGCCCGGCCGCGTCGTTACTCTCCCCGCTGGCTCCGGACGCCGCCGCGCTGCTCGGGTCCATCGAGTACGCGTCGGTCACCGTGGTCACCTTGTCCGTGACGCAAGGGGCGGTGACAGCCCCGTTGACGGGCACCGGATTCCTCGTCCCTCGGACCTCGACCATCTCAGGACGACCGGCCTTGGCAACGGGTTGCACATACCTGAGCCGGAAGTGGCCACACCTCTCCCGGCCCGGTGACGAGTTGGTGCGCGTGTCGTTCGGACGCTTCGGCGACAACCGCCATGCCGATCTGAGCGACGACGAGATCGTGGAAGCGGCCGTCGCCGAACTGAGCGAGCTCATCGGTCTCCGGGGAACGGCCCGAGCCTCGATGGTGACCCGGTGGAATGACGCCTTCCCTCAGTACCGGGTGGGCCATCTCGACCGGGTGGACACGATCAATGCGCACTTGGCCCCCTTCCACGGCATGGCCTTGGCTGGTGCCGCCTATCGAGGAGTCGGCATCCCTGCATGCATCGGGAGCGGGCGCACGGCGGCACGTCTTGTCCTCGACTCGCTCGCCGCTACCGGTTGAGCACCGAAGACAAGGGTCCGACGGTTCCAGACGCCGCTGAGCCCGGCGTTGAACATTCACGAAGGTGGAGGGCAACGACATCCCATCGCCGGATGGAACGAAGGGGCCCGCGGAAGTGGACGGTCGCGCCGTGCGCTCTCGCCTCGGGGGTCGGACTTGCGCTCTCCCTTCCCCCGTGGGGATGGTGGATCCTCGCCTTCCCGTCGGCCGGCCTGTTGTGGTGGAGGCTCAAGGGGCTCCAGCCGCGGACCCGGCTGTGGGCCGGATGGTTGGCCGGCCTCGGCTGTTACGCCCCAGGCCTCATGTGGGCCCGATCGTTCACCTGGCCGGGGGCCATCGTCCTCATCATCGTGGAGGCGGCATTCATGGGCGTGGCCTGTCTGGTCGTGCCGCCGGGACCGATCCTCGCTCGGGCCCTCGCCTTTCCGGCGGCCATGACCCTTGCCGAAGCGGGGCGGATGACGTGGCCCTTCGGCGGGCTTCCCATCGGAGGCGTCTTCCTCGGCCAGGCCGACGGCCCGCTCATCGGGGTGGCCCGGTTAGGAGGACCGCTCGGTCTGACCGCGCTGGTCTATGTCGCAGGGGTGGGCGTCGCCACCCTGGCCGAGACCCTGATGGCGGCCGGAAGGGACGGGGCCCGAGCCCGCACCTCTCGGTCCTCGAGACCAGTCCGGAGGGAGACCACCTCTGCCACCGCCCGGATGGTGTCGGGCCTCGGGGCCCCCGCCCTGGTCGGGATGGTCACCGTCCTCCTCGTGTCCGGCATCGCCCTCGGCGCCGACCATGCGCCCGACGGTGGAGGCTCAGTCGGCTCCCTGGCCGCCGCCGCGGTCCAAGGAGGCGGGGCGCGTGGGTTCGCCAAGTCGCAGATCGACCCCTCCGTGGTGCTGGCCGCCCAGATGGCCGCCACCGCGACCCTCGCCCGCTCGAGGGGCCCGGCACCCAACCTCGTGCTCTGGCCCGAGGACGTCGTCTCGCTCGACACCACCTTGGCCCGATCCCCCGAGCAAGCGGTGTTCTCTCATCTGGCCCGGACCCTGCGTGCCACTCTGGTGGTCGGCGTCACCGAGACCATCTCCGACACGGCCTTTAAGAACGAAGTGGTGGCCTGGGGCCCGAACGGGGCACTCGTCTCACGATTCGAGAAGGTCCATCGGGTCCCCTTTGGCGAGTACGTCCCGTATCGGAGCTTTTTCTCCCATCTCGGTGATCTCTCGGCGGTCCCCCTCAACGCCGTGGCCGGCAACGGGAGCGGGCTCATGCGCACCCCGGCCGCGCCGCTCGGGGCGATGGTCTCCTACGAGGTCTTCTACGCCGATCGGGGCCGAGCTTCGGTGAGACACGGGGCACAGGTGTTGATCGTCCCGACCAACACCTCGTCGTACGCCACAGCCCAGGTCCCGACCCAGGAGATAGCCGCCTCGGAGATCCAAGCCGTCCAACAGGGGCGGGACCTCCTCCAGGCCGCCCCCACCGGGTACAGCGCGGCCATCACCAACCGGGGGGTGCTCGAGCAGCGATCGGTGCTCGGAGCCCGACAGATCATCTCGGCCACACTTGACCGCCGGATGGGGTGGACCATCTACGTTCGCTATGGGAGCTCGCCCGTGCTGGCGATCGCTGCCGTGGCGCTGGCCATCGGCTGGATTGTGGCCCTTCGGTGGCGTGGGCGCCGCTCCCGATAGCACTCCGCTCCGACAATGGCCATGGAATTTGGTGACAGTTCGGTGACGAAGGCACCGGCTAACCTTTGGCCCGACACTGTTCGCCGGTGCCCGTTTCCGGGTGGGTTCTTTGGAAGGAGCAACGTGGGAACGCCCGCCGTCGTGCAGGAGGTGCAGATCGACGCCCGAACGTTGACCCCATCGGGTCGCCCGTTGTTCGGCTGGATCGCGGTCGGGCTGTGCGGTGCCCTCGGCATGGTCATCACGGGCAGCAGAGTCGGCTCGGTCCCGGGACAGGGCCAGTGGTGGTTCACCATTCCCCACGGCGGCGCCCCGTTCATCTCCCTCGCCTTCTACGTCTCGACGGCTGTCTTCATCGTCGCTTGGCTCGGTCTCGGGCGAGTGGCCCTGGCCGGTGGCCTGTCGGTCAAGTGGGCGTGGGTGGTTCTGGTCGCCTGGGGCCTTCCCTTTCTGGTCGGTCCTCCCCTGTTCAGCCGGGACCTTTACAGCTACGTCGCCCAAGGTGTCATCGCCCATCACGGACTGAACCCCTACAAGGTGGGACCCGACGTCCTCGGACCGGGCCAGCTGCTCTCGTCGGTGGCCAGCGTCTGGCGTCACACCACTTCCCCGTACGGCCCATTGTTCGTGGCCTTGTCAAAGTTGGTGGCTGCGGCCGCCGGCCGTTCCCTTGTCGTCCAGGTCATTGCCTTCAGGATTCTCGAGCTGATCGGGGTGGGCCTCGTGATGGTCTCGCTGCCCCGCCTGGCCCGGCATTTGGGTACGGACCCCGGGGTCGCCCTGTGGCTCGGCGCGCTGAGCCCCCTGGCACTGTTCAGCTTCGTGTCATCGGGCCACAACGACGCGCTGATGGCCGGGCTCTTGGTTGCTGGGGTGACGCTGGCCCTGGAGGGCCGCTTGCTCTGGGGCCTCGCACTGTGCGCCCTGGCCGCCACCGTGAAGCTGCCCGCCGCAGCTGCCGTCATCTTCTTGCTGGTCAACTACGTGGTGGGCACAGACATCGCCAAGCGCTGGCGGGTGGCGGCAGAGGGCGTGGCCATATCGCTGCTGGTGTTCGTCGGGGTCACCTTGGCGAGCGGCTACGGATGGACGTGGCTCGGGCCGACCGCCCTCAAGATCCCCACCGAGCTCAGGGTGCTGGCCACGCCATCGGTTTCCTTGGGGGTCTTCGTCTTCCATGTGCTCCACCCCCTCGGACTGCCCATCGGACGATCGGCCACGGTGACCGTCGTCCAAACCATCTGCGAGGTGGCGGCCGTGTCCGCCATCGTGTGGCTGTTGTTCACCATCCGCCGTCACGAGGTGGTCCGCTCGCTCGGTATCGCCCTCATCCTCATCGTGGTCGGGAGCCCGACACTGTGGCCGTGGTACCTGATGTGGGGCCTCGTGCTGCTGGCCGCCACGACTGCCCAGCGGTCCCGGGCTCTCGCCGTGGTCGCCGCCCTGGCCATGCTGGTCGTCGGGCCGAGCGGGAGCCCGCGCCTCCTCGGCTCCATGTACATCGTGATGACCGTGGCCGTCGTCGCCGTCACGGTCTGGCTGGTCCGCGCCGGTCGCTGGCGATCGGTGGTGGGTGAGTATGTCAGTTGATCCGGCTACGGCCGCCGTGACGACCGACCTCCAGCGCCCTGCCCCAGCAACGGTGACCGAGCGGCGCGTCGTGGCCCCCCACACCTCTTCATCCCCCACCCGGCCCGGCCGTCGGTGGCCGAAGTGGCTCCTCCGGCCCCTCGTCATCTACGTGATGTCACGGGCGGTCGTCTTCATCACCCTTGCCATCACCTCGCTGTTCACCAACACCGCCATCCCCCAAGAGATCGACCGTTGGGACAGCCGCTGGTTCATTCGGGCCGCGCTGAACGGCTATCCGCGCCAGCTGCCGGAGGTGCACGGGCACACGGCCGGCAACACCATCGCCTTCTTCCCGCTCTTCCCATTCCTCATCCGGTGGGTGGCCCACCCGACCGGGCTCTCGCTGCTCAGTGCCGGCATCGGCATCACCATCGTGACCGGCTTCACCTCCGTCGTCGCCGTGTGGGCCATGGTCCGTCACTTCGCCGGCCAGCAGAAGGCCGACCGAGCCACCTTGTTGGTGGCCCTGTTCCCTGGTTCGCTCGCCCTAACCCTCGTCTACTCCGAGGGCCTGGTCTTGACCTTCGTTGCCTTCGGCCTGTTGGCCCTCATGAAACGCCAATGGGTCCTCGCCGGGGTCCTCGGGATGTTGGCCACGGCCACCTCGCCCATCGCCCTGGCCTTCGAGTTCAGCTGCCTGTGGTGCGCCTATTCGGCCGTGGCCAAGGAGCGCGACTGGCGATCCCTCGCCGCTCCCATCCTCACCCCTCTCGGCTTCATCGGCTACCAGCTGTGGCTCTGGCACCACACGGGATCCCTCCTCGCCTGGCGGCTCACGGAAAAGGGCGGGTGGAACAGCTATCCGTCCCTGCGCTACCCGGTCTCAGTGATCGTGACCTTCGTCCGGGACCCCGTCGCCAACACCGTCACCGGCATCATCTTGTCCATGGGCATCGCTGCTGTGGTCATCGGAGTGGTGGCGGCCGTCAAGACCCGGATGCCCGCCCCCCTCCTCATCTATGGGGTGCTGGCGGCCTTCATGGCCGCGATCTCTGCCCAGGTCGGGCTCCGTCCCCGGTTCATCTTCTTGGCCTTCCCGCTCATCGTCGCCGTGGGCATCTGGCTGAAGGGCCGGTCGTACTGGGCGGTGCTCGGCGCCTCATCCCTCCTGTTGATAGGCATGACGGTGCTCGAGGTCGCCTCGTGGGCGGTGTTTCCTTAATTCGACACCGGAGACCGAGCGCGAGCTCGGCGCGCCGAGTGGGCCGAGTGGGCCGAGCGATGGCGGTACCTTCGGCCCTGGCTCGACCCGGGTATGACGCCTGGCGTCCATCCGGGTCCCACGGCTCGGCTGTCGAGGCCACCGAGCTGGTCTCCGACGGCCGGGTCCGACCGCGACCATGAGCGATCCGATGACACCCGAGGCGGACGAGCCGACCCGGCTGGAAGTGGTGGCAACCCACCCGAACGAAGGCGACGAGGGTTCGGGGTCGGTCGACACTGAAGCGCGGAACCTCGTGGCGCCTTCCCTCGATCCGACCACCATCGCTGAGCGCTGCGCGTGGAGCGTCGTGTGGATCGGCACCCTGATCGGCGGCGTCGACCTGTGGGGATCGTGGTCGTCGTGGGTTTGGGCCGGCTACCTGGCGCCGATCTTCGTGCTGGTCGGGATAGGCGGCATGGCTGCCACATGGCTGGTGCGCTCCCCGCGGCAACTGGCGTTCCAGCTGGTGGCCTTTTGTTCCGTGGCCTTCGTCACCCTAAGCCGCCAGGGCGTCAGCATCCACACTCGCAAGTACTACAGCACCGACTCGGCGGCCTTCAATCAGGTGGCGGCCAAACTCGCCTTCCACGGCCACAATCCCTACTCCGCCTCCATGGCCGCAGCGACCCGCCTCCTGCAGTACCCGTTCGACTACTGGACCTACACGGTTGATGGAGGACACGTCAGCCAGTTCTCCTACCCGGCCGGCTCGTTCCTCTTGGACCTACCAGCCCTTGCCCTCGGCTTCCGGCACGAGATCGTCGATTGGATCGACCTGTACGCCTGGGCGTTGGCCATGGTCCTGGTCTTCGCCCTGTTGCCGAAGACGCTGCGCTGGTTCGCCGGCGTGGTCCTCATCATTCCGATCTTCTCGGACATCTTCAGCTCGGGAGGGACCGACGCCGTCTTCCTGCCCTTTTTGGTCCTTGCCCTGTGGCGGTGGGACCGGTTCTGCAGCGGGCGGGGCATGGGCGCTGCCCGCTGGATCGGGCCCGTCGCCCTCGGGCTCGCCTGCGCCACCAAACAGACCCCGTGGTTCTGCGTCCCCTTTCTCCTCGTGGGCGTCTACCTGGAGGCGGTCAACAACGGCGGCCGGCCCCTACGCCGGGCCGGCGGTTACCTCGCCATCGTGGTCGGCATCTTCTTCGCCGTGAACCTCCCCTACATCGTGTGGGCGCCGAGGGCCTGGGTCCGAGGCACCTTGTTGCCCTTCACCCACCCCCTGGTCCTCGACGGTCAGGGTCTCGCCACCTTGGCCCTCCACGGAGTGGTGCGAGGTGTGTCCCTGCCCCTGCTCACCTTGGCCGGGGTGCTCGTCTACCTGACCCTGTTGGTCAGCTTCGTCGTCTGGTACCCCCAGATGAAGCGGCTCTGGCTGATCCTGTTACCCCTCACCTTCTTCGTGTCCACCCGGAGCCTTTCCACCTACCTGATCGACTTCCTGCCCCTCACCGTCATCGCCATCGTCAGCGTGGCACCGGGTGTGCGACCGTCGTTCATCTCCGGGCGGGGTCGGTTCCCACTTCCCTTCAGCCTGGCCGCCGTGGCCACCGGGGTGGCTGCGATCGGGGTGGCGGTCGCCGCCTTCGCCTCCCCGCCACTACAACTCCAAGTGCGCTCGACCACCTCGTCGCAGACCGCCACCAAGTTGGACTCGGTCACCCTCACCGTCCACAACACCACCGGTCAGGCGGTCACCCCCCACTTCATGGTGACCATCGGCTCCGGCCATCCGGACGGCTTCTGGTTCCAATCCGGCCACCGCCCGGTGGTCGTCCAGGCCGGGGCGACGGTGACCGTCACCCTGATCCCACCGGATTGGACCTTTGCCCCCACCCACGGTACCCAGTGGCTGGTCCAGGCCTATACCTCGAGCCCCCGTGCGTTGAGCACCTCTCCGCTCCAGTTCTGGAAGCTCGGAAAGCCCTAAGCACCACCCGGCGGAGGGCCGAGCTGGTCGGCTGGTCGAGGCGGCCGACCAGGGCGGAGGGCGTGGAACCGGAAACGCCAGAGCGTGTCCGCTTGCCCCCAATTTACTAAGCGTGCATACTATTGGAATGATCGAACTCGGAAGAGGCAGTGCGACATCCAGCGCACCGCCTGATGCCTACTTTGCTCGCTTGTGCGACCACGACACCTGGCCGGCGTGGTCCCCGGACACGGAGTGGGTGCGGCTCGATGGTCCTGTTGCCGTCGGTACTCGGGGAGTGCTGAAGCCGAAAGGGGGACCCAGGGCAAAGTTCGTCATCACCGCGTGTACTCCCGGAAGGGAGTACACCGACACAACCCTGCTGCCCGGGGCCCGTCTTGTGTTCGAGCACACCGTCCAGTTGACCGAAGGTGGGTCAGACCTCTCGGTGCTCGTGACCATCACCGGCCCGCTGGCGCTCCTATGGGCGAGAGTCATGGGGGGTGGATTCCGGGACTCCGCACAGACCGACCTTGATCGCCTCGTACGGCTCGTGGAACAGTCATGAACGCTTGGCTCGTCGTGGCGTCCGCGGAACATGTGCGGCGGGGCGTGGCGCTCGGAATCGCCCAGGTCGGGCACGGTAAGCGGGTCGGGCTGGCCAGGATGAAGGCGGGTGACACACTCGTCTACTACTCGCCTGTCGAGCACCTCGGCGACCGGACTCCCCTTCGCCAGTTCACCGCCATCGGCACCGTTGCGGACGACGAGATCTGGCAGGCGGACGAGGGGGACTTCAAGCCGTTCCGGCGTCGCGTTCGCTACGAAGACGTCGAACCGCTCCCGGTCAAGGACGTCAAGTCCCGACTCCGGCTGACCACCGCACCCAACTGGGGCTATCAGCTCCGCCGCGGCCTGATCCCACTCGACACCGACGATGTGACGGTACTGCGCCGTTCGATGCTGCGCCGGTGACCGACGATCTGCAGAGCGAGTTCGGCACTGCGGACGACAGCCCCGGGCTCATGCTCTGGCGAGTGACCAACTCCTGGCAGGCGGCGCAGCGGGCTGTGCTCCAGCAGTTCGACCTGACGCACGTGCAGTTCGTGCTGCTGGCCTCGCTCACCTGGCTCAGGTCGGATGTCCCGGTCACTCAGCGCGATCTGGCCGACCACGCGCACACCGACCCGATGATGACGTCACAGGTGCTCCGAGCCCTCGAAAGGAAGGGCCTAATCCGGCGGGCGTCTCATCCGACCGATGGAAGGGCGCGAGCACTGACGGTCACCCAAGAGGGCGCAGCACTGGCGAACAGAGCGAATGCGTCGGTCGAAGCCGTGGACCGACTGTTCTTCGGCCAGCTCGAAGACGACGAGCGTCGTCACTTCACCGCTCTACTCCGGCGCCTCACCGGAGTCTGAGTAGGGGATCTGGCTCGAGGGACCGATGGGAAACGGAGCCTGAGCGGGCTCGACTGATGGAGGCCCGCCAGTCTACCGGGAGGTCGACACGGAATCCCCCTGCCCTCGAAGGCGGGGACAGTGAGTTATGGAGGGGGTCATCGATGACCGCATCGAGAGCGAGCGAGACTGTCACCATGGACAAGGTCATCACCACGACAGACCTGGCCAAGAGCTTCCGCTCGGCCAGGGGCCCCGTTGACGCGGTGCGGGGAGTGAGCATCGAAGTCACCCGTGGGGAGATCTTCGGCTTCCTCGGACCGAACGGGGCGGGCAAGACGACCAGCCTCCGCATGCTCACCACCTTGTTGCCCATCGACTCGGGCACGGCCACGGTGGCCGGATTCGATGTGGCCAGCCAGCCCAACGAGGTCCGGAGCCGCATCGGCTACGTGAGTCAGCTGGGTGGAGCCGACGACCTGGCCACGGGTCGGGAGAACCTCATCCTCCAAGGTCGCCTCTACGGCGGCGACCTGCAGTCGGTCACCGAGCGCGCCACGTCCCTCATGGGCATCCTCGACCTCTCCGAGTTCGCCGACCGGAGGGTCAAGACCTACTCGGGGGGCCAACGGCGGCGACTCGACATCGCCCTCGGCATCGTCCACGAGCCCGAGGTGCTCTTCTTGGACGAGCCGAGCACCGGGCTCGACCCTCAAAACCGGGCCAACCTGTGGGATCACGTGCGGGCCCTGCAGTCCCGGGGCACCACCGTCTTCCTCACCACCCACTACCTGGAAGAGGCCGACGCCCTCTGTGACCGGCTGGTCATCATGGACCACGGCGAGATCGTGATCGAGGGCACGCCCAGGGACTTGAAGCGCCAGGTGGCCGGAGAGTCGGTCGTCCTCTCCCTGCGGGACGAGGACGGTGCCGGTGACCGCTGGTCGGACCTCCTCGCCGCCCAGCCCTATGTGAGGGAGATCACGACGGAGGGTGAGGAGGTACGCCTCTACGTCGAAGACGGCAGCATCGCCCTCCCCCAGATCCTCCGCCTCCTCGACAGCGAGCGCATCGGCATCCGGTCGATGAGCCTGTCCGAGCCAACGCTCGACGATGTCTTCCTCCGCCAGACCGGTCGGTCCCTCCGGGACACGGGATCCGCCGGCGGAGCGTCCACCGGGCCCGAGACCGACGACCCTCGATCCGACCCAGAACCCGGCTCCAGCACCAAAAAGGGGATGCACTCATGAAGGCCCTCCGAGACACCGGGCTGCTCTTCCACCGCTACACCGTCCAGATGCTGCGCAATCCCGTGTGGCTGGTCGTGGGCTTCTCGACGCCTGTCCTCTACCTGGTGCTGTTCACCCCGCTGTTGAAGCACGCCCTGGGTGGCCCAGGCTTCACGACCGGCACGGTCCTCGACATCTTCCTGCCGGGGATCCTCGCCCTACTGGCCTTCGCCAGCGGTGCCAGTGCAGGCTTCGGCACCATCTTCGAGCTGCAGTCCGGCCTCATCGAGCGGCTCCGGGTGACCCCGGCCAGCCGGTTCGCAATCTTGATGGGGCCGATCCTCTCGGGCCTCGTCACCATGCTGGTCTTCGACACGGTGGTGGTGGCCGTCGGCTACGGATTCGGCTTCACCATCCACTGGCTAGGCCTCTTGGTCCTGGTCGTTGTGCTGTGGCTGCTCGCCACCTTGATGGCGGCCTTCTCCATGGCGACCGCCCTCGTGACCAAGGAGATCAGCAGCTTCGCCGCCGTCATCAACGGGATCAACCTGCCCATCCTGTTGCTGGCCGGCGTGCTCATCCCCATCACCTTCGGGCCCCTTTGGATGCGAGTCCTCGCCCACTTCAACCCGCTCTACTACGCGGTGGCCGCCGCCCGGGAGCTGGCCGCCGGACGGTTCGGGACACCGCCTGTCTGGCAGGCCTTTTGTGTGCTCGTCCCGCTGTGCGCCCTGGTGCTCGCCTGGGCCACCCGGGTCTACCGGCGGGCCGTGTCCTGAACGGCCGGCGGCCGGACTCGACTACTCGTAGTACCCCGAGTGGATGTAGACGCACGGGATGCCCACGGCGTGGAACATGGCGAAGTTGTTGGGATCATCCTCGAAGGCCAGTCGCAGGTCGAACCCGTAGGACCGGAGCTCATCGACGGTGTCCCGCTTGAACCAGGTCACCTGGGAGTAGTCCCCCCTGGCCCGCATGACGAGCAGGTCCCACCGAAGCCCGTACCGCTCCAACCAGGCCAAGGTCTGGGGCTGGACCCGCATGGGACGACCGGTCAGGAGGACGATCTGGAGGCGCTCATCGAGCAGCTGGAGGAGCCTGGCGAGCTCCCCGATGACCGGGTCGTCGCCACAGGACTCGAAGAACAGGTCCCAGTCCCTTCGGCCCTCCTCGATGAAGTGCTGGCGGCCGACGGCGTCGGAGAGGACCCCGTCGACATCGAAGATCACCGCCTCGCCGGGCGAGGAGAGGGGACCGGCCCGCCACGCCCAGTTGCTCGGGCCGATCGCCGGGCTCACTCTTCAGAAGGCGAGGACGAAGCCAGCCTTCGGATCTCTTCGACCACGGCCGGGTCGGCGAGGGTGGTGGTGTCGCCGAGGACCCGGCCCTCGGCCACGTCACGGAGCAGCCGCCTCATGATCTTGCCGCTCCGGGTCTTCGGCAGCTCGTCGGTGAACACGACGGTCTTCGGTCGGGCGATGGGGCCGATCTTGTCGGCCACATGGCCCCGAAGCTCCTGGCCTCGGGAGTCGTTCGGATCCCCCGCGTCGGCCCGCAGGGTGACGAAGGCCACGATGGCCTGGCCCGAGGTCGGGTCGTTGGCCCCGACCACGGCCGCCTCGGCGACGGCCGGGTGATCGACCAGGGCCGACTCCACCTCGGTGGTCGAGATCCGGTGCCCGGACACGTTCATGACGTCGTCGACCCGGCCGAGCAGCCACAGGTAGCCGTCCTCGTCGATCTTCGCTCCGTCGCCGGCGAAGTACTTGCCGTCGAACCGGCTCCAGTAGGTCTCCTTGTAGCGCTCGGGGTCGCCGTAGATGCCGCGCAGCATGGACGGCCAGGGCTCGGACAAGGTGAGGTAGCCGCCGCCCTTTTCGACCTTCACCCCGCTCTCGTCGACCACCTCGGCGGAGATGCCGGGAAGGGGAAAGGTGGCCGATCCGGGCTTGGTAGCGGTGATGCCGGGCAGCGGAGCAATCATCATGGCCCCGGTCTCGGTCTGCCACCAGGTGTCGACAACCGGGCAGTTCCCACGGCCGATATGGGTTGAGTACCACATCCAGGCCTCTGGGTTGATGGGCTCGCCCACCGAGCCGAGCACCCTCAACGAGGAGAGGTCGTGGCGCTCGGGGTACTCGGTCCCCCACTTCATGAAGGTGCGGATGGCCGTCGGGGCGGCATACAAGGTGGTCACCCCGTAGCGCTCGATGATGGACCACCAGCGATCCCGGTCGGGGAAGTCCGGGGTCCCCTCATACATCACCGAAGTGGCCCCGTTGGCCAGCGGGCCGTAGACGATGTAGCTGTGGCCGGTCACCCAGCCGATGTCGGCGGCACACCAGTAGACGTCGGTGGCCGGCTGGAGGTCGAACACGACCCGGTGGGTGTAGGCCACCTGGGTCAGATAGCCGCCGGTCGTGTGCATGATCCCCTTCGGGGCGGCCGTCGTGCCCGAGGTGTAGAGGATGAACAGCAGGTCCTCGGCGGCCATGTGCTCGGGCGCACAGGTCGAAGACGGCTTACCTCCGGCCGCCGGGTCGGACCCCGCCACCAGCTCGTCCCACCAGTGGTCACGTCCGGCCGTCATGGCGACCGGCCCACCCTCGTCGCCCACCCGCCGGACCACGACCACGTGGTCGACGCAGGGCGACTCGTCGACGGCCACGTCCACGTTGGCCTTCAAGGCGACGGGCGACCCCCGTCGCCAGCCGCCGTCGGCGGTCAGGACGACCCGGGCGTCGGCGTCGAGAATCCGGTCACGGAGGGCATCGGAGGAGAATCCGCCGAAGACCACCGAGTGGACGGCCCCGATCCGGGTGCAGGCCAGCATGGCCACGGCCAGCTCGGGGACCATGGGCATATAGATGGCCACCCGGTCCCCGCGACCGACCCCGAGACCGCGGAGCACGTTGGCGAACGTCGCCACCTCCAACAGCAGCTCGGAGTAGGTGAGCGTGCGGGTGTCGCCGGGCTCGCCCTCCCAGTGGAAGGCCACCTTGTCCCCCCTGCCCGCGGCCACATGGCGGTCGAGGCAGTTGTAGGAGACGTTCAAGGTCCCCCCGTCGAACCACCGGGCGAAGGGGAGGTCCCACGACAGCACGGTGTCCCAGGGGTCGAACCAGTCGAGGGCACCGGCCTGCTCGGCCCAGAAGGCCAGCCTGTCCGAGGCGGCCCGGTCATAGACGGCAGGGTCGGACACGACTGCCCGGGCGGTGAACGCCGCGGAGGGCGGGAACACCCGGTCCTCTAAGAAGTAGTCCTCGATGGTGGCTTCGGGCAAGGCTGTTCCTGCGCCCGAGCGCTCAGCATTTTCGTTCGTCACGGCTCCCCCGTCCTCGTCTGTTGGCGGCAGACCCTCATCAGGCCGGCGGTGCCTCAGCTTACCGGCGCCTGGACCCTACGATGGGGGGTCCGTGACCGCGACCACACAATCGCCAGGGAGGGTGGACACCGGCGGAATGGTGCCCGGTGTCGCTCCGCTGTCGTTCACCCCCGAGCCCGGGGCCACCTCCATCGAGGTGCCCCTCGGCCGACGCGTGATGGTCGTCTCCGACCTCTTGTTGACCCCGACCGCCACCACGTCCTCCTCTTTGGTCAGCGCCGAGCTGGCCCGGGCCCTCGACACCTGGGACGGACCGGGCATCCTCATCATCGCCGGCAACCTCTTCGACCTGACCGGCGACAGCACCCCGTTGCAACACGCCCAGGCCTCGCTCGAGGCCCACCCTGCCCTCGGCTCCTCGCTGGAGCGCTTCCTCACCGTGAACGAGCGCCGCGTGATCCGCCAAATCGGCACCCACGAGCCGGGCTACGACACCGACCCGCAGACCGTCGAGGCCATGGCGACCAGAGGGGTGGAGCAGCTGGGGCCGGTCGACCTCCACCTGCACAGCGCCGTCGGCGAGCGGGTCGTCCGAGTGGAGCCGGGCGAGCACGCCTACGCCTCGGGGTGCTCCGGGCCCGAGACCGAGTTCGACCCGGCCGCCGATGCCAAGCCCGGGATCATCGGCCAGACGTCGGCCGGGCGGGGGTGGCGCAGGCTGGCCGCCCAATCGACCGAGGAGTCGCCCTGGCTGGTCGGCCTCAACCGGCTGAGCGATCCATCGGCCCTGTCCCGGTTCGTCGTGTCGCGCACTCTCTACCGCCGGCTCGGTCGCTTCGCCTGGTGGCTGCTCGTGCCGTTCGCCGTGGCCGGCCTCTTGAGGGTGGCCGTCACCCCTTGGGTCCTCGACCACCTCGGATCGGGGCTGCCCGCCAAGGTGGTCAGCCATGCCCACCGGGCCGATCTCGGGGACCAGGTCGCCATCGCCTTGTTGGTGGCCCTGGTCGTGCTGGCCGCCCTGGCCCTGGTGCTCGGGCTGCTCAGCCGACGCATGTGGTCCATCCTCGGCGGCGGGGCTCTCGACACCGTCCTGTCCGAGGCGCAGGCCAACGACACCGCCCGCGACGCGGCGAGGAGGCTGGTCGGGCAGGGCTATGCCGGCCTCATCACGGCCGCCACCTTCCAATCGGAGCTCACCCACCTCGGCACCGGCTTCTACGCCAACGTCGGGGCCACCACCGAAGTGGTGGAGGAGCACGGTGGTCGACTGGGGCTTCCCCCCGTCTACCTCAATGCCCAGCGGGTCAGCTGGGTCGAGCTCGAGACCGGGGCCGAGCTCCACGTCCGGATGCTGGTCGGGAAGAACGACCTGCGGTCGCCGTCGGTGCTCGAGCGCATGGTCGTCCGAGGCCGCAACGCGAGGAGCCTCCACCCGTCACTCGTCGCCTCCTACCCGATGGGCGACTCGTGGCCGCCGGCTCCCGACTTCACCCAGAGCCACCGTCGCACCCGGCGGGTCAGGCGGTGGGCGTCGGCGGCCATCCTGCTCGCCGGGATCGTCGACCTCCTGGATGCCATCACGCCGCCCCTCAGGGGCCGGCTCCATGTAGTGCTTGAGTTCCTGCCCCTCCGGGCCAGCGAGGCGGCCGGTGCCCTCATCGCCATGGCCGGCCTCGTCCTCGTGGCCTTGGGTCGCGGCATCCTGCGGGGGCAACGCCGGTCCTGGAGGGTGTCCGTCGTCCTCCTCGCCGGGACGATCGTCCTCCACATCATCGCCGGGGCCGACATCGAAGAGTCGTTGCTCGCCCTGGCCGTGCTCATCTTGTTGCTGACCCAACGTCGGGAGTTCCAGGCCGCCTCGGACTGGTCGTCCCTCAGGTCGGCCATGATCGCCCTCGGCGTCGGCGTGGTCGGCATCACCTTCCTCACCACCGCCTCCATCGAACTGTTCACCCACGTCGGGCGGCACAACACAGGCCACATCCCGTGGTGGACGGCTTTCTGGGGGGTGGCCGAACGCCTGGTCGGCATCAACACCATCCCCCTGCCCCGCCGTGCCGACCACTTCATTGCCCCCTCGCTGCTGGCTATCGGACTATCGCTCGTGGCCGTGACCTTGTTCCTGCTCACCCGGCCGGTGGTCGACCGGCGCCTCACCTCTGGTCGGGCGGCCGAGTTCCGGGCGAGGGACATCGTCCGTCGCCACGGCGCCTCCACCCTCGACTACTTCGCCCTCCGGTCCGACAAGCAGTGGTTCTTCCACCGGGACAGCCTGGTGGCCTATGCCGTCTATGGCGGCATCTGCCTCATCTCGCCCGACCCCATCGGGCCCCGCAACGAGCGCGAGCAGGTCTGGGGTGCGTTCCGGCGCTTCGCCGACAACCACGGGTGGGTCACATCGGTCATGGGAGCAGGCGAGGAGTGGCTCTCCGTCTACCGAGACGCGGGGATGCACAACATCTACCTGGGCGACGAGGCGGTGGTGAAGGTACAGCCCTTCACCCTCGCCGGAGGCGAAATGAAAGGACTCCGGCAGGCCTTCAACCGGATAAAGAAACACGGCTACACCGCGACCTTCCACGACCCTGCCCATCTCGACTCCGCCCTTTCCGAGGAGCTGACCGCCCTCATGGGCATGAGCCGCCAGGGCGAGCACGAGCGGGGCTTTTCCATGATGCTCGGCCGGGTGTTCGATCCGCGGGACACCGGCCTCCTGCTCACCGTGGTCCGTGGGCCGGATGGGGCGGCTGCGGCCATGTGCCAGTTCGTGCCGGCCCCGGGCATCAGCGGGTACTCCCTCGACCTCATGCGACGTGACCCGAGCGACCACCCGAACGGCCTGGTCGACTTCGCTCTGTGCTCGACCATCGAGCATCTCCGGGACGAGGGCTACGAGGGACTGAGCCTCAACTTCGCCGCCCTGCGCTCCACCTTGTCGGGAGACAAGGGGGACGGGACCGTGCAGCGGGCCGAGCGCTGGTTCCTCAAGCGCCTCTCCAACTTCGCCCAGATTGAGTCCCTCTGGCGGTTCAACGCCAAGTACGAGCCCGAGTGGCTCCCCCGCTATGTGGTCTTCGACACCGCCGAGCATCTCGTGCCGGTAGTCATGGCCATCCTCCGGGCCGAGTCCCTCTGGGAGATTCCGGTGCTCGGCCGCCTCCTAGCCGCCGGGGCCGAGAAGCGCCAGGTGGCCGCCCAGCGCGAGACCGAGGCGTTCATCGCCGCTTCTTTCGGGGACTGGGACAACGGGGATGCCGNNCCGACCCGTCGGGCCCGCGACCGGCCGACTGAAGAACGGGCACTCCCCACCCCCCCGCCGGCCGTCGCCGGGCGAACCGCCGAGGTCGGCTGGGGTGAGCGCTCAGGTGTCGTGGGGGACGCTCGGGTACGGACATCTGCCCGACCGGGGTCGGGGCGCGACGACGGCCGCCCGACGCTCGAGGCGTCGTCAGCGGCCGTCGTCCACGCTGCGCAGGTCGCCGACCGAGGCCGGCGAGAGGTTCAGCTGAGCAGCTTCGACTTCTGGGCCTCGAACTCGGCGTCGGTGAGCACGCCCTTCGACTTCAAGTCGGCCAGCTTGGCCAGCTCGTCGGCGCTGCCGCCGCTCGCCGCCGTCTCCTTCACATAGGAGTCGAACGCCTTCTGCTGGCGAGCAGCCTGCTGCTCGGCCCGCTCGTGCATGCTGCCGCCGCGTGCGATCAGGTAGATGAGGACACCGAGGAAGGGCAGGATGATGACGAAGAGCACCCAGATGGCCTTGGCCACGCCGCCCATGTCGTGGCTGCGGAAGATGTCGCTGAAGATGACGATGAGAAGCCAGATCCACAGGAAGAATAGGAAGAACTCGAGCATCGTCCAAAAGATGCTCAGCAATGGATAGGTGTAGGCAAACATGTTCGGTGTTGCTCCTTCAATCGGGGACGAGGTGAGACCTTAGTGTCTCGGGCTACTGTTCTCGAATGATTTTGACGGCAGACCCGACACGTCGTCGACAACTGTCAGGCAAATGGTCGCATCGAATCTCCGGAGCAGGCACCCCGAACAGGAATTTCTTCGCCGTATTCCGGCGCACGATGGCCGAGCCATGGACCTGATTGCCGCGGCGTGGTTGACCACTCTGGCTAACGTGGCAGCCGTGGGCACTTCCCTAAAACCTGGACAGGAACTGGTTGAAGGACGGACCATTGGCCACCCGAATGGCAGAAATAGACGCAGCATCTCGAGGCATTCATTGCAGTGCAATCCATGTACTCTCCGCCCGGGCACCCGAGCCATACCGTGACCGGTCCCGCTGAGGGGGCACCGGGCGCCAGCGCACCGGGCGAGGCGGCGGCTGATCCGATGGCCCTCCTCCGATCGAAGAGCTATGTCCAGCTCCTAGTCCTGGCCGGCCTGATCGGGGTCCCGGTCTCGGTGGTGGCCTACTGGTTCTTGAAGCTGGTGGCCTGGCTGCAGCACAACTTCTTCCAGACCATCCCAAAGGCCATCGGGTTCGCCGGGACCCCGGCCTGGTGGCCGCTCCCCCTCCTGGCCATCGCCGGGCTCCTGGTCGGCGCCACCATCAAGTACCTCCCCGGGACGTCCGGCCACGAGCCTTCGGAGGGCTTCAAGACCGGAGGCGCTCCCCAGCTCAACGAGCTGCCCGGAGTCTTTCTCGCCGCCCTCGCCACCTTGAGCCTTGGGGTCGTCCTCGGGCCAGAGGCTCCGCTGATCGCCATCGGCGGGGGGCTCGGTGTCCTCGCCGTCCGTCTGGCCAAACGCGACGCTCCGCCGACCGTCGCCATCGTCATGGCCGCGGCCGGTAGCTTCGCCGCCATCAGCGCGTTGCTCGGGTCGCCCATCATCGGGGCCTTCCTCCTCATGGAGGCATCGGGCCTCGGGGGCCCGATGCTCGGCCTGGTGCTTGTCCCCGGCCTTCTGGCCGCCGGCATCGGATCGCTCGTGTTCGTCGGGCTGGACCAGCTGACCGGGTTCGGCACGTTCTCCCTGGCCATTCCCGGCCTGCCAGCCTTCCACCATCCGACCGGGGTGATGTTCCTGTGGTCGCTCGCCTTCGGCCTGGTGGCCGCCCTGCTGGGCACGGCTGTGCGCCTGATCGGCGTGGGTCTACGCCCGATCATCGCCAAGCGTCGGGTCCTCATCACCCCGATTGCCGGGCTGGCCGTGGCCGGCCTCGCCATCGCCTTCTCCGAGGCCACCGGGAGGGGCGTCTCCGAGGTGCTCTTCTCCGGGCAGAACGAACTCCCGGGCCTCGTCCAGCACGCCGCCGGATGGACGGTCGGCGCCCTTCTCTTGCTCATCGCCCTCAAGTCCCTCGCCTATGGCATCTCCCTGTCCGGCTTCCGGGGTGGTCCTGTCTTCCCGTCGATGTTCATCGGGGGGGCCATCGGCATCGCCGCTTCCCACCTCCCGGGAATGGCTCTCGTCCCGGCCGTGGCCATGGGCATCGGCGCCATGGCCACCTCCATGTTGAAGCTGCCCTTCACTTCGGTGCTCCTCGCCTCCCTCTTGGTCCTGAGCGACGCTCTGGCCACCATGCCCCTGGTCATCGTGGCCGTCGTGGTGGCCTACGTCGCCACGGCATGGCTTCCCCAGAGTCCTGCCGAGCTCTCCGGGAAACCCCAGGCCGCTCCCGCCGGCGGCGCTCCGACGACTGCCACCCCCATCGATGGTTGAGCGGGGCGCCGCGTGGGCCGGGGCCGAAGGCGGGAGCCGCCGGGGCCTCCCCGGAGCGCTGTGGCTGTCTTCGACCTGATTCTCATCGGGGTGGCCGTCACACTCGAGCCGATCCCCATCACCGGATTCATCCTCGTCCTGAGCGCTGAGCGGGGGAAGCTGAAGGGCGCCGCGTTCATCCTCGGCTGGTTGGCCTCCTTGGTGGCCATCGTGGCCGCGGTCGTCCTCATCACCGGTGGCAAGCCCCCGAAGCCGGCGACAGTACCGTCGACCACGGTGCTCGCCATCAAGGTGTTCCTCGGCGTCGCCCTGATCGCCCTGGCCTTCCGGCGACGCAGCCGAGTGGGCACCAAGCCGCACAAGACCCCGGCCTGGATGGCCAAAGTGGACCACATGCCAGCATGGGCGGCCGCCCCCTTCGGGCTCCTCCTCCAGCCTTGGGTCCTGGTCGGCGCCGGGGCGGCCGTGGTCGTCCAGCTCGATGTCTCCTCGGTCGAGTCCTTCATCCTGCTCGCCGTCTTCTGCCTGGTCTGCACGTCGAGCTACCTGGCCATGGAGCTCTATGCCGTCTTTTCGCCGCTCGAGGCCAAGCGACGCCTGGACGGGCTCCGCTACTGGATCGAGACCCACAGGGACCAGGTGATCATATTCATCGCCCTCATCGTCGGCCTGTGGCTCGTCGGCGACGACCTGTACCAGATCGCCTCATAATGGTGCCCGTGACCCTCGCTTCGATGTCAGCCGCACTGGTCACCCTCCATGTCATCGCCGTGGTCATCGGTGTGGTGTCGGTGGGGTCCGTGCTCATCTCGGCCCTCGAGACCGTGGTCCTGCCGCGCGACGGATTCACCCACATCGCCCGCTTCGTGTTCGCCGTCTTCGACCGGCTCCTCGTCCACCACTGGGGCAAAAAGGAGCGCGAGGACAACCTGCGGGCCCTCTACGCCCCGGTGGCCCTGGTCAGCCTGCCCTTGGTGTGGATGCTGAGTGTGACTGTCGGCTTCACCTTCTTGTTCTGGGGCATCAGCCGCGACACCTGGCAGCGGGCCTTCGAAGTCAGCGGCTCCTCGCTGTTCACCCTGGGGTTCGCCGAGCCCGACGGGGCCACTCGGGTATGGCTGAGCTTTGTCGAAGCGACCATAGGCCTCGGCCTGGTGGCCCTGCTCATCAGCTATCTCCCCACCATCTACGCCGCCCACAACGCCCGAGAGAAGGGGATCAGCCTGCTGCGCCCCTTCGTCGGCGCCCCGCCGTCAGCGGTCGGGCTGTTGGCCAACCTCCATCGCTCGAAGTCCCTCGACAACCCCGAGCTGTGGCGGACCATGGTCAACTGGCTCTTGGACCTCGACCAGACCCACACCTCGTTCCCCGCCCTGTGCTACTTCCCCGAGTCCTCCCCCGACCAGTCCTGGGTGGCCTCGGTGGGTGCCATGGTCGACGCCGCCGCCATCATGTTCTCTGCCTCGGACTTCAACACCGAGGGGCACGGCCTCGATGAGGTGCGAGGGCCGATGCTGGCCCTCGCCTACGGACTGCCCGCCCTCGTCCGGGTGGGCAGGGCGGCGGGACTGCCCATCGAACCTCCGGTCCTCCTCGCCGGGCTGATCACCAGCGCCGCCGCGGGCGAGCCCCCACCCGTCATCTCTGTCCGGCGCGACGAGTATGACGCCGCCCTCGACCAGCTCGCCACCCTGTTCACGGTGCCCGAGACGGAGCGGGAGGGGTGTTGGGCCAGGTTCGCCTGGATCCGCTCTGGCTATGACGGTGCGCTCCGCGGCCTGGCCGGCCTGACCCTGGCGGCCCCGGCCCCGTGGAGCACCGACCGGGCCGCGGTCGTCGGGCGGCCGAGGATCATCCTGCGTCGCCCGATCAACGTCGACTGGACCATTCCCGACCCGACCCAGTAGGCCGAGGAATGCTCAGACCCCGGTGACGGCCTCGAGGTGGCCGGAGGCGATGGTGCCGGTGAGCGAGGCGAAGTCCCGCTCGTTCTGGTCGGCGTAGGCCACCGAGAACTCGCACATGGCCCGCTCGAAGCGGTCGCCGGCACCGAGATAGGAGCCGATGGCGATGGCGTCCCCGGAGCGTGCGTGAGCACGGGCCAGCGTCCAGCCGCAGATCTGGGCGTAGATGCCGAGCATCTCAGGGGTCATGGTGTCGATGGCAACCGAGAACTTCCAGTCCCAGAGCTGGCGCACGTAGAAGTCGCGCACGCCGCCGTCCTCGCCCTCGAACTGGTCCCAGCCAAGGAAGATGTCGCTCGCCCCTTGCATGAGGCGCTGGCCCTCGACCACCCGCTGGCCCTCGGTGACAAAGGCGCTCTTGGCCAGGAACGGCTCACCGACAGCCGCCTCAGCCTGCTTGACCTGCAAGAAGAGAGGGTCGCCATTGTCACGGCCGACGAACAGGGCCACCCAGCACCGGGTGCCGACGCTCCCGACGCCCACCACCTTGCGGGCCAGGTCGACGAACTCGTATTTCTCCAACAGGCGCTGGCGGTCACCGGACATGGTCTGTCGGTACTCGGCCAGGGCGCTGAGCAGGTTGGTCACGTTGTGGTTGGAGTACACGTCGGTGAAGGCCTCCTCGGCCGGCACCATGAGAGGCGGGTTGGATACGAACTTGAGTTTGCCGTCGACCTCGACGGTCAACTTGGCCAGGGCGGCCAGGTGATCCTTGCTCTGGGCCTTGGCCACCCGCCGCTCGAACGCCTCGGTCAACTTCCTGCTGGCCAGGGCGCCCCAGTTGGCGGCGATGGCCTCCAGGTCGAGCCGGAGATACCAGATGTCCAGGTTCCGCATGCCGGCGAACTGCCGCATGGCCTGGCGGTAGGAGCAGGCCCCCTGCATCACGATGGAGTGGCGAGTGGCATCGTCGAACTCCTGGCTGCGGGCGGCCACCTCCAGGCTGGCGGCAAGGCGCTTCAGATCCCACTCGAAAGGCCCGGGGATGGTCTCGTCGAAGTCGTTGACGTCGAAGATCATCCGTCGAGCGGGTGAGGCGAAGCCCCCGAAGTTGGACAGGTGGGCATCCCCGCACAGCTGCACGTCGAGGCCCGAGCGCACCTGGTGGGCCAGGTCGGCGGCCATGACGGCCGCCGCTCCGCGGAAGAAGGCGAACGGGGAGGCGGCCATGCGCCCGTAGCGGATGGGCACCAGCTCGGGGACGCGGGTCGTGGCCTGCAGGGCCAGGATCTCCAAGGGGTCCGTCCGGTTCGCCGGGGCCTCCCACTGGCCATGGCTGGAGCGGGGGGCCTTTGCTCTCGCCTCCTTGCCGAAGGTTGCGCGCTCTTTGGGCGTGGCCTGGGTCATGGGCCCATCATCCCACCGCCGAAGGCCGTTTCGGAAGGCCGACCATGTCGACGTCGCTCTCCCGCCATCCCGACACCGTGTGTCTGGGACACGGCCCTGCGGCCGTGCGGCCCGCTACAGGGCGTTTTGGGTGGCCCGTTTCTTCCGGCGCCGGCCGATGAGGATGACCAGTCGGTCGACCACGGCACCGAGGAAGGCGGCGATGAGGAGAACCCAGATGAGGCTCAGCCGGGCGCTGAAGAACACGAAGCCGACTTTCACCGTCTGGCTGTTGTCGAGGACGAAGGCAATGAGCAGGACGAGCCCGATCACGGCCACGACCAACTTGATGATGTCCTTCGGTGGACGCTTGCTCTTGGATGGTTTCGGATTGCCCATCGGGCTCATCTCGGGCGGAGTGGTCATCGAGGCTCCCTTGTCACCGCCCACCCCGTGGGCGCCTGGTCTTCGAGAGTACCCCGACGGCGCCGATTCCAGCAGGGATGATCGGCCAGGTCGACCGGCACTCTATTCGCCTCAGGGATTTCCGCTCTCTCGGCCTCGAACGATCAGAAGAGCAGCGTGGCCTGGTGGGCGAAGTCCAGGATCGGCCCGGGGACGATACCGAAGACGACCGAGAACACCACGGTCACGCCGATGGCCAGCCAGGTGAGACCGGGGATGAAGACGATGCCCCGTTCGCTCACGGCGGTGGTCGGAGGCGAGTCGGTGAGCACCTGGAGGCTGGCGACCGGACCATCAATGGCTCCTGTCGCCGCCGGCGTGGCCGCCACCTCGGCCGGCTCGGTGGTCTGCCCGAGCTCGATGTCACCGTCCAGGGGATCGCCGGCCGGACCGACCGGGGAGAACATGGTCACGGCCACCCGGAGGTAGAAGAAGGCGGCGATGGCTGCGGTGACCATGGCGATGACGGCCAGGGCGTAGGCGTGGGTGGCGACCACAGCCCCGACCACCCCGAACTTGGCCAGGAACCCGGTGGTGAAGGGGGCCCCGGCCTGCCCGAGAAGCAGGACGGCGAAGGCCAGGGCTACGACCGGCTGTCGCTTGGCCAGGCCCCGGTAGTCCGAGATCTGGTGGCCGGTGTCCCCGTCCTTTGCCATGACGGTGATCACGGCAAAGGAGCCGATGACCAAGAACATGTAGGTGAACAGGTAGTAGAGGGAGGCGGACACGCCGCGGGTTGTCGCTGCCTCCACACCGAGCAGGATGAACCCAGCGTGGTTGATGGACGAGTAGGCCATCATCCGCTTGATGTCCTTCTGCACCAGGGCGGCACACGCCCCGACCAGCAACGAGGCGATGGCGATTCCCCAGATGATGGGCTGCCAGTCGGTCCGAACGGTGCCGAACGACGAGACGAACACCCGCAGAAGTGCGGCGAATGCGCCGGCCTTGGCGATGGCGGCCATGAATCCGGTGACCGGGGAGGGCGACCCTTGGTAGACATCGGGCGACCACATGTGGAAAGGGACGGCGGCGATCTTGAAGCCGAAACCCACGAGGAGCAGCGCCAGGCCGCCGAGCAGCACCCCGTTGCTCGCCACCACGTTCTTGGCAAGGTAGTCGGCGATCTGGGGCAGGTTGGTCGACCCCGTGGCCCCGTAGGTGAGGGCGATCCCGTAGACGAAGATGGCCGACGAGAACCCGCCGAGCACGAAGTACTTGAGCGCCGCCTCGCCCGACTCTGCCCGCTTGTGGTTGAAGGCGGCCAGCACGTAGAGGGCGATGGACATGATCTCGAGGCCGAGGAAGATCACGATGAGGTCGTTGGCTGCGCCCATCATCATGGCCCCCGAGGCCGACATCATGGCCAGCACGTGGAATTCGGGGCCTTCTATCCCCTCACGCTTCAGATAGCCATCACCGATCAACGCGGTCAAGAGCATGGCGATCGACACCACGACCTGGATGAACACATCGAACCCGTCGTAGGCGATGGCGCCGGCGATGGTCACCGAGGGGCCGTGGGTCATCACATGGTCCCATTGGAACAAGGCGGCGACCAGGGCGGCGATCGAGACGGCCGATGCCACGACCGTGCCCGTCGTCACGTTCAGGATCTTGCGGAACAGCGACGAGATGACCATCAAGAACAGGGCGCCGCCCATCATGATGATCATGGGCAGGATGCTCAGGTAGTCGACGTGGGGTACCCGGATCTTGGCGTTCGCCGCCGTCGTCGCCAACATGGCCAAGGTGGACATCAGTGAACACCTCCGGTCGATGTGGTGGACGGTGGCAGGCCAGAGGCCAGGGCCTTCGGGGTGACGAGCGCCGAGGTCGAGAGGTGGTGGGGAACGGCGGGCGCCGCCGAGCCCGACAGCAGATTGGCCGGGATACGGGTGTGGGTGACCCGGTCGATGTGGACCACCAGCTGATTGACCGACGGGGTAATGCGGTCAAGGATCGGCTTCGGGAAGACGCCGAGGAAGACGATGAGGATGATCAGCGGGGCGATGATGAGCCGCTCGCTCGCTCCTAGGTCCTTCATCTTCTTGTCAGCCTCGGTCGGCTCGCCGTGGAACACCTGCTGATAAGCCCACAGGAGATAGATGGCGGCCACGATCACACCGAAGGTGGCGACGACCGCCCACCAGCGGTGAGCCTCGAAGGTGCCGACCAGGACCAGGAACTCACCCACGAACCCGTTCAGCCCGGGCACGCCGATCGAGGCCAGCATCCCGACGGTGAACACGCCGGCCAGCACCGGGGCGGCTGCTTGCAGACCCTTCAGGCCGGTGACCTGCCAAGTCTTGCGTCGTTCGTAGATCCAGCCGACAAGGATGAACAAGGTGGCGATGATCAGTCCGTGATTCACCATCTGGAGGACGCCACCGGTGAGGCCTTGGCTGTTGAGGGCGAAGGTTCCCATGATGATGAAGCCGATCTGGGCCAGCGAGGAGTAGGCCAACAGGCGCTTCAGGTCGCGCTGGGCGCACGCCACCACCGCTCCGTAGATGATGCCGATCACGGCCAGGGTGAGAACCCAAGGTGCCAGCGTCCGGGTGGCCTGCGGGAAGAGGTTCAGGTCGAACCGGATGATCCCATAGGTGCCCAGCTTGGCCATGACGGCGGCCAGGAGCACGGCGCCGGCCGTGGGTGCTTCGGCATAGGCGTCGGGGGACCAGGTGTGGAAGGGGAACAGCGGTGCCTTGACGGCGAATGCGGCGGTAAAGGCCAAGAACAGCAGCACTCCCTCGGTACCCGAGAAGTGGGTGTGCATGAGGGCCGGCAGCTCGAAGGTGAAGAACCCGGTCTGGGACTGGTGGATGAAGGCCACCGACAGGATCCCGACCAGCAAGAAGGCGGAGCCGGTGAAGGTGTAGATGAAAAACTTGATGGCCGCATAGCCCCGTCGGGCGTAGCCCCAGCCAGCGATCAGGAAGTACGCCGGGACCAGGGTGAGCTCGAAGAACAAGAAGAACAGGACCAAGTCGAGGGAGACGAAGCTCCCGAGGCAGGCCGCCTCCAGCAACAGCAGCCAGGCCACGAACGACCTCGGGTCGCGGCGGGCCCGGGCTCCGAGCATGGTCAAGGGGAACAGGACGGCGGTCAACAGGACCAAGAACAACGAGATCCCGTCGATGCCGAGATCCCAGTGGATGCCGAGCTGCTTGGCCCAGATGTGGTTGGAGACCAGTTGATAGCCCCCGTCGCCGGCTTTGAACTTGAGGGCGACGGCGATGGCGATGACGAGGGTGACCAGGCTCACGGTGACGCCCAGGGCCTGGTGGAACCACCGGGACACAGCCTTCGTGGGCACGAGGGCCACTACCGCGGCGCCGATGGCCGGGATGAGCACGAGGGTCGTGAGGAAGGGGAATGGGGTGCTGGACATCAGTTCCACCACATCCGGCTCAGCATGAAGGCCAGCACGAGGACGACGCCCAAGGTGATGCCGAGCACGTAGTTCCGCACATAGCCGGTCTGGGTCTTCCTCACCACGGTCCCCGACTGGCGGGCGGCGTCGGCCAACCCGTTCACTCCCCCGTCGATGACCTTGGTGTCGATCACGTTGGCGCAAAAAGAGGCGAAGCGCTCCGACGGGCGCCCGATGACGGTGTCGTAGAGCTCGTTGATGTACCAGGCCTTGCGAAGGAACATCGTCTCGAGGGCCGGGCGTTCGGCCCGGTTGATCCACAGGCTGAGGCCGATGAAGACGGCGACCACGGCGATGACCCCGTCGACCGTCCCGAGGGTCCAGATGGCGCCGGTGCTCAGGTGGTCGTCGTAGAGATTGCTACCAAAGACCGGGTCGATCCAGTTGGACAGTGAGAAGTGCACATTCGATGTCGCCATCAGCCCGGCCACGGCCGCGAAGAAGGCCAGGATGAACAGTGGGATGGTCATGATCAGGCGGGACTCATGGGGCTCGGGAATCGCTCCGTCGGCATGGTGCAGCTCCGGCGCGTCCACGCCCTCGTCGATTGGGACCTTCTCCGACCAGCGGTCCTTGCCGAAGAAGGCGAGGCCGGTCAGGCGGCTCATGTAGTAGGCGGTGAGGGCGGCGGTCACGATGCCGATGGCCCACAAGGCCGGGTGAGCGGCCCAGGCATTCTCCAGCACGTCGCCCTTGGCCCAGAAGCCCGACAGCGGCGGAACGGCGGCGATCGCCAGCCAGCCGATGCCGAAGGTCACGAAGGTGATGGGCATGTAGGCCCGAAGGTTGCCCATGCGCTTCAGGTCCTGCTCGTCGTGGAGCCCGTGGATGACCGATCCGGCGCCGAGGAATAGCAGGCCCTTGAAGAAGGCGTGGGCAACCATCAAGAAGATGGCCGCCTCGTAGGCCCCGCAGCCGATGGCCAGGAACATGTAGCCGAGCTGGGACACCGTCGAGTAGGCCAGAACCTTTTTGATGTCCTGCTGGGCACAGGCGATGGTGGCGGCCACGAAGGC